>CAIWDB010000539.1 GCA_903911305.1 uncultured Methylococcaceae bacterium | reverse complement strand
CCACCGTTTTGCTGGTGCTGTTGGCGGGCTGCTGGAAAGTCGGGCCAGATTATCAGAAGCCCGTCATCGATACCCCGAAGCAATGGCGATTCACCGAACAGAATGCACGGGATTTCAGCAATACCCGCTGGTGGGGTCAATTGGGTGACCCGGTTCTGAATCGGTTGGTGGATCAAGCCATCAAGGGCAGTTATGACCTTCAGATAGCGGTTGCCGATGTCGATAGATTCATGGGGCAATATGGAGCCACCCGTTCAAACCTGTTCCCACAGGTGAGCGGCGGGGCCGAATATGTGCGCAAGCAAAACAGTGCGAAGATGTTCAATTTCTCAATTCCGGGTATTGATGTCGGTGGTCAAGATTTTGACTATGCCAGGATGGGACCGCAGATGAATTGGGAGTTGGATATTTGGGGTCAGTTGCGCCGCGCCAATGAAGCGGCTTTTGCCGAAATGTTGGCCTCTGAGGCGGTTCAGCGTGCGGTCATGCTAACCTTGGTCAGCGATGTCGCCACGGCTTATGTTCAGTTGCGCACCTACGACAGGGACCTCGAAATCACCCAAGAAATCGTGGAAACGCTCAAAGAGGCGCTTCACATTGCGAGATTGCGTTTCCAAGAAGGCTACACCTCGGAACTGGAAGTCACCCAGGCGGAATCGGAATTGGAGCGGCGCAGTGCGCAAATTCCCATTTTCGAAAAAAACATCGTTGAAACCGAAAATGCCATTAGCATCCTATTAGGTCGCAATCCCGGCAAGATTCAGCGCGGGTTGACCTTGGATGAACTGAATGTCCCTGCCGCGCCGTCTGGCTTGCCGTCCGATCTGCTGCTGCGCCGTCCCGACATCGCCTTGGCAGAACAGCGCTTGATCGCGGCCAACGCCCGTATAGGTGTGGCGCGAGGTAACTACTTCCCTAAAATATCCTTAACCGGGGATATCGGTCAACTGAGTACGCAAATGGGGACGCTGATGACCCCCGGTGCCAATTTCTGGTCCATAGGTGCGAACCTTGCCATGCCGATTTTCACGGCGGGCAGGATTGAAGGTCAAGTCCAAGCGGCGGAGGCAGAGCAACGGTCAACCTTGGCGAATTATCACCGTTCCATCATATCCGGTTTTCGAGAATTTGAAAATTCGATGATAGGCACAATCAAAACCAAAGAGCAACGGGACAGCCAAGTGCTACGGGTGAAATCGGTGGAAACTTATTTCAGGTTGTCGAAAATTCGCTATGACGAAGGTTATACCGACTATCTAACCTATTTAGATTCCGTCCGCCAGTTGTTTGATGCGCAAATTGACCTAGTGCAAGCGCAGAATAATAATTTCCTCGCCGCCATTGGCCTTTATCGCGCCATGGGCGGTGGTTGGATCGTGAACACCGAAGAAACCACACCGTTGCCCAAGCCGCGAGATCCGGCGTATTTTCCCTAATGACACCTAACTCTTGAACTTACATGTAAATTGGCATTGCCACTGTGTTGAATTGGTTTAGAACTGAAACGTACCGGCAGTATGGTGCAAAACTTCCCATCTTAAGACAGAAACCTTTTTTCTTTTGGGATAATCAACCATTCCATCGTCTGAAAACTGCGCCCATGTCCAATTGAGACTTCCTATTGCTCCGATGACTTTAATTTCTTTTCCCAATCCAGCGAGGTTTTTACGATAAAATCCAAGTCATCATAACGTGGTGTCCAATTAAAGGTGCGATGAATTTTTTCCACGGCGGCGATGAGTGATGGCGGGTCGCCTGCACGACGGGGATGTTGCTCAACCTTGATGGGAGTGCCATTAACGCGGTTTACTGCATCAATTACTTCGCGCACGCTATAACCATGACCGTACCCGCAATTCAGCAGCGTGGATTCTCCGCCATTGCGCAGATAGTCAAGCGCTTGGATATGGGCATCAGCAAGGTCACTGACATGGATGTAATCCCTCACCCCCGTGCCGTCTGGCGTTGGATAGTCATCGCCAAATACTAACAGCTTCTCACGTTTACCGACTGCCACTTCCGCAGCGACTTTGATCAGCAAGGTCGATTTACGTGTGGATTGCCCTATTTGCCCGTCCGGGTCGCTACCGGCGACATTAAAGTAGCGCAAAATGACATGGCGTAGCGAGGATGCAAAGGATAAGTCGCGCAGCATCGTTTCGCTCATCAATTTTGATGTTCCGTAAGGGTTGATGGGCGAGGTTAATGTGTCCTCTGAGCATAAGGTGTCTTGGGGTATGCCGTAAGTGGCGGCGGTTGACGAAAAAATAAAATGGCTGACCCCGGCTTGCTGGCAGCATTGCAAAAGATGTCGGGTTTTGCAGGTATTGTTTCCATAATACTTAAGAGGGTTCTCCACCGATTCGGGAACGATGGTGTGGGCTGCAAAGTGAATGACGGCTTCAATATTGTGTTCGTGAAGGATTTTGGAAACTAGATCGGTGTCACCTGTGTCTCCTTCGATGAATTCACCATAGAGAACAGCATCGCTGAAGCCAGTGCAGAGATTGTCGAGTACGACTAGCTTTTCGCCCCTAGCCCCCAATTGCTTGACGACATGGCTACCGATATAGCCAGCGCCCCCAGTGATTAATATTCCACGATTTGGCATGTGCTTCCTCATATGATTCAAGTGTCAGTGATAGGAAAAAAGAAGAAATAGTATGGTGAGGCTCAGTTTGATCCCACGCAGTCAAAATGATGAATCCACAAAGGGTTCAATTTCGACTGGCTCCCCTGGCATTACTCCCTTGTTATCCTTTGGTAAAACAATAAAGCAGTTGGCTCGGCTAACGCCTAATAATTGATGGGAGCCTTGCCGATCCAGCCCGGTGACGGTGAACCCGCCGATTCCGTCGGCTTCGAAAAGTCCTCGTTGGAATTCCATCCTCCCCGGTGATTTTTTCAGTTGTGTACGGCTTACGGCCCTCAATCTCAAAGGGGGGGTGGGGTGAGTACCCATCATACTTAATAGCGCCGACCTTACCAATTGTTGAAAGGTGACCAGTACGGCGACCGGATTGCCTGGCAAACCAAAAAAACAAGCCGACCCTATTTTTCCGAATGCAAAGGGTTTTCCCGGTTTGACAGCGACTTTCCAGAAATCAATTTGACCAAGCTCAGCCAATGATGCCGCGACAAAATCGGCATCGCCCACAGAAACGCCCCCTGACGAGATAATGACATCGGCTTGCCGTGAGGCATCTAGCAGGGCCTGTTTAACAGTGGGGGCATCGTCGGTCACAACGCCCATGTCAATGGTTTCTATCGCCGGATGCCCCAACAGGCTGTGTAGCAAATAACGGTTGCTATCGTAGATTTGCCCGAAATCCAAGGCTTCCCCAACGCTACGAAGCTCGTCGCCAGTGGAAAAATAAGCCACGCGAAGCTTGCGGGTAACCGTCACGAATGGTAATCCGGCTGATGCCAATAACCCAAGTTCAGCGTATTGTAACAGTTTGCCACTTTCCAGCAGGCATTCATCTCGATGGATTTCATCACCGGCAGGGCGCACATTGGCAAATGGTACAATGGCTCTATTCAGACGGATAACAGTTGAGTCCTTAGTGACATCTTCCTGCATGATGACTGTATCAGCGCCAACAGGCATCGCCGCACCAGTGAATATGCGCACACATTCCCCTGAGCCAAGATTGCCTTGGTAGGGTTTGCCGGCAAACGAAGTGCCTACAACGGTCAGTGTGGCGCACTTATTCACAGATATGTCTTCATGGCGAAAAGCATAACCATCCATGGCTGAGTTCGGAAAGGGGGGCAGGTCGTTCGGTGCAGCGATAGTGACTGCCAGTACACGGCCCCGTGCTAGCTTGAGCGGGACATTATCAACCCCGGTTATCTGGGGAACGGCCTTTTGGATGCGAGCTTGAGCATCCTCGAGTGATAGGGAATTGCTAGGTTCGGAGCAGTGATCAGTAAATTCCATGGTCATTTAAGAAATCAAGCATGAAGTCAGCAATCGGCTTAGGGGAATTTATGTCGAACCAAGGTATGCTGCGTTCTATAGGCAATGTAGCGTCGGTCGCCACGGCGATGATCGATGAGTCTCCAAGGTGTAGCAAAGGCATGCCCAAGGAAGGCCGATGCAATTCGATCTTGGGGAAAATTTCCGTCTTGAAGCCTTCCACAAGGATAAGGTCTACTTCTGTCCGGTCAAAATAATTCAATTCTTCCGAAAGGCTACGCTCACGAACAAGCTTGTGTTCTGTGATGATGGCCCGGCGATGAGAGGATGAAAGCATCACTGGATTGAACCCTGCCATGCGCAATTCATAGCTATCCTTCCCTGGTTTGTCGATTTCAATGTCATGGTGGGTTTTTTTGATCAGTCCCACCCGCAAGCCTTTCGCCGAAAGTAAGGGGATGATTTGTTTCAGCAGCGTGGTTTTGCCTACGCCACTGTAGCCGGCAAAGCCAATCACCTTTGAGGCATTGGTCGCATTCATTGGATCGGGTAATACGATTTATACCATTGAACAAAGCGGGCTATGCCGGTTTCAATGGGAGTTTTCGGCGCATATCCCACATCGTCCATTAGGGCTTTGACATCGGCGTAAGTGGCAGGAACATCACCCTGTTGCATGGGGAGGAAATTCTTTTCAGCCGTTTTGCCCAGGCATTCCTCAAGCACTTGAATGAAGCGCATCAGTTCGACGGGTTGGTTGTTACCGATGTTGTAAAGGCGATAGGGTGCCTTGCTAGTGGCCGAGTCTGGATGATCGCCATTCCAGTCAGGGTTGGGTGTGGCAATGTTATCCAAGGTGCGAACCACGCCTTCGACAATATCGTCAATGTAAGTGAAATCGCGCTTGTGCTTGCCGAAGTTGAACACATTGATCGGCTTGCCTTCAAGGATGTTTTTTGTGAACATGAACAGCGCCATGTCCGGCCTGCCCCAAGGCCCGTAAACCGTGAAAAAGCGAAGCCCTGTCGTCGGCAAGGCGAAAAGATGGCTGTAGGTGTGGGCCATTAACTCATTCGCTTTTTTGGATGCCGCATACAGGCTAACTGGGTGGTCGACATTATCATGCACGGAAAACGGCATTGAGGTGTTTGCCCCATAGACCGAGCTACTGGAGGCATAGACTAGATGCTCGACTTCGTGGTGACGGCAAGCTTCCAGTATGTTGCAGAATCCCACTAGGTTAGCATCAATGTAGGCGTGAGGATTGATCAAGGAATAGCGGACGCCTGCCTGGGCTGCCAAGTTGACGACCCGTTGTGGTTTGTGGTCTGCAAAAACCTTGTTCAGTTGCTCCCTGTCCTCCAATGAAATGCGCGCTTCGGTAAACCCTGGCGATTTTATCAATTGTGCGAGACGGGCTTCTTTTAGACTGACATCATAGTAATCGTTAAGATTGTCTATGCCAATGACTTCGTCTCCCCTTGCCAGTAAATATTGGGCTAGGTGGAATCCTATAAAGCCAGCCGTGCCGGTGACTAGAATTTTCATTGTCTTTCTTCGCTATGTTTAAAGATATTCATCCACGCAATCCCTAGGCAAAAGATATTTCACATCAAAAATGACCGATTCTTGCTTGCACAGCCCTTTGATCCGCTCAGGACCCAGCATGTTAAGGAAAGCGCTGTGCGCAACGGCGACAAGCACCGCATCATAATGCCCTTCCTTTAGTTCTTTAGTCAGTTGGATGCCGTATTCATCAAGAGCCTCATTCGGGTCGGCCCAAGGATCGTAAACATCCGTCGCAGCATTATAACTTTTTAGTTCGTCAATAATGTCTATGACGCGAGTGTTTCGAATGTCCGGGCAATTTTCCTTGAAGGTAAGGCCGAGGATCAAAATGTTTGACTGACAGACATGGATGCGTTTGCGGTTCATCAGCTTGACCAAGCGTTGAACCACATATTCACCCATGCCGTCGTTTATTCTGCGTCCAGCCAAGATGATTTCGGGATGATAGCCGATTTCTTGCGCCTTGTGGGTCAAATAATAGGGGTCAACCCCAATGCAATGACCACCCACCAAGCCAGGGCGGAAAGGCAGGAAATTCCATTTGCTGCCCGCCGCTTCGAGCACCTCCAATGTATTTAAGCCAAGCTTGTGGAACAGGATTGCCAACTCGTTGATAAGGGCTATGTTGACATCACGCTGAGTGTTCTCAATCACTTTTGCCGCTTCCGCAACTTTTATGCTGCTCGCTTTGTGAGTGCCAACGGTGATCACAAGCCTGTATAATTCATCGACAAAGTCAGCGACCTCTGGAGTGGAACCCGAAGTTACTTTTTTTATGCTCGTGACTCGGTGTTCTTTGTCGCCAGGATTGATTCTTTCTGGACTGTAACCGCAAAAGAAATCCTGGTTAAACTTCAAACCGGATTGTGCTTCTAAAATTGGTACGCAAACTTCTTCAGTGGCGCCGGGATAAACGGTGGATTCATACACGACAACATCGCCCCGCGATAGGATACCGCCTATCGACTGGCTAGCTTTAATGAGAGGGGTCAGGTCGGGACGGTTGTATCCGTCAATAGGAGTCGGGACAGTGACAACGAAGACATTACAGTCTTGGAGTTCTGATGGTATTGACGAATAGCTTAGTTTTTCCGCCGTTTTGAGTTCCTCAGTGGAGCATTCCAAGGATTTGTCGTAGCCAGCCTTTAATTCTTCTATCCGAGTAGGATTGATATCCAATCCGATTGTAGGCAAGAGTTTTCCAAATTCGACGGCGAGAGGCAACCCCACATAGCCTAAGCCGATGATGCCAATTTTCGATTCCGAAAGCGAACGCATAATGTCTCCTAATGAACGATTACTGTAGGGGGAAACCCAATGATGCTATAGTTTAACACCCGATACTAGTCCGATGGAGAGGCTTGAGGCTTTCTAGAGCTGCCAAATGTTGGGCCAAACTCGCCTTGCGATTATCAAAACGTGAACTTTAAAGAAAATGAGACAATCACAACAATGTTTGAGATTAGGATGTAAATTATTCATAATGTGTAAACAGTTCGTTGCCATTGAGTGCGGGATCGATTCGGCGAAAGTCTTATGCGTTTGGAGTTCTGATTTTTGTTCCAAGCTTGGTGGATTTGAACTTGTGGTTGAAGAGTGTTTTATTTAGGCTCAAATACAAAACAATTCCTGTTTGATTATAATGCTTTCCCTTAATTTCAGGAGTTGAACCGGTTTTTCCTAGGCACTTAAGTTGATAGGGCGCATTAGGATAGATAGCAGGCCAAGAAGCAAACATGATAAGAATTTTCCGTCATTATATATCAGGCATTTATTTAATAGTTTTTCTGATGGAGTTGTGCGTTTTCGCCGCATCATTCTATTGTGGGGATTTATTGCGCGATTTCAACCGGAATCAATTGTTTTACATCAGCGATGGAATTTGGATTCCTTCTCTGGTCTATGCTTTGATTATATTGCTTAGCGTAACCGGGATGGGATTGTACCAACGTACTAACAGCATGGGCGATGTAGCTTTGCTATTACGGATTTGCACCAGTTTTCTATTTGCATGGATGATATTAAGTTTACTATTTTATGTATTCCCCCTTCTATTCCCTTGGCGGCGCATTATAGCCTACGCATTAGTCGTTTCCTTGACGGGGATTTTGTCGTCACGTTTTCTGTTTTTTAAATTTGTTGACAAACAGTCCCTCAAGCGTCGCATCATTGTGCTAGGTGCTGGTTATCGCGGCAACATGATTCGTGAATTCGAGAAGCGCAATATCCAAAAGCCCTTCCGAGTTATTGGATATGTCCGCATGGGCGATGAACCTATTCGTATTGAAGCGGAACAAGTATTGGAAGTGCGTACAAGTTTGTTTGAATTTGTTGGCGATAACGATGTTGATGAGATCGTCATAGCGCCTGACGACCGCAGGGGTGGTATAAAGGTAGACGAGATACTCGATTGCAAAATGGCTGGTTACGAAGTGTTGGACTTGCTGACTTTTTTCGAGCGTGAGGCCGGTTTGCTTCGGGTGGACAGCCTTCAACCAAGTTGGCTGGTGTTTTCCGATGGATTTCGCCTCGCAGGCGTGGCGCAGATATTCAAACGTTGGTTTGATGTATTGGCAAGCGTAGTTTTGTTAATAATTGCCTGGCCATTCATTCTGTTGACCAGTTTGGCGATTTTACTGGAAAGTGGGTGGCGTGCGCCAGTGCTATACCGGCAAGTTCGAGTCGGCAAAAATGGGTCTTTATTCAAGGTTATCAAGTTTCGCAGCATGTGTACGGATGCAGAAAAAGACGGAAAGGCTCAATGGGCCCGTGCCAATGATGACCGGATAACTCGGGTGGGGAGGTTTATCCGCAAGGTTAGGATTGATGAATTGCCCCAATTGATCAATGTTTTAAAGGGTGAGATGAGTTTTGTCGGTCCCCGCCCGGAACGCCCAGAGTTTGTTGAGAAATTTGCGGAAACCATACCTTATTATTCTGAGCGTCACAGGGTCAAACCTGGTATAACTGGATGGGCTCAATTATGCTATTGCTATGGGTCGAGTTATCAGGATACTATAGAAAAGTTGCAATATGATTTATATTACATTAAAAACTATAGCATATTTCTGGATTTACTTATTATATTACAAACTATTGAAGTGGTTTTATGGGGGAGAGGGGTATAGTTATTTATGTGCTTTAATATTTCTCGTTATATACACATGATTGAAGGCTTTAGTAGCTTGATCCTATTCTGTGAGTGACTTCAATTCGTGATGGCACTGACATATTACTGCTATCTAGCAGGGTTTCTTTCGTTTCTTTGTTTGACTTTGCTGTTGCTGGTCAGTTGGAAGGGCCATGTGATCGGACGATGGCTGGTTGCTGCCTGTGGCATGATGGCTTTTTGGGCTGGGGCAATCGCGTTTCAGGAACGTTTTGGGTGGTTTTCGATCCAGACGATATGGACCTTGGAAGCACTGCATAAATACTTTTGGTTGGTTTTCTTTTGGAAATTGCTTAGCCAATATGATACGGTGAGAAGCCCCTCCAGTTCGTTATTTATTTACCGATGGGGCAAGTTAATCCTATTGCCATTGCTCATTTACATATGGTGCTTTCCATATTTACAGAACGTTTTCAACCATGCATTTCAGCCATCCCATCAGCTTTTAGGCCATGTTGGGTTGGTCATTGTGGGATTGGTGTTGATTGAGCAGATTTATCGCAACACAAGGACGACGGAACGCTGGCGCATCAAGTTGTTATGCTTTGCTCTAGGCACTCTTTTTGTGTATGAGTTCTATCTTTATTCAGAGGCAATTCTTTTTCAGAGAGTTAAGGAAGACATTTGGGCTGCCAGGGGGATTGTTGTGGCGATAATGCCCCCTTTTATTGCAATTTCTGCAGGGAGAAACCCGGATTGGTCGCTGGATATTTTCATCTCTCGTCAAGTCGTTTTTCATTCCACTGCCTTGCTAGGCGCGGCATTCTACTTATTGCTAATGGCTACGGCGGGATATTTCATACGGTATTACGGTGGCGAATGGGGTACCATTCTGCAAACCTTGTTTTTAGTTGGTGCTTTTGTGGTTTTAGGGGTGGTGCTATTCTCGGGTCAAATCAGGGCAAAGCTACGAATATTTCTGAATAACCACTTTTACAGGCATGCATTTGACTATCGGCAGGAATGGCAGCGAGTAATATCGACGTTGTCTGAAAACAACGGTTGTCCATTGGAGGAGAGGGTGATACGTGGACTGAGCCAAGTGGTGGAAAGCCCAAGTGGGGTTTTGTGGATGCGTGATCATGCTGGTAAATTTACATGGCGCGCCAGTTACGGCTATCCATGCATAGATATCCCTCAAATAGACGGGAACGACCCTGTGATCCATTTCTTGGAAAGAAGGGATACCGTAGTCAATTTAAAGGAAATTCTTGTTATCCCTGAAGCATATGAGGGATTAAGCAAGCCTTTATGGATAGAACCCCATGATCAGGCTTGGTTGCTGGTTCCATTGTGGAAGACAGTGGGAGGGATTGACGGTTTAGTGTTATTGACCGAATCTGAGAGATTCAAATTATGGAACTTGGAAGTTATCGAAATGCTTAAGACAACCAGCCGGTTTGTTGCCAGTTATCTTGAGTTGGAAGCAGCCGCGAGGGCTCTCGCTGAGGCACGTCAGTTCGAGGGGTTTAACCGCCTTTCCGCCTTTGTCATTCATGACCTGAAAAACCTGATCGCGCAATTGAGCCTTGTCGTGCGCAATGCCTCCAAATATCATGACAACCCCGAGTTTATGAAGGACGCCATAAAAACAGTCGACCATGCGGTGGGTAAAATGAGCGCTCTGATGACTCAATTGCGCAATTCAACCTCGGTGGCGGTCGTGGAGGAATTTGACCTGCGTGACGCTTTGTTAGAAGCCCTTGAGGCAAGGAAGCGGCAAGTGCCATCGCCAATTTATGATAAAGTAATCAACCCAGTGATGGTTCGAGCCAACCGGCATAGACTTACCTTTGCCCTTGAGCATATTATCCACAACGGCCAAGATGCGACGGGAAAACAGGGGTGGGTTAGAGTTTATTTGAGGCTCGTTGATGATGCTTGGGCATGGGTTGAAATTGAGGATAATGGGGGTGGAATGTCTGAGGAATTCATTGCAAACCACCTGTTTAAACCATTTGAAACAACCAAGGGTCTAACCGGCATGGGGATTGGTGCTTATGAGAGCCGGGAATATGCGCGCGCGCTTGGGGGAGACCTATGCGTCAAAAGTGCGATGGGTCAGGGTAGTTTGTTCACATTCAAAATGCCGATAGTAAAACCTAAGAATTTTGTAGAATCATTGACCATAGTGGAACACGCTTTTGAGTGAGAAAGCTTTGTTGATTGTAGAAGACGACCAGGGGCTGCGCAGCCAGCTACGCTGGACTTTCGACCAGTACAAAATGCAGACAGCGGAAGATAGGGAGTCGGCGATTGCCGCCGTCAAAAAATATGAGCCGGCAGTGGTGACGTTAGATTTGGGTTTGCCGCCGGACCCGGGAGGGACAAGCGAGGGGTTTGCCACGATGAATGAAATTCTGTCCTATGCGCCGCAGACCAAGATCATCGTACTGACAGGGAATGACGATACGGCGAATGCAGTCAAGGCAGTTGGTCAAGGAGCCTATGATTTTTATCAAAAGCCAGTCGACCCGGAAATACTTTCGTTCGTTGTCGAGCGAGCCTTCAGGTTGCATGCCTTGGAGGAGGAAAACCGCAAACTTGCGCGAATGCACTACAGCTATCCGCTGAAGGGCGTGATAGCGGCAAGCCCGCAAATGCATGAAGTATGCCGTATTGTGGAACGATTGGCATCCACTGGCATGACAGTTTTGATACTAGGTGAGAGCGGTACAGGCAAGGAAGTGGTTGCACGCGCATTGCACAATCTCAGTTCAAGGTCTGGCAAACCGTTTATTGCAGTCAATGCGGCGGCCATCCCGGAGAACCTGTTGGAAAGCGAATTGTTCGGTTATGAAAAAGGTTCGTTTACGGGGGCATCCAGCCAAGTGAAGGGAAAGTTTGAATTGGCGGATGGCGGGACATTTTTCCTTGACGAGATTGGCGATATCCCGCTTTCGCTTCAGGCCAAGTTGCTGCGTGTGCTACAGGAGCGGGTTGTGGAGCGAATTGGCGGCAGACAGGAAATCAAGTTAGATGCGAGGGTATTGTGCGCGACTCACCGAGACATGAGAAAACTTATCAAGGATGGGGTCTTTCGTGAAGATTTGTATTACCGAATCAATGAAATGACTATCAATTTACCTCCTCTTAGGGAGAGAAGCGGTGACATCATGGTGTTGGCAAGAGCATTCTTGGATCGCTATTCCAAGCAAATGATGCGCAATATAATCGGATTCAAGGAAGAATCAATGGCGGCTATGGAGTCTTATGTTTGGCCCGGGAACGTGCGTGAGCTTGAGAATAAAATCAAGCGGGCGGTGGTCATGGCGCAGGGTGCTTACATCGAAGTTAAAGATTTGGAGTTGACGCAGGGTGAATGCAATAGGCGAATTTTAACCTTGCGTGAGGCAAGGGAGTCTGCCGAGCGACTGGCAATTTGCTCGGCCCTTAGCGAAGCAGGGGAAAATGTATCCAAGGCGGCTGAGTTGTTGGAGATAACACGTCCGACTCTGTATGCTTTGCTGACAAAGTTCAACCTCAAGCTTTAAAAACATCATCAATGAACTTTTTAGGGGGTAGTGTGATTAAATTTAGCAAAGTGTTACTTTTTTTAATATTGGCTGCGAGTGATGCCCAAATTTGCGCAATCGCCGATGATCCGTTGCAGTCAGCCCGGAAGGCACTTGAAAAAGGCGAGGTCAAGGGTGCCGTTTTGGAATTGAAGAGCCTGCTCCAGAAATCTCCTGACAATGCCGAGGCACGGCTATTGCTGGGAGAGACCTATCTCAAGCAAGGTGATGGTGCCTCTGCCTCCAAGGAATTGGAGAAGGCAAGGGATTTTAAGCTACCCAAGGAAAAATGGATTGGTTTCTTGGCGCAAGCCTATTTGATGAAAAACGAACCGAAGACCTTGTTAGACCAATTGCAACCGGATTCCCAATTGCCAGGGCCGATAAACGCAAAATTGATGGCTTATCGTGGGATGGCTCAGTTGAGCTTGAAGGATGAGATGATTAGGGCTCAAGACAGTTTCAATTCGGCTTTGCAGGTAGACCCCAATTGTATCGAGGCTTTACTAGGCTTGGCGACCTTGGAAAAAGCACATGATCAATTGAAAAAAGCTTCTGAATATGCCATTCAGGCGACATCCAAGGCACCCGACAACTCAAACGCATGGCTCCTGTTAGGCGAAATCAAAAGGCAGATGACTGATCTGCCCGCCGCTTTGGAAGCTTTCACGCATTCGGTTGATTTACACCCCAATGATTTGAGGGCTCGCTTGGGTCGGGCATCGGTCTACATTGCCATGGGAAAGTTTCCAGAGGCCCAAAAGGATGTCGATAATGTGTTCAAGAACTCGGGAGAAGTGCCCTTGGCCTTATACACTCAGGGGGTGATCGACTTTCAGAACCATAAGCTGGCTGAGGCTAAAGAAAACCTGACCAAGGTCAGCAGTATGATGCCGCAACATCTGCCAACCCTCTATTTGCTGGGCGCGATAGCCTACCAACAAAACGAGTTGGAGCAAGCAGAGTATTTCCTTTCGAAAGTGGTCAGTTCGGTAGCCGATAATTTGCCAGCGGTAAAATTGCTGGCGGCCACTCGTTTGAAGCGGGGAAGCCCTGGGGAAGCGATCAAATTGCTGAAGCCTTTGGCAGACAAGCACCAAGACGATGCTCAGTTGTTCGCCATTCTGGGGAGTGCATACCTGAAAAATAAACAGTACGATGAAGGTGTGACTTATCTTGGCCGTGCCGCCGAAATTGCCCCGGACGTGGCTTCAGTCCGTGCAGAACTCGGTCTTGGGAAAATTGCGTCTGGAAAAATGGATCAGGGCATTACCGATCTTAAAACCGCAGTTGGCATTGATCCTCAACTGATTGAGGCTGATGCGACTATTGTGCTGGCAATGATCGAGCAGAAGAAGTATGACGATGCCATTGCAGCGGCAAAAGATCTCAAAGCGAAGCGCAAAGACGACCCATTGGCTGATAACCTGATGGGCGCGGCTTACATGGCTAAGGGTGACCAGGAACAAGCCCGTGAAAGTTGGCTTAGTGCGCTGGCCATAAAGCCAGACTACACGCCGGCCAGCCTGAACTTGGCCAAAATTTCATTAAGTCAGAGTAAGTTCGATGAAGCCGCCGAGCAGTACGAGAAAATACTCAAAAGCGACTCAAAAAATTTGTCCGCTCTGGTCGGTTTGGCACAGATAGCTGAATTGAAAAAGGACTTTCCTCAGATGGTCAAGTGGTTGGAAACGGCTACTAAGAAAAACCCGAAGGATATGTCCCCAGCCATTATGCTGACCCGATACTATTTATCACAGGGCAAGGGAACCAAGGCATTGGAAGTTGCGTCCGACGCAGCCGGGAACAATCCCGACAATCTTGGTGCCCTGCAGAATCTCGGTCAGGCCCAAATGGGTGCAAATCAGGCGGTAAATGCAGCGGGAACGTTTAAGCAATTGATAGCCAAGCTGCCTGAGAGCCCGGAGCTTCACTATCAGTTGGCTCAGGCTATGTTCAAGGTTGGTGACAAAGCCGGAGCAGCAAAGGAATTGGAAGAAGCGTTAAGGAAAGGCCCGGAATATATTCCCGCACTATTGATGAAGACGGAGTTGGCATTGCAAGACAAGCAGTACCCCGATGCCATGAAGATTGTCGATACCATCAAGACAAAGTTCCCAAAGTCTCCGCTAGGATACCAGTTGGAAGGAGATGTGCAAATGGCTCAAAAACAGACAGAAAAAGCAGTCACGGCCTATTCCAAGGCTTATGAGTTGTCCCCTTCATCTTATTTGGCCCGCCGGTTGTTTGTCGGACGCCGAGATTTGCACCAAGACCAGCCGGCTTTTGCCGGGTTGCGCAATTGGCTTGAGAAGTCAGGCAAGGATGCCGATTCATGGGGTATGCTGGCTTCCGCCCTTCAAGAAAGCGGACAAAATAAGGAGGCTTTAGAAGCCTACGAAAAAGCCTACCAACTGCAGCCGGACAGTTTAGTCTTACAAAATAATCTTGCATGGCTTTACCAAGAAATGGGGAACAAAAAAGCACTGCCGTTGGCGGAAAAGCTTTCAAATACTACTGGAATTGAAAACAAAGTCGAAATAATGGACACTGTGGGTTGGGTCTTTTTGCAAAATGGCAAGGAAGATAAGGGCTTGCTTTTATTGCAGCAGGCCGCTCTGAAAGAGCCCCGCAACATTGGCGTTCGCTTTCACTTGGCTGCTGCATTTGTGAAGACAGGGAAAAATGAAGAGGCAAAAAAAGAGTTGGAGCGTTTGCTCAAAGAAAATAATTCATTTCCTGAGCGGGCCAAAGCAGAGGAAATGCTAAAGGGATTATAGTGCGAGGGTGCTTCTTAAGCCTTGTGGATCGGCTTTTTGAGCTTGGATTGCATGGGGCTTAAGGTGTGCCATATCGAATCTTAGCTTTCATATACTTGGGGGAGTTGATAGAATTCCCACTAATGTGTTTTTTTTCAGTCAACCAAATCCTTCACCGAGAATAATAACTCCCCCTGATTATGGCAAAGTTGAGCGATAGCGACAATCTGCATCAGCATATTTCCAAGCAATTTGACAATGAGTTGCTAGATATTCGTAGCCGTGTCTTATTTCTGGGGGGGTTGGTCGAGGAGCAGATTGAGTCTGCCGTCAAAGCGTTGATCGAAGGAGATGTGGAACTGGCCAACCGTGTCATCAAAGACGATGACAAGGTTAATTTGATGGAAGTTTCGATTGACGAAGAATGTACGCAAATTTTGGCATTAAGGCAACCCAACGCTCGGGATTTACGCTTGGTGGTGATTGTAATTAAGACTATCATCGATCTAGAGCGCATTGGCGACGAAGCGAAAAGGATCGCTCGTTACGCAATCGACTTGACTAACCACCCGGCAAATTACACTCAACTGATTGAACTGGAACAATTGGCCGAACATGTTCGTAGCTTACTGCATGATGCATTGAACGCATTTTCGCGTATGGATGTGGATGCTGCCTTGAAAGTTGTACAAGATGATAAGTTGATTGACATGGAGTACGAAAGTATCATGCGGAAGCAGATTGCGCACATTATGGAAGACCCCCAGTCTACGCCAGTTTCTTTGGATATAATGTGGTCATCCCGTTCCTTGGAGCGTATAGGTGACCGTGCTTGCAATATATGCGAATATGTCATTTATTATGCAAAAGGTAAAATTATCCGCCATATCAGTATCGAACAGGTCGAGAGGGATTTACAAATTGAATAGAATTGAAATGCTACGAATTGTTGGGGCGTTGACTTGTCGGCAGCTAACTCGGCAATTAACAGTATTTTAGGCCAATTGATAGTCTATTCACAGTAACTTCATACCTGTAATTTCATCATTTTTATGACCTACGATTTGTTATCACCCAATTTTCTTTTCTATATTAGCCAATGAAACGCCTCGGAATTGTCGCCGTTTTCCTTGTGGCGTTTTTGCTTTCGCCCAACATCATGTCTGTTACATCCTTTGTGGTTGAGGATATTCGTGTTGATGGGTTACAGCGCGTGTCTGCCGGTACGGTTTTTAATTACCTGCCGCTTAAAGTGGGCGACACCTTCGAGCCTGATGAAGCGCCTTCTATTATCAAAGCACTGTTCAAAACGAATTTTTTCAAGGATGTTAGCTTGGGTAGGGACGGCAATGTATTGGTGGTGACGGTGGAGGAGCGTCCCATCATTTACAGTGTCAAGATTGAAGGTAACAAAGACATCAGTTCGGAAGACCTAAACAAGGCATTAAAAAATGTGGGTTTGGCCGAAAGCCGTGTGTTTGATCGGCAGATTCTGGACAGGGTCGAACAAGAGCTACGCAGGCAATATTACAGCCGTGGGAAATATGGCTTGCAAATCGACACCGAAGTTAAGGAAATGTCCCGGAACCGTGTTGCGATCACATTGAAAATCGCTGAAGGCAAAGTCGCCAAGATCAAGCAGATCAATATAGTGGGCAACAAATCGTTTGAAGACGATGAATTAATCAAAAGCTTTGAATTAGGCACGTCTAATTTACTGTCTTTTTATACGAAAAATGATCAGTATTCCAAACAAAAGCTGTCTGCCGATTTGGAAAGACTGCGCTCACATTACATGGACAGGGGTTACATCAACTTTGACATAGATTCCACTCAAGTTTCCATCACCCCCGACAAAAAGGAAATCTACATTGCCATCAACGTAAAGGAAGGCGAGGTATTTAATGTGAAAGAAGTGAAGCTGACAGGGAAAACAATCGTCCCCGCTGAAGAATTGATCCCTCTGGTACAAATCGGACCCGGTGACATTTTCTCGCGCAAATCTGCAACGGAAACTTCCAAGGCAATTTCTGACCGGCTGGGTGACGAAGGTTACATTTTTGCCAACGTGAACATGGTTCCAGATATTAGCCCGGAAGACAAGACAGTCAACATCACTTTCTTTGTTGATCCGGGTAAGCAAGTGTATGTCCGGCGCATCAATATGCAAGGCAATACCAAGACTCGCGACGAGGTGTTACGCCGGGAAATGCGGCAGATGGAGGCAGCTTGGGCTTCGACCACTAAGATTCAGCGTTCTAAAACCCGTCTTGAGCGCTTAGGCTATTTCCAAGATGTCAATGTGGAAACGCCCGCTGTTCCGGGTACCGCCGATCAGATTGATGTAAACTATACGGTGACTGAAAAGGCATCTGGCAATTTGATGGCTGGCGTGGGGTATTCGCAGGTTCAAGGCATCATTTTCAATGCCAGCATAACCCAAGACAACGTATTTGGATCGGGCAAACGAGTCAGCCTTACCTTCAATAACAGTTCTGTCAACACCATTTACAATTTGGGCTATCACAATCCTTATTTCACTCTGGACGGCATTAGCAGCGGTTGGAACATAAACTACCGTGCCACCAATGCCGCTCAAGCCAACCTCGCCAACTATACCAGCGACGTATTTTCAACGGGGGGTAACTGGGGTTTTCCGTTGAGCGAATATAGCAGCTTCCGCTTTAATATGGATTATGAACACACGCGTTTGAAGTCCGCTCAAAATACAGGGTACTGTACATACCCTAATAATCCATCGGTAACAGTGCCAGTTTACCCGACTTTAAGTGATTTGGGCAATTTAGGGTGTCAACAGTTTACCGGCGGGACTTACGTGCCATTGACGTTTGCGAGTTCGGCTAATATTACCAATTTTGTAGCCAAGAATGGAAGTACATTTAATACGCATACAATAGGGATTGGTTATGTTCACGATACGCTAAACCGTGCGGTATTTGCCACTTCAGGCGGCTCTCAGACGCTATCCGTGATGGGTACCATGCCGTTCAGTGATCTAAACTACTACAAGGCCAGCATCAACGCAGTCCAATATTTTCCGATAGCGAAGGATTTAACCTTGTTAGTGAAGGGAGATTTTGGCTATGGCGGTAGTTACGGCAAAACTGAAGGTGGGTTACCTTTTTTCGAAAACTATTACGCGGGCGGACCGCTGTCGGTTCGAGGTTTTATGGCCAACACGCTCGGTCCTAGAGATACCCCATCACCGCAGGCAATATTATCAGGTCAAACCCCGCGGCCATTCGGCGGATCGAGCAAGTTGGTGGGTACGATGGAGTTGCTGTTTCCCGTGCCATTCATGTCGGATAACAAAAGTATACGGCTAGGCGTTTTTTTCGATGCGGGCAATGTATTTGATGGAGGGCCCAACCTCTCTGATTTACGCTATTCTACCGGCATATCTGCCAAGTGGCTTTCACCCTTTGGCGCTCTAACCTTTAGTATTGCCCAGCCAATAAATGCCAAAACCCAGTGCTACGGGTTCGATCCGGTAAATTCTCCTTCCTGCTATTCTTTAGGCAGATTATCGGGTTACCCGCTTGGAGATCAAGTTCAACGTTTCCAATTTTCTTTCGGGCAAGGGTTCTGATCTATGCATGTTGATGCGCTTGGGGCAATTTCTCGTTCGCTGGGCTTTAATCTTGTATAATACCTTATCCGATATACTGGAGACGGAATGGCCTAGTGTTGCAATCGGGATGTTTTAAGAGTGTGCCAGTTAGTTCTATCAACGTTTGAACGTTCAACTTTTTGATTTGGAGTGAGATTTGAATATGTCGAAAACAAGCCTGTGGTCTGTGCTACTGGGATTTCTGATGAT
>CAIWDB010000538.1 GCA_903911305.1 uncultured Methylococcaceae bacterium | reverse complement strand
TCGTGTCTTGCCACTACCCGCCCCGGCCAGTACCAGCAAGGGATGGTCTAGTAGTTTGACGGCGGCAAGTTGTTGGGGGTTTAACGTGGAGGGGTTAGACATAAAGCTAGAATGGCATGGAAATTACTTGTAAACATCCCCACGACTTCCCGCAGTCATGAGATAAATGATAAGTTCCTGCTCATATACTCGGTAAATCAACCGATATTGACCTACCCTTAATCTATAGACTGATTCTCCAAAGCCTTTCATAGGGTTAATATCTAATTTTGGATGTCGAATAGGATCGTACCGGAGGTCTTCCAGCTTATTACGAAAATGTATTTGCCAATCAGGATTAAGGCTTAGTATAAACTTTTTTACTTGTTTATGTACTTTAATCTTATAAGTGGGCATCAAAAAGTTTCCTTGATGTCATCCCAATCGACAAATTCGCTTTCATCTCCTGCCTCTAAGCGAGCTTGTATCGCTTTGACCGCTGAACTTTCGTCTGGTGATAAGTTGTCTTCATCATCGAAAACATGGCAGCAGTCTTCTGGTAATAAACGTAAAAAACTAATCACTTGGGAATAAATTCGATCATCGACTTCTAGACTAATGGTTTTCATAATTAACTAATTTTAAGCACTGATTTGTATACACTTGTTAAATGAACCTGTTGGTAATGAATAAAAATAACATAATATTCAATTATTTAACCCAAGCTCCTGCCTCGTTTCTTCGATGGTATAGGTTCGCATCTCTCCTGTCCGAATATTTTCAGACACAGCCAACGCAAGATAGGCATCTTCTATATCATCAAGCTGTTCGCATATTGCTTCGATCACAAAAAATGATTTATCGTGACCCACATCGTGAACCAATCGATTTTCCATATCTTCGGGTAATTGAATTGAAATAGTCATGATTTTCTCCAGCTTCAGCAAATCATATTTTATGCCGCTAACTCAAGCAAAACATCTGGATGCTTGATGATTATTTGCAACAAACAAAGCACCGCACCGGGTGGTGGAAACCGCCCTTGCTCCCAGTCTCGCAATGTTGCCACGGGAGTTTTTATCAAATCGGCGAAAGCCTGCTGTGACAAACCCAATTGGCTTCGTGCCGAACGAGCCAATAGTTGTTCTGGTGAATAGACCCGTCCTTGGATACCAGCCTGCATTTCAGCCAAACTTTCACGCAGTCCGGGTAATTCCATCGCCGCATCGTCTTCTATCGCTTTTGCTATTTTTTCGATGTCCACGTTATGTCACCTTTTGAGAATATTAATCGTGACTAACCATTTTTATTGGCATACGTGGAGGTGCTGTCTTCCAAAGTAGCTCAATATCTTCCTTGCTCAATCCATAGGCTTGATTGACCAAATCAGCAAGACGGCGTTCCAAGGTCATGATTTCCGCCTTGCGTTTGCGTTCAAGAGTAGCATATTCATCATGAAATTTTTTTAGTTCGGTTAATTTGGCAGGTGTGAGACGAGATGCTAATTTGGGTATCCGTTGCTTCACTTCGGCAGCAAACGAATCAGCAGTCAAACTTGCATAATCCTCCAGCTTTTGACCAAGTTGGATAATGCCGTATTCCAAGCGCAGCCAGTCGAAAAGTTCTTGTGATTTTTGATGACTTAGGCTACTAAGTTCAGTCAATGTTTTAACATTATTTTCAGCTTCCGCTCGTATGGCTTCTGTTGGTTGAGGGATGGGGAACATTTCTAAATAAGCTATATCCATGGCAACAGCTTCATCTTTTTTGTGAGGAAAGCTTTTAAACATAAAATACCAAGCGGTTGGGGAATTTAAAACGCCACATATCCATAAATCATTAGTCGAAAGTATTACCGCTGAATCGTTGACAAACATACCAGAACCATCCAATGGAAAGCATGGATGAAAGGCTATACGTTGAATGACACATTTTGAATTATCAAATGAAGCGTAGTAATCACAAGAACGCAATTCCCACCAATATCTCCCTTGATCCTCTCTTTTGCGTAAGGGGTCTTCATACGATTTCATACATCGATACAAGCTAGGAAATGTTTTGGCAAATATATCCTCCGCCAATTCACCCGCATTACCCCAAGGCCAATCAACATTACCGCTAGATGCCAAGACGATTATCCACAACTTCTGCCAGTGTGGCATCCAGCGTTTGATGTCTTGTCCACGCAAATAGGGTTTGATGACTTCTGCACAACCTGGGTCTTGATTTATTAAATCCAATCGGGTCGCATCATTGATTAAAAATGCTTTGTTGAACCCTGTTTTAATGCCATATAGCGGCTTTACCCCGGCAAATTCCCGCAAGGGTATGCCCCGCTCCCTAATTTTGCACATCAAAGCATCTACGGCGGGTGATTCGAGGCTCCATGAATCGGCTCCAAAGCGTTTCCAAGGTACTTGATAGGCATGTTCCTCAGTGTATTGCTCTAAAGACAATTCGCTAGGACGGTCTCTTGGAACCGGACAGACGCGGACTTGCATATCGTCGGGATTATAGGGACGACGATGGGCAAGAACAATACAAGGGAAAGTATCCGCATCTTCAAAAATAGGGGCATGGCCGAAATCAATAATCTCCTCAAACTCGGCCTGTTCGCTAAACAAACGACGCAAGGGTTTGCCGTATCCCGCCTTTAGCCACTTGTTGCTGACGATATAACTCAATTTTCCATTTGAGTTCAATAAATTGAGTCCTTGCTCATAGAAATAAACGTAAAGATCAGCTACGCCATGGTAACTGGCATAGCGTTCCCGCAAATAGGGTTTAAAAGGAGCAATACTTTCTTGACGGACATAGGGTGGGTTGCCAATGATGATGTCAAACCCTCCCCGTTGTATTATTGTGGGGAATGCTTTACGCCAATCGAAAGGACGGGCATCCATCGGTAAGGCAGCATATGCAACTTGCAACTCCGGCGGCGAACCATTTGTGACCGGTTCGATAAGTGAGTTTCCGCACTGAATATTGGCATCCAGATTATTCAAAGGTTTATCCCTGTGAGCAGTCTTCAACCAAAGGCTTAGTTTGGTTATTTCAACTGATTCGGGATTGAGGTCCACACCAAATAGATTTTCTTGGAGAATTTGACGGTCCAAATCAAAAATTCCCAATTGTGTTGCTTGACCGCTTAGTTCGGCAAGCATTCGATTGGCATGATCATATTCCCTTGACAGATAATCGAAAGCTGCGACCAAGAATGCACCGGAACCACAAGCAATATCCAATATTTTGATATGGGCCAACACATCCAGATAGTCATGCCATAAACGTTGTTGGTCTGCTTTGGACATAGGTCCTGGTTTACCTGTTTTATGGCGAGTTTCCAGTTCTTCAAAACGTTCTTTTAGCCAACCACCAATAGAGCGGGATACAATGAAGCGGGTTATGAATTCAGGGGTATAAAATATGCCGTCGCGTTTGCGCTGTGAGTTGTTTATATCCACCACATCGCCGAGTATCCCCGCTCGGATGGATTCTAAGTCATTAATGGACTGCTCAAATATATGACCTAGAATTTTGACATTAAGGTCTGTGCCAAAATCGTAGCTGGATATTTTCAGCATTTTATCTAATAGGCTGTCGCTGACAGATAACCCGTCCAAGTTGGTATCTTTAGCAAACAAACCGCCATTGTAGCCATTGATTCTCATAGGTGGATTGCCGCTATCTACGGCAGCGAACAAACCACATAATTGTTGCCAATGGCTGGTTTGAACAAAACCTTCATTTTTCGCAGTGAGTGCTTTATGCAATACCTTTGCTGGCAAAAGCCCTTTGTCTTCACAAAAACAAATAAACAAAACACGGTCAAGGATTTTTTGTGCAAAGCCGAGTAATCGGTTTTCATGACTAAGCTTGTCCATACCAAGCGGTGTTGAATTGTCTTGGCGTAGTTGGTAAAACAAATCGAGCCTTAAATCACGAAAGAAGCAATAAAATTCCTTTGTGATCCGTTCTTCTTCCACATAGGTATGGCTTGCCAACTTATAAGAGATACTTTCTTCATCCTGCGATAAACCTAAAAGATTCCCTCTCAACATCAAAAAAAGAAATTCGCTTAGGCTTTCGTCTGTGTCAATGTTGGTCATCTCGAAAATATGGCAATAGCCCTGCCCACGGTCAGTGCGATATAGACGAATCGTCGTGAAATTACTGACTACTACCCATCGACAACCATCATCTTTTACAGCATATCCAAAGGCTTGCTCAACAGGGGTAAGATTGCCATACTGGACTCCCTGTTTTTTGTCTAGGTTTATTCCCGGAGATTTTAATTCGACCACGGCACGAGTGATTTCAGAATTCACCCCAAACCAACCAAGACGGGCATCTGGGGTTTTATTATCTTTTACTTGCGTTGAACTGGTTTCCGGTTTCATAAAATAGCCAGCTTGTGATCCGACTATTTGACTAAAACCCAGCAAGCGGTCAAAAATTTCACTTAAGAACGGACCTTGTAATTGGCGTTCATTTTGTTTGAACAAAGCACCACAAGAGGCGGCACTTGCCCAGTTTTTTGCAATCAATCGTTGAGCTTCTGTGACTACCAAAGATGAATTTATTAAAGCTTCTTGCAATAAGCGCTTATTGAATAATGGTTTAAGATATTCGGATGAGTTCATTAGATTAAAAATTATCTGCTAACTTACGTTACGTGGATACATAAGGCTACACCAACTCCCCAATCTCTGTAGGCACTTCGGTCAAACCACAATTCCCCAAATCCAAAAATGGGGCGCGGGTTTTCTTGTTTTCTTCAATCAGGCGCAGGGCGAGTTCCGACACTGGGTTGGCTCCTTGGGGGTAAAGGCTTAAGTGGTTGCCTGTCAGGCTGTATGGCTATTTTATCCCAAACGAATAAGTTCTCTCGTTTCCTTGCCACGAGTCACTGTCATTTTCTTGAGGATTAGGCATCTAAGGCCAATAGTGTGGAATTCAAAACTACGCAATTCGCGTATAATTTACCCATGCAGGCAACCTTTGTCGAGCTTCCCGCCTTTTCCCGCCATCGCCAAGATTATTTGGACGATGAACAGTAGCCATCCGAGTGTGGCTTATTAAAAACCTTATTAAAGCGCGAACTGGAGGCAAGGCGATGAAAAGAAATTTGTTTGAGGAAATTGCCGAAGGCTTTGATGCCTTGGCCGAGGAACGCTTAGGCAAACGCACCTTAAAAACTCACGCTGTTGACGCAAAACCTACGATTCAAGTTAATGCCGCCGAGTTGGTGGCCCTGCGTGAGAGGCTTAAGCTTTCTCGCGCAGTATTTGCCCGTTACCTCCGCACCAACCCACGCACTCTGGAGAATTGGGAACAGGGCAGGGCCAAGCCCAACGCCCAAGCCGCACTACTCATACGACTGGTGGAACGTTATCCTGATACTATGCAGCGACTTGGAGAAATATGAATGCGCCTTGACTGCGCTGAAATTTGCTCGTGGCCAAGATCAGATATCATTGTTATACACAAGTCGCGCCGATGAAAAAAAGCCGTCATTCCAGCAGGGATGCAGGAATCTAGTGCCATGGACGGTAACTTCCCGTTGCGTAAGTGCTTGATCAAAGGTACGCACCAACTCAAAGATACACCTCCCTGTGACTGGATTCCGGCAGTCCATGCCGGAATGACGAGCTTCGACCACTTGTGTATAACGATGAGAGATCAGCTTGGGAACGCAGTATTTGAAGCTCCGGCTTCTTGTTTGATGGTCAAGCAATAGCTCATGGGTTCCCAAGCTGAACTTGAACCAGCCAAATAAAATATTTTCTCCATCCAACTCAAAGCTTCTTCCGTCCATCTCACCTCCCCCATGATTTGATTCTCCTCAGCGCATCCTCCTCGCTGACGACACGACCCGCCCGCGCATCGGCCAAGCCCTTTTCCACCATCCGATTAAATGCCAGTTCTCGTAGGATTTCGTCAAAACTGGCATCGTCGGGCTGCGCATCCACTATGCTGTGAATGATCGACTTGGGTGTTTGTTGTTCAATGGTTTCAATATTCATTGGCTTGGCTCCACAATAAATCAATCGTGCATAGGGTTTGTGTCTTACCATGTGGCTATTTTATCCTAGGCCAGTACACTTTAATGGACGAAGGGGACAAATTATGAAGATCAAGGCTTGCCTTTATCTGTATCTTGCCATCCGAAACGATACGCTATACGTTCACTTTTGAAGGCGAAGATGCCGTACTTGTTGACTATCAAGATTACCATTAGAGACAAAAATCATGACAATGCACAATCCACCCCACCCCGGAGAAACCTTACGGGAAGACATTCTGCCCGCCTTGGGCCTCAACGTCACCACAGCAGCCGCGCAACTGAATGTCACTCGGGCTGCATTGTCTAGGGTATTGAACGGATGTGCAACCATATCACCGGGTTGGCTTTACGCTTGGAAGGCTGGCTAGGCGTGGAGAACGGCGGAAGGGCGGATTTGTGGCTTGCCCAACAAGCCGCTTATGATCTTTGGAAAGCACGACAGGCTGGAATACCGATAGTACAACGGGCAAATGTTTTGGCTCCCCTCCTATCCCCCTAGTGTATGCGCACATCCTGCAAGCTGTTGTTTTTGCTCCCCCTCTCCCTAAATCCCTCCCCCACAAGGGGGCAATGCTGTTGAATTAAGCCTCTTTCCCATTGGGATAGGGGTTGGGGTGAGGGTTAAATGGTTGATAAAAAAGCTATTTACTCGCCCCCACCCTAACCCTCCCCCGTTGGGGGAGGGAACTGTATTGCTTAATTCAACAGCATTGCCGCTAGGGGGAGGGCTTGTGTGCATACACTAGCCTTTCCCCATAGTAACTCACCTTGAATTAGAATCCATCTTTCTACCGGTGAACTTTGCCCGTTCCCAAGTGAGCTTCTCTGCCATTCAATGTGTATTCGTAGTCCCGCCTTTGGGCGGTAAACTAACCAGAAGGAACCGGCTGAAGCCGGGACTACCTAAGGTTTTGACATGGGCAAAATCGTTTAATGAATGGCAGTGAAGCTAAGATGGATTAGCGTTAAACTATGCACATTTTGCCGCCATTGCGCGGTCACGCTCTGTATCATTAAAATCGTCAGGAAACCTCATGGCTGGATTCACCGTACATTTCAAAAAGCCCGTAGATTGGGCAGATACTTTATATATTCATTATTGGCAAGCCGGGCCTAAAGCTGCGAGTACCCAGTGGCCGGGCGTCGCAATGACAGCAGAAGATGGGAGTTGGCATTCCTATCGCTTTACAGAGTCTGCCGCGCATTTCTTATTCAATGACGGACAGGGCAAGCAAACTGTCGATTATCACCGGGGTGTTGATGGTTGGCTGGACGAGACCTGGCGCTGGCATGACAGCAAAGCTTCCGCATTGAAGGCAGCTCCGCCAAAGTCATCGGTCGTCAACACCATCCCCAAACCGCAAGCCCCTCTTACACCAAAACCCATTCACGAACGCACCGATTTCCGCGAGGAGACGATTTATTTCCTGCTCACGACACGTTTCTATGATGGCGATCCCTCGAATAATTTCTTCTGCCGTGACCGCATCCAATTCAATGCACAAGGCGAGGCGGTGGACCCGCATTGGCGCGGCGATTTCAAAGGTTTGATTCAACGGCTGGATTATATTCGGGATTTGGGCTTCACCGCGATTTGGATCACCCCGCCGGTGGAAAACCGCTCGGGGCTGGATTATCACGGCTATCATGCTTATGACTGGACCAAGATCGACCCGCGATTGGAATCGCCTGATGCGACTTATCAAGATTTGATCGACGCGGCACACGCCAAAGGTATTAAGATAATTCAAGATGTGGTGGTCAACCATTCCTGCCAATATGGCATACGCGGCAAGGTGCATATCGACCATTTGCCGATTAAATATTATGTGCCACAAGGTTCGGAACAGGGCAAGGTCAATCATGGGCCTTATCAAGGCCATCTCGGCAATTACGCTTGGGCCAATCGGGACGACATTGACAACCCGCTTGCGCCGGATTGGTACAAGGAACGCCATAACAGCGACCCGGAAGGCAAATTGCCGATGGTCGATCCCAAAACCAGTGAAACCGTGCCGAAACCTGGCTATCAGCCAGGCCGATTCTTCGGTGTGGATGCCAACCAACTCGACCCCAATTGGTTTCACCAAGAAGGTTTTATTTGCGGCGGCGATTGGGAAAGCGCCCATCCTTTGCAAGTCAAACATCTGGCCGGCGATTGCATAGACCTCGCCACTGGACGGCAGAATGTCAAAGACTATTTGATCGGTTCAATCAATCGTTATCTGGACATGGGCGTGGACGCGCTACGCATCGACACCGTGAAACATGTCGAACGCGACAATCTGTTGGAATATATCAATGCATGGAAAGCCCATAAGCCGGGGCTGTTTGTTTTCGGCGAAAATCTGGTCAAAGGCTATGGCTGGGGCGACATGGGCGGCGGTGACAACGGCCCTTCGCAGATTCGTCCTTGGTGGTACACACGGCTAGGCCACGACCCCCGCGACCCGAATTCAGGCGGCGATTCTGGTTTTCCGCAACTGGATTTCGGGCTTTTCTCGACCTTCCGCGATACGGTAAGCAAAGGCACTTACGGCGGCACGGCGCAAGTGTTCAGCATGGATTGGATTTATGGCGATGTGACGCAACTGGTCACGTTTCTGCAAAACCATGATGTAGGCCCGGACAATGATTTCAAATTTCGCTTCAAGGGCGAGCAATGGATGGCGGCAGCGGCGTATAACCTGATTTGGACCGTGCGCGGCATCCCCTGTCTGTATTACGGCGAGGAAATCGAATTCATGAAAGGCGCGCCACAGGATGTGGAAGGTGAAAAAGACACCTTGAACCAAACCGGCAGGGCGTATTTTGGCGACCATATTAGCGACCAGCGCATTGCCGAAACCCAAAACCATCCTTTGTATCGACATATCCGACGTTTAAATCAAATTCGCCGGGCAATCCCTGTATTGCAAAAAGGTCGAATGGACAAGGTTGCCGAATGGGGCGGCGGAATGAGTTACGTCCGTGATGATTCGTATGACGGCAGTGTTGCGGTCATTGGCTTGGCGATGGGCGGGGACCAGCATATCAACGTCGATGGAATTCCCAATGGGGTTTATCGGGACGCGGTGACTGGCCATGAAATTCACGTCGGTCAAAGTTCAATTTCCTTTCATGTCAAAGGCAACTCGGCGGGAATTTATGTCTTAAACGGGCCGGGGAAGATTGGCGAGGATGGGGTTTATTTGAGGTAGTTTCCCCAGTTATGTTGGTTTTCAAGCACCGAAGACGGTGAAAAAATCCTCAACCGCCCCTTCTTGGTGGCCTCAAAATCTAAGGAAGTGGGCGGTTTCTTTATTCCTAGATTGTGATTTAATGCTGGTTTGTCTACCATGGTCATAGATAGGGTCGCCTTTGGGAACGATGCCAATGTCATGTCGTCTGGCAGCAGATGGCCCACCATGCCACGAGGAAAAAATGCAGTGAATATGTCGAAGATAATCCGTTTTGCCATGTTGTTTTTTTTGTTAGCACCATCCACACTACTACTTTCGGGTTGTCCAAAGGGTATCTATGGAAGCGTCATCACACCCGAACAGTTGTCTGGTGTCGTCCGGGGGAAATCCACCAAGCTAGAGGTAGTCAGGATATTGGGGGAACCCGATGACGAGAAAAACTTTGGCAATGGCAGGGAGGAATTGTCCTATGTCCGGGCCACCGTTGGCACCCACTATAATTTTGGCGGTTATGGAAATTACAAGAAGACCGAGTTTTGGATTATGATCAAAAACAATGTCGTGGAGGCTTATGGGGAACGTGATATCCAATGAGTGAGGAAATTCAAATGTCATCGCCCCGAACACAGACACTGGCGGAATTATGGGAAGAGCATGTTCGCTACGAATTTGACACCCGCAACACCGAAGACACGCTCGCCACGATGGTCGAGGATGCCTACGTCAATCACATTCCGGTCATGACCGGGGGCGTGGGACGTGATGCACTGAGAACATTTTATTCCAAACATTTCATCCCCAAAATGCCGCCGGATACCGAAATGGTGCCAATTTCGCGAACCGTTGGCGACAATCAAGTGGTTGATGAAATGGTGTTTAAATTCACGCATTCCATCGAAATGGACTGGATGTTGCCTGGCATCGCCCCCACCGGCAAGCGGGTCGAGATTCCGCTAGTTGCCATTGTCAGCTTTCGGGACGGCAAGCTTGCCCATGAACATATTTATTGGGACCAAGCCTCTGTCCTTGTCCAAATTGGCCTATTGGATGCCAGCACACTCCCCGTCGTCGGAGTTGCCACCGCCCACAAAGCGCTTGATCCTAACTTACCAGCAAACGAGTTGATTCGTTGATAAGCTAAATTCCTGATGTTACGCACTGTCAACAAATGGATTTCTACCTACAAAATACCAGATATAATAGCCCCCTATGAAAAAGTTATTAATTTTGGTTATTTTGTCTATCGGTGCCGTCGCTAGTGTCATCATTTGGCGTCATTTTCAGGTTGAGAAGCCCAACACGGAATTGGTGGTATATGGCAACGTAGACATCAGGGAGGTTGCCTTGGCATTCAACAACAGCGAGCGTATTTCGGAAGTCCTTGCACAGGAAGGGGACAAGGTGCATAAGGGGCAGGTCATGGCGCGGCTAGACACCTCCCGCCTGATGCCGATGGTGAATAAGGCCGAATCAGACGTGGAGGCACAGCGTCATGTCGTCGAACGCTTGCGCAAGGGTAGCCGACCGGAAGAAATCGCCCAAGCGAAAGCCAATGTAGGCTCGGCAGAGGCAGATGTTGCCTATGAAGACTATCAATTTCATCGTTTGGACAGTCTGGCAAAAGAGTCCAGCGGCAGAGCCGTCAGCAAACAGGATTATGACAATACCCGCTATAAATTAAGTAGCGCCAAAGCCAAACTCACCGTCAATCAAAAAAGCTTGGAATTGGCAGTGTTAGGGCCGCGAGTGGAAGATATTCAACAAGCGGAATCGCAACTCAAATCCCTGTCCGCTCAACGCGACCTATTGCATAAACAATTGGCGGATGCCGAGTTGCTGGCTCCGGTGGATGCCGTGGTGAGAAACCGCATTATGGAACCGGGAGAAATGTCATCGCCGCAAAAGCCAGTGTTTTCATTGGCTATCACTGATCCCAAATGGGTTAGGGCTTATGTCTCGGAAACTGAACTGGGCAAAGTCCATCCGGGCATGAAAGCCTCCATCACCGTGGATAGTTTCCCTCAAACGAGTTTTGAAGGATGGGTGGGTTTCATATCACCCGTGGCCGAGTTTACCCCTAAGGCGGTTGAAACCACTGAGTTGAGACCCAGCTTGGTTTATGAAATCCGCGTCTTTGTCAAAGATGATAAAGATAAGCTGCGTTTAGGCATGCCAGCCAGTGTCCATTTGTCGCTGCTGGACAGGGGAAGCCCATCCGCGTCACCCGCTTCGCCCTAACCACCAAGGACTTGGGTTTGGAAGCCATCTCCGGCAGCAACATTTTCAAAACATTCCGCCGTGGCGGACTCGAAACCGTCTTAGCACTGGATGATATTACGTTTAGCATCCATCACGGGACCTTGACTGCCCTAGTTGGCCCGGACGGTGCCGGCAAAACCACTCTGCTGCGCATGGTCGCCGGCCTTATGTCGCCGGATTCCGGTCGTTTGGAGGTTCTCGGCATGGATGTCACCACAAACCCTCAAGCCATTCAATCCCGCATCAGCTACATGCCGCAAAAATTCGGTTTGTATGAGGATTTAAGCGTTCAGGAAAACCTTGACCTTTATGCTGATTTGCATGGGGTAACTCAAAAGGATAGGCTTGGGCGCTATCCTCGGTTGATGGAGATGACCAATTTAGCGCCGTTCATGGATCGCTTGGCGGGCCGTCTTTCCGGCGGCATGAAGCAGAAGCTCGGCCTAGCCTGTACGCTGGTGCGGTCTCCCGACTTGTTATTACTGGACGAACCCACCGTCGGGGTCGATCCACTCTCCCGGCGGGAGTTATGGGAAATTATCAGGGTGTTGGTGAAGGAAGAAAAATTGACGGTTTTGATGAGCACGTCTTATCTGGATGAGGCAGAGCGCTGCAACCATGCCATCGTCTTAAATAATGGTAAGATTTTGGTTCAAGGCCCACCGGAGGAAGTCAGTTCGCTCGCGACGGGCCGCGTGTTCATCGCCGACCCGCTTCCGGGGCAACCGGCTAGAAACCTGCAAGCGCGTTTATTCGATGCCAAAGATGTTGCCGATGCTGTGCCAGAGGGCGGTCAAGTGCGCTTGGTTCGGCTGGAACAAGGCCAACCCCCTTTTGCAGGAACCTTGGCGGGGTTAAACCTGACCGCGACCCCTACCCGCTTCGAGGATGGCTTCATGTTGCTATTGCATAAAGCATTGGCTGACGCTCAAGTGGCTTTACCCGCTTTGTCGCCCACTCAACCAACTATGTCGATCCAGCGCGAAGTGATCATTGAAGTGCATGAC
>CAIWDB010000537.1 GCA_903911305.1 uncultured Methylococcaceae bacterium | reverse complement strand
GAACGACAGCATTCGACTACCCTGCTTGGGATTTGTGGAATTTTATTTAGGCGTTGGAGCAACCGGCTTGGCTTTTTTTGCTGCCGCATTCGCTTTGGTTTTTAATTGGTTTAAATCTGCTTGCGCATCCGCATCGCCTTGTAGTACCGCTTTTCTCAACAGTTGGATGGCGAGAAATTTGTCTTGTTTTACCCCCAAACCATCACGATAGGCAAGCCCCAAATTATGCTGTGCCTGGGCAAAACCTTGGTCGGCAGCCTTGCGAAACCATTCCGCTGCTTGACCGTTATCTTGCGGGACTCCTTGGCCTTGCTTATAGAGAATGCCTAAATTATTTTGCGCTTGTGCCAAGCCTTGAACGGCGGCCTTGCGATACCATTCTGCCGCTTGCTTGTAATCTTGAGTCACGCCTTGACCAGTGTCATAAGCCATGCCGAGATTGTATTGAGCTTTCGCATCGCCCTTATCGGCGGCTTTTCGGAACCATTCTGCGGCCAGTTTGTAATCTTTTCGTTGATAGGCATCTTTTGCAGATTGCATGGACGACTGCACGGAAACCTCAGGCTCTGGTTTTACCGTTTGGGTACAAGCAATCAAACTTGAACCCAATATCACAAAAACCAAACCCAACCGGAAGAGGGAAAGCTGTTTCATCATCATCACCTTAATATGAAATGTTAGGAAAGCCTAGTAGGCAAAATAACGTTACCATGCGGTTTTCAGTTGGTTTATAGTCATTTGAAAAATTACATCGGCAGAATTGAAAATTGGGAAACACTAAACGCGATGACAGCCAATGGGTGAAATTTTCACATCCCACCCTTTGCACCGGGATTATAACCCTGTTGAATTGCCTTCATTTTTAGTTCATTCGCCAAATCGGAGTTCCTTTCCACACCAAGTCCATCTTGATAGGCAAGACCCAAGATATATTGGGCAGGGGCATAATTCTGTTCGGCTGATTTACGAATCCATTCAATTGCCTGACGATCATCTTGGGGAACGCCTTTGCCATTGTGATATAAAACACCGAGGTTATATTGTGACGGGGCATACCCTTGCTCGGCGGCCTTGCGAAACCATTCGGCGGCCTTGGATTCATCCTGTTTTACAGCATAACCTTCAAGAAACGAGATTCCCACGCTATGCTGAGCCGCCACATATCCCTGATCGGCAGACTTTTGCGCCCATTGAACGGCTTGTTTCTCGTCCAAAGGCACCCCTTGACCATTGTGATATAAAAGAGCAAGGTAGAATTCCGCATTGGCTAAACCTTGATCTGCCGCCTTACGAAACCATTGAGCGGCCAAGGTAAAATCTCGAGCCACGCCCTGACCTTCTTGGTGGGCATAACCCAATGCAAACTGTGCTTTTGCATCCCCCGCTTCTGCCGCTTTGCGAACATCGGCTAGTTGGGAATCATTGTTCGTCTCTTTTTTCTCAGCCGATGGTTTATACCCTTGCACCATAGCCTTGAGTTTCAATTCATTGGCTTTTTCGTTGCTACGTTCGACACCTCGTCCTGCTTCATATAACAAAGACAAGGCATATTGAGCCTTCGCAAAGCCTTGTCCAGCAGATTTGCCAAACCATACGGCAGCTTGGGAATAGTCCTGCGGCACGCCGAAACCATCCCTATACAATGTACCCAAAGCAAATTGAGCATCTACGCTGCCCTGTTCGGCTGCTTTACGAAACCACATGGCAGCTTGTTCATAGTTTGGCGTTCCTTGTAATGCCTCCAAACCTTGCCTATATTGCGAAAATGGATGACCCTGTTCGGCAGCCTTGCGAAACCAAAATTTTGACTGGGCCAAATCTTTGGGTACGCCTTGTCCCTTTTCATAAGCCACGCCCAAGTTGTATTGTGCCAATGATGAACCATTATCGGCCGCTTTGCGATACCACTGGACAGCCATTGCAGGGTCTTTTTTAACCCCGTGCCCGTCTTCGTAAAGCAATCCCAGGTTAATTAGGGATGAACCATCCCCAAGCTCTGCGGCCTTGCCAAACCATTTCGCTGCTTGGTTATAGTCTTGATTAACACCTAAATGGTCTCGATAAATCACGCCCAAATTGCCCATGGCAGTGGCATTGCCTTGATCGGCGGCCTTTTTATACCATAATGCGGCATTGGCATAGTCTTGGGCAATGCCCTGCCCCAAGAAATAATAACTGCCCAAGGTTTCTTGTGCGGTTGCATAGCCTTGTTCGGCAGCACGGCTAATCCATTGGAAGGCTTTTTCCAAATCTTGAGGCACTCCCTGACCATGCTGGTATTGCATGGCCAAATTGTATTGCGCCCATGGGTCGCCTAAATCACCCGCTTTACGCAATGATTCGGCCATATGAACAAAATCCTTTTGTTCATATGCATCCTTGGCAGCGTCACGGGCATCTCGCACCGCTTTCTGCATGCTGGCAATTTCTGTCTCTTCACTAAGCGCCCGCTCTTGTGATAAAGAAAAGTTCTGCAACGGAGAAGGATATATGGCGGGACTCGCCATGATCATCCAACTAACAATAAGTAAGCCTAGTTTTGGTATTTTTTTCATCCCACTCACTCCAAAAGCACGACAGGAAGGCAGGATAGAGAGTCCAATTTTAAATACTTATGATTGACACGCCCATGGGAACAATCCCGCCATAGCGATTTTATACATTTCATCATCAACCTAGTGTCTCCAAGCGAATTAATTTCACTGGTTTATTGATTGTGGGTAACGCTTCAATCGCGGACACCGCAGCCTTCAGCTCACGCTCCAAGGTTATATGGGTAAGCATGATGATGGGCACAAAGTTATCACCCGAATCGGGTTCTTTCTGAAGGATGGCTTCTATGCTGATGCTATGATCGGCTAATATCCGAGTCACATTGGCAAGCACACCCGGCTTATCCTCTGCCGAAAGTCGCAAATAATAAGCTGTTTTAACATCATCAATCGACAAAATAGGAATGTCAGTAATATGTTGTGGCTGAAAAGCCAAATGCGGGACTCGGTTTTCGGGGTCTGATGTGAGCGTCCTAACCACATCGACGATGTCGGCAACAACAGCCGACGCTGTAGGCTCCGCCCCGGCGCCGGCTCCGTAATAGAGCGTTGGCCCAACGGCATCGCCCTTGACCAACACGGCATTCATCACCCCGTCTACATTGGCGATCAATCGACGATGGGGAATCATGGTTGGATGCACCCGCAGTTCCACACCCTGCTCGGTTCGGCGGGCTAGGCCAAGTAATTTGATCCGATATCCCAACTCTTCGGCATAGGCGACATCAATACGGGTGATTCCGCTTATCCCTTCAATGTAAACCTTGTCAAATTGCAAAGGAATGCCAAATGCGATGGATGCCAAGATGGTGAGTTTATGGGCGGCATCAATGCCTTCCACATCAAAGGTAGGATCGGCTTCGGCATACCCTTTGGCCTGAGCCTCTGCCAACACATCGGCGAATTCACGGCCTTTATCCCGCATTTCAGTGAGGATAAAATTGCAAGTGCCGTTGATAATGCCTGCCACCCATTCGATTTTATTGCCGGTCAAACCCTCGCGCAATGCTTTGATAATCGGTATTCCTCCAGCCACGGCTGGCTCAAAGGCAACCATCAAGCCCATCTCACTGGCTTTAGCGAATATCTCATTGCCATGTTTGGCGATCAATGCTTTATTGGCAGTCACGACATGCTTGCCATTGGCAAGGGCCGTCAGAATGAGCTGCTTGGCAGGTTCCTCCCCACCAATGAGTTCCACCACAATATCGACATCAGGATCGTTGACAACCTCAAAACCGTCTTCCGTCAACGGAATGCCGGTGGTGTCGCAGGTGCATTTGCCACGTGCGGCCGCACGTAAAATTTGAATGTCCCGCCCTGCCCTGCGGCTGATTTCCGAGGCATTTCTACGCAATACATTGACGGTGCCGCCACCGACAGTGCCCAGTCCGAGCAAACCAATTTTTACGGGCTTCAAATCGCTGTCCTCTAAGTTTGGGGAAAAATGCAAATTATACCGAGTTGTCTGAACGGAACATATTGCGGATTCCGCGAATAGCCTGGCGGGTGCGATGCTCGTTCTCGATTAGGCTAAAGCGCACATGATCGTCGCCATATTCACCGAAACCGACTCCCGGCGACACGGCAACTTTGGCATCAATCAAAAGTTTCTTGGCAAAATCCAAGGAACCCAATTCACGATATTGCTCGGGAATCGGAACCCATACAAACATGGTGGCCTTGGGCTTTTCCACTGCCCAACCCACGTCATTCAAACCCTTGCATAGAGTGTCCCGGCGATGGAGATACAATTGACGTATTTCCTCAACGCAGTCCTGCGGACCTTCCAATGCAGTGATCGCCGCCACTTGGATTGGGGTGAAGGTTCCGTAATCCAAGTAGGACTTAATCTTTCCCAAGGCTGCAACCAGTTCCCGGTTACCGCACATGAAACCGACGCGCCAACCCGGCATATTATAACTCTTGGATAAAGTGAAAAATTCGACCGCCACATCCATCGCGCCGGGCACTTGCAGGATGGACGGGGCGACATACCCGTCAAACACCAAGTCGGCATAAGCCAAGTCATGCACGACCCAAATCTTATATTCCCTCGCCATTTCAACGACTTTTTCGAAAAAATCCATTTCGACGCATTGAGTGGTGGGATTGCCGGGAAAGTTCAAGACCAACATCTTAGGTTTAGGCCATGACAATTTAATCGCCTTTTCCAATTCGGCGAAAAAATCCACGCCGTCCACTAGGGGGACATGTCGGACATCGGCACCCGCTATGATACAGCCGTAAGGGTGGATAGGATATGCCGGGTTGGGTACAAGCACAGCGTCGCCTGGACCCAAGGTGGCGAGCATTAAATGCGCCAAGCCTTCTTTGGAACCGATTGTGGTGATTGCCTGGTAATCCGGGTCCAATTCCACCCCGTAACGGGTCATGTACCAATTGCAAATGGCTTTGCGCAACCGAAGAATTCCTTTGGAAACCGAATAACGGTGTGCCGAAGGTTTTTGGGCGACCTCAATCAGTTTGTCAACAATGTGTTGCGGAGTTGGCCGGTCAGGGTTCCCCATGCCGAAATCAATGATATCTTCGCCTTGTGCGCGTTGCTTGGCTTTCAGCTCGTTGACAATATTGAAAACATAGGGGGGCAAACGTTTGATGCGTTGAAACTCTTCCATCCTGGGCTCTTGTAAAAAATTATTAATTAAAGGCAAAGGCTTATTGTCTTTCAAAGCCTTTGCCGAGGCGGCAACCAACGGAAGCCGGACTAAAATTAAACAATAAAAACAGTTAAAAATACTGTTGTAGGGGGCAACTGTCAACGTATGCTTGTCAATGTGCCTAAAGTTTCACCCTACTTTGGCTTGACCCAACTCATTGAACATCGACTGTCCCCGGCTTAATCGAGTCCATCCTTGACCGATACGGTAGACTAACCACAACAAGGTTGTAGCCAAAATAAAAGAACCAAACGGCGTGACCAAGGCGGGTATGCCAATCATAAAGCCGATTAGACTAAACCAGAAAGTGTTCAATTGCCATCGTAGATGCGATTCAACCCAAGTACCCATAGCCTGCTTACGTTTCCAATAGGCAAACAAGGGCGCAATAAAGTAAGTGATTATCAAGGGGATCGTAGCCGCTTGCAGGGCATAGACCACCGTTGCAATGTTTTTCAAAGACTTAATCTCGTCTGCGGCATTTTGCGGTTCATGGGTCATGATCAATAGTCTCCTGTCGGATGAGTTGCGTTGATTGGCGCCTCTTGGGCAAGGACTTTGACGCATGAATTAGTCAAGTGTTCATCCAATTCCCGCAACCGCTCTATTGTCCCTATGTCCATCCAAAAACCCTTATGAATTTGCCCGCTTACCGACTTTTTTGCCATTGCTTCGCGAAGCAATGGGGCAAGAGGGAATCTGCCGGGCTGACACCCTGCGAACAACTCTGGACGGTAAACCCCAATGCCGCTAAAGGTGTGTTTGGGCACACCCTCGACCATGACTTGACCGCCTTCCAATGCAAAATCGCCCTGCGGGTGATGAGGTGGATTGCCTACCAGCACAAGGTGGGCCAGTCCATCGAGGCAGTTGCGCAAACTCGAAAAGGGAAAATCAGTGGCTACATCGCCATTGACAACCATGAACGGTTCGGTGCCTAACAAGGGCAGTGCTTGAAAAATACCCCCCCCAGTCTCCAAAGCTCCATTTTCTTCGCATGAATAGTCGATTTGCACACCTAACTGTGAACCGTCTCCCAGATGCGCTTGGATTTTTTCGCCTAGGTGGGAAAGATTGACAATGAACTCATTGAAACCGGCATCCGACAAATTTGAGATGATATGCTCAATCAGCGGACGACCCCCGACTTGCAAAAGCGGTTTGGGAGTGCTGTCGGTAAACGGGCGTAACCGCTCCCCTCGACCTGCAGCAAGGATCAACACTTTCATGAAGGTTGACCTAATTTAAAATAGGTCTGCTGGACAATGCCATCTTGTAAAAAGGCCAGGAAATCAGCCATCTCGGGATGACGCTGACAGGACCCTACCACGTAATTGAGTGTTCTGGGTATGTCTTTAAGGTAGCTGGCCTTGCCGTCTCGCAAATATAAACGCGAAAAAATCCCTAACACTTTGATATGCCGTTGCAAGCCCATCAAGTCAAACCATCGCAGGAACTGATCGGCATCGAATCCATCAACCAAGCCCTCATCTATCAACCGTGCATGATATTTCCTGACCCATCCTTCCACTCGCTCCTTGGGCCAAGTGATATAACAATCACGAAGCAGTGAGACCAAATCGTAGGTAATAGGGCCTATCACGGCATCTTGAAAGTCCAGCACGCCTGGATTGTCCGTATCAGTAATCATCAAATTCCGGGAATGGTAATCCCTATGCACACAGACTTTGGGTTGATCCAATGCGGATTTAACAAGGACACGCCAAGATTTTTCAATGACTGGGCGGATTTTAAAGTTAATTTCACGATCCAACAACCCCCCCAAGAACCACTCCCCGAACAAGTCCATCTCGCTCCGCAGACGGGCTTCATCGTAATTCGGCAGACCACAGGATTGGACATCGACCCCTCGTTTCATGCGAATTAGGCTCTGCATCGCATCATCGTAGAGACTATCGGCGGTGTCCACGTTTAGGCTATCCAGATAAAGGCGACTGCCGAAATCACATAACAATAAAAAACCCCTTTCAACGCTCTGAGCGTGAATTTTGGGGGCCTGCACCCCCGCCGAGCGTAATAAATTCGAAACATTTACAAAGGGAATGACATCTTCATGGGTAGGTGGGGCATCCATGACAATGAAGCTGTCATTACCCACTTGCGCACGGAAATAGCGCCGAAAACTGGCATCGCTGGAAGCGGGACATAGGTCGTTCACCTCCAATTTTAAGTCTTGGTTGAGCCATTCGGACAGCGCATGAAGGCGGGTGTCGGGTGAATTCGTCATATGAGTTAAGATTCCTGATCGAAAAATGCTTAATTGCTGTGGATGATAGGTTAGAATGTTACAAATTTATTGTAATATTTCACCACAAAACCACGCCCTTAAGATATGCCGCCTTTGTTTATCCATTATTCAATCAAATCGAAGTTGCTCCCTGCCCAGTTCACCTGTCGGCTTGGGAACCCGCTAGCCGAGGGAAGTCCAATGTTTGTTTGTTTAATTTGAATTGTAATTGGTTTCGGAAAATGAATCTTCCAAAAAGGAAGCAAACCGTTTTCTGTGTGCTTTTGGCACTAGGTCTAGGTGATGCATTTGCCGCCGGATGGGATTGCCAGCGAGGCGATGCAGTCAAGGACTGGGTTTGTGCCTCGGGCCGGAAAAAGTCTACAGAGACAACCCAGAACGAACCATCCTTGCAGAAAAGCGATGCAGGGTTGAAATCCACATCCACAGCGGAACCTGAAAATTTGCTGTTGGCTATGGAATCCGAACAACCCAAGCCTCAGGGACAACAAAGCCCCATCGAATCCCAAAACGCTAACAAAGACACGGACAGTCAGGACGAAGAGGATGCCTCGGATGCTGATCAGGCTACGGAAAAAAATGCCAACCCGAAAATCAATCCTAACGGTTCAAACGTCCAACGGTCTGGCGAGTCAATCCCAAAGTCAGGCGTGCCCGCAAATCAATCAAAAGGAAAAGATTCGTCAGTTTCAACCCCCGAGACACAAACTGTCACCACAAAATCAGGTTGGAACTGCCGTTCCGGCTCAGAGAAGCAATGGGATTGCTCATTGACTGGGCCAGACCCGCATGGCGAACCGCATGTGGTCGGGGTGGGGGAAAATGAAAGGGAAAGCTGGTCACAATCTTCGGACATGACCCGTCAAGATGAACAACGCTTCTCTAGAATACTGGCTCGAATGCCAGCCAACCCTTGGGCCGTAAGCTGCGGCAAAAGTAAATATGAATGGACCCAAGCGACGGATTTTTTATTGTCCGATGCCGACCGTAGTTTGCGTGAAAAATCGCCTTTGGAAATTACCTCAGAGCGTGCTGAACTAGTTCATGCCGAATCGTCCAATTATGTGGGGTCGGCCGAATTGGTTCGGGCTGATCAAAGGCTCTACGGTGATTTCGTCACCCACAATGGTAAAAGCGGGGTCATCAATGCCAAGGGGGAAGTCATTTACCGTGAGAAGGGTTTGGCATTCTCAGGTGACACTGCCTTCATGGATTTAAATTCTGACGAAGGGGTGCTAAGAAACTCTCAATTCATCTTGGAAACTGTGCCCGCAAGAGGAACATCCCGAATTACCCATATTGACAGCAAGACTAAATCCAGATACGAAACGGCCACCTACACCACTTGCCCACCCGGCAACCAAGACTGGTTGCTACATTCTTCAAATGTGACGATAGACAAAGACACGGGTAAGGGCACTGCCAAAAACGCATGGTTGGAATTCAAAGGCGTGCCGTTTTTATATACACCTTGGATGAGTTTTCCTGTGGATGACCGGCGTAAAAGCGGGTTTTTGACACCTTATTTTGGTTATAGCAAGTTAAATGGCTTTGATGTCACTCTGCCTTATTATTTAAACCTTGCGCCCAATTATGATTTGACTCTATTGCCCCGGTATTTAGCAAAGCGAGGTGAATTGCTACGAGCAGATTTCCGTTACTTGACAGAATATGGTACAGGCAGGGTTTTTATTGATATTATGCCTTGGGATAGTATAGAGCAAAAATCCCGAGGTCAAGTCGGTTGGATAAACCAAAGCCGGTTTACCGACAAATTAACATCTCAAATTGATTTGCATCTAGTCACCGATAACCAATATATACGACAATTGGGTAATTTGCTCGCTATCAGTAACTCCACATTCCTGCGCAGCTTTGCCACACTTAATTATAGTCCAGGAGAATTGTTTGGTGGCACCTATTCGGCAAGCTTACTAGTAGACTATTATCAGAGTTTGGATCCAAGTATCGGGGATAACTTTCTCCCTTACCGACGCATGCCGCAACTTAATTTATATTACAACCGGGAAATAGGTGGAACGGGTCTACAATTCCAAAATGCTTTGGAAATGACCCGTTTCGATCAACAATACTTGGTTAACGGTGAGCGTTTGAATATGCGTCCACGTTTGTTTTATCCGTTCCGAGACGTGGCGGGCTACATTACCCCGAGCCTATCCCTGCAACACACCGACTACTGGCTACAAAACACCGGGCCCTATGCATCCAATAATTTTTCCAGAACCGCTCCGATTTTTTCTGTGGATAGTGGTGCATATTTTGAGAATGAATTCGACCTTTTCGACTCTCCCATGCAGCAAACCATAGAGCCTAGGTTATTCTATCTGTTTGTGCCAAAAGTTAACCAGCCCTATGAATATAATGCCTTGGTCGGAACCAAAGGGGAATTACTGGGTTATCAAGGCTTGAACTTTGACTCCGCCGAATACGATTTCAATTTTTACCAGCTTTTTCGTGAGAACCGATTTGCCGGGGTTGACCGATTGTCGGATGCCAATAATATAACCCCGGCCCTGACTACCCGCTTAATTAGTCAAAACTCTGGTTTGGATCGCTTAAAACTTAGTGTAGGTAAAGTTTTTTACATCACCCAACCCAAAGTGGTTCTAAGCCCCATCAACACACCCCCTCCCCCCACCTACAAGGATAATATCGTTGGGGAAGTGTCCTCAATGTTTAGCGAACATTGGTCATTTCGCGGAACCGGACAGTGGAATCCAAAATTTGATAGGGTAGACCGTGGGCAGGTCATGCTGCAATATAATAATTTCAACAACCATTTGCTTAATTTGAGCTACCGATACCGTCGCGACCCATATGATGGCTACACGCCTCCTTATCCTTATAATCCAAACACCCCAAGAACCATCAATCAAACCGACGTTTCAACCCGTCTCCCGATTGGCTGGGGGTGGTTTGCAATCGGTAGATGGCAGTACGACTTAGCCACCCAAATCACCGTCCAAGCGATGGCTGGCTTTGAAAAGGAAACCTGCTGCTGGCGTTTTAGCCTCTTGGGTCTGCGCTACGCAAACGGTGTCACAAGCAACACTGGCCCGGTGATCACTGCCAATGACATCACCATGAACAACGCTGTCTATTTTCAGTTTGAGTTGAAAGGCTTGGGTCGTTTTGGCGATCAAATCGACAATCTTTTACTGCAAAACTTTAGTGGTTACCGGACAGACTATGTTCTACCCGGCATTTATGAATATGCCCCGGGAAATTAACCTACTAGGCTCACCTTTCGACAGTTTTGAATATGCACAAAATGAAATTTATTTTACTGATAGCCTTTGGCCTGTTAGGAATCTGGTCAGCGCCAACCATGCCAGAGACTACTCGCCGCCTTCAAAATGTGGATCAAATTGTCGCTGTGGTCGAGGACGGTGTCATCACCGCGGGTGAATTGGGCGAAAAAGTCGCAATGATCAAAAAAGGGCTAAGGCAAAGCAATACACAAATGCCCCCGGACAAGGTTCTGATCCAACAAGTTCTGGAAAGGATGATCATAGACAAAATTCAAATTCAGCTTGCGGAAAAGGCAGGCATAAAAGTTGACGAGGAAACCCTCCGTGCGGCAGTGAAACAAATCGCGGAACGCAACAATCTTACTGTAGAGGATTTTCGAAGTTCCCTAATGGCAGAAGGGATTGTCTATTCAGAATTTGTGGAGCAGATTCGCAACGAAATCACCATCAACCGATTGCGCGCCAACCAAGTCAATAGCCAAGTGAAAGTCAGTGACCGCGAAATCGAAAACTACCTGAAGACTCAAACAACACATTCCACTGCTGGTGACGCAGAGTTTCTACTAGGCCATATATTGATTGCCACTCCCCAAGCCGCCTCCACTGGCGATGTCCAGAAAGCGAAGGACAAGGCCGACAGCCTCTACTCTGAACTCAAGAAAGGCTTGGACTTCAAACAAGCGGTATTGGGTTCTTCGGACGATGAGCAGGCGCTGAAAGGCGGCGATCTTGGTTGGCGGAAAAAAAGTCAAATTCCGTCTATTTTTGCCGAATATGTCGATAAAATGAAGGAAGGCGATATTGAAGGGCCAATCCGCAGCTCAAGTGGATTCCATATCATTAAAATGCTAGGCATCAAGCAGGGAGAAGGCGCCAAGATTACTAAAACAAGGGTTCGACATGTCCTCATTAAGCCCACAGAGGTCATTACCGATGAAGAAGCCAAGGAGAAATTGCTATCCTTGCGCCACCGTATCGAAAATGGCGAAGATTTTGCCGAAATTGCCCGTGGTCATTCCGATGACAAAGGTTCAGCCGTCAAAGGTGGCGAATTGGGTTGGGTGCAACCGGGTGCCTTGGTACCTCCTTTTGAGCAAGCGATGGGTTCATTGAAGCCTAACGAACTCAGCGAACCCGTACAGACACAATTCGGCTGGCACTTGATACAAGTATTGGAAAGACAAGAATCCAGCGATAAGGGCGACATCGAAAAAAACAAAGCCAGGGAGGAAATCTTTAAGCGTAAAGTGGAGGAGGAAACCGAACTCTGGCTGCGTAAGATCAGGGATGAGGCTTATGTCGAAATCCGCATGAATTAAAAGACTCGCTGATCAGCTTGGCATCAACATGACAGTTTCCACGCCACCCCGTATCCTTTTAAGCTCGGGGGAACCCGCAGGCATTGGACCTGACCTGTGCGCGGTAATCGCACAAATGCCGCTTCCTTGTGCGTTAACGGTGGTCGCCGACCCGGATGTACTGGCAAACCGGGCCAGCAGATTAGGCATCAACTTAACATTATCTTGCGTAAGCGAATCAGCATCGGTTCCCCTGCACAGTCCCGGTCATTTATGGGTGATGCCGGTCAAATGTGCAAATCAGTCGATTTGTGGCGAGTTGGACAAACGCAATGCCTGCACTGTACTGGACACGATTACCGCCGGAGTCAATGCATGTTTAGACGGGCGTTACCATGCCCTTGTCACTGCCCCGGTACACAAAGGCATCATCAACGAGGCGGGTTTCACATTCACCGGCCATACGGAGTTCATTGCCGACATCACGGGTGGCCTCCCGGTCATGATGTTGGCGACAGAAGGTTTAAGAGTCGCATTGGCGACCACACACCTGCCTTTGAAAGACGTAAGTGCCGCCATTACGTCTGACAGGCTTACCACCGTCATTCAAATACTGCACCACGATCTGCAAAAACGCTTTGGCATTGCCAAGCCTAGGATTTTAGTGTGTGGACTTAATCCCCATGCCGGTGAGGGGGGTCATTTAGGCAAAGAAGAAATTGATGTCATCAACCCAGTTTTAGTGGCTCTGAGACAGAAAGGCATGGACTTGCTTGGACCCTTGCCCGCCGATACCCTATTCTTGCCAAAGTATCTGGATCAAGCCGATGCGGTACTCGCCATGTATCATGACCAAGGGCTTCCAGTCCTCAAACACAAGGGGTTTGGGCGAGCGGTCAATATTACCCTTGGGCTTCCCATCATCCGAACCTCTGTGGATCACGGAACCGCCCTTGATTTGGCAGGCACAGGGCGGATTGACATCGGCAGTTTGGAAACGGCAATCCATACCGCCATCCAGATGAGCCAATCCGCCCCGTTCCCGGCAGAATGACCAACCCCAAGGAAAAGCCTAATGAGCCATCAGCCGCGTAAACGTTTCGGGCAAAATTTTTTAGTGGACGAACGGGTGGTGTACGCCATCGTCTCCGCCATTTCCCCTCGCAACGACGAGCATTTGGTGGAAATCGGGCCGGGACAAGGGGCTTTGACGCATCGCTTGTTGCGAGAGTGCGCACAATTGGACGTGATTGAACTAGATCGTGACTTGGTCGGCTTGCTTCAGCATAAATTCGCCAATGAGGAAAGGCTTCACATCCACGCGGGCGATGCAATGAAGTTCGACTATGCAACACTCGCCCAAGCTGGCCCGTTGCGGGTGATTGGCAACCTACCCTACAACATCTCCACACCCTTGTTATTTCATCTGTTTGAATACAGCCATGTGATTAAGGACATGCACTTCATGCTGCAAAAGGAAGTAGTCGATCGGTTGTGCGCCCAAGCCGGCGATAAGGACTACGGGCGCTTGAGCGTGATGGCAAGTTATTATTGCACCATGGAATCCCTATTGGATGTTTATCCTGAAAGTTTCAACCCACAGCCAAAGATCATTTCCTCGGTTGTACGGCTCATACCGCATCGTCAGAAACCCATAGCTGTTCCCCATGAGGTTTTAAACCGAGTGGTGGTGGCCGCCTTTTCGCAACGCCGCAAGACCCTGCGCAATTCCCTGAGTACCTTGCTTTCTGCCGATGAAATTGCCAGTGTGGGCATAGAACCCGGTGAACGGGCGGAACGATTGAGCTTGGAAGAATTTGCCAAGCTTTCCGAATTGCTTATAAACTGATGTTACGCATGGACACGAAAGTTGCTTATTTACGCCCTTGCCGGGAGCGTAAAATCAATTTCTTAATGAATGCGCCTTACCGCATTACATCATTCAATCAAGGGCTTGCCCAAACATGTTTGAATATTATTGACATCAATACAAACATCACTAGGTTGGCTTTTGTAAAAATAATACAGTTTTCGTAAACATCTATGGCTTTCAATTGCCCGCTTATATATAGATGATTCCATAAGTTTTATTTCCTTGTCTTTCACGGCAAGTGCTAATCCAACTTCATAAGTCTGTGAAATATCTTGATCAAGATCGTGCGGAAAGTATTTGTTATTAAGTTGGCAGTGTTGTTCACTTGTCATAGCCTTGTTATAAGATATAAGCATCCGCCAGCTAGTGTCACCAGCCATTATGTAGGCATAAGCGTTTGGATAATTTGGGTAGGAATTGTAATAAGCTCGGTAGGCTTTACGATAATCTTGTTGCAAATATGCCTTGTCACCCTCTTTATTTAGGGATTTAGCGGCACTTATGCCTTCTGCTGTCATTTTGCCACGCCGTTCATCAATATTGTTGAGGATTCTAAGCGTGTTAGGTGAGTCTAATATATCCGCACTAAAACAAGGAAATGCTAATACTGAAAAAGAGATGAATGCCCATAAATTGAAGCTTGACAGGGAGACATTATTCATCATTTTTCCCTTTCAGGCTTGCCGTTTACAGTTAATTTGCCCACGCTTTTACCATCATTGGCTCGGTGACTAATTAGTTCATCGTGAATATCCGCCCAACTTGCTAAATTAACAATGGTGACACAGCCTTCTGAAACGTTGCCTACATGCACATAACGGCTGTTATCGCCATAGCTAATTGGAAACCAAACCTGATCATACTTTAGTTTTGGTTCGAAATCCCGGTAAAACCGTGTCATGTTTTTATTGTGCGGGCTATCCGGTAATAGGATGGTATATTCACCCGCTTGCAGTGGAGAATAGTCTTTTCCCCAAACAGAATTCATGGTGACATCAATGGAATAGCAAAAATATGTGCCGTCAAACTCAAATTTTGCCCACTGTTGATTCAAATATTCATCTTTTGCCTTTGAGTACCAACCTTCTTCATATTTACCATAAGTCACAACTACTTCAAGCGCAGATAAGGTAGGGGGGGTTCTTCCTAAATATTCTTTGGCATTGGCATCCATTAAGCTAAGCGTTTTTCCGCTCGAAGAACCGTCTAACACCTTAAAATAAGTACGTCCTTTTTTAAACTCAACTACCTTTACTTTTGTGTATTTATACAGATAAACATCTGTCTTACCGTAGAGAGTTCGTAGCCAGCCATCATCAGGAACTTTATTAACGTATAAGATTTCGGATTTTTGCAGAAACGGTTCTAAACCCAGTACCCCAGCAGTATTCACAATTTGTCCCGTTTCGGGAATTCTACCTTCTACCATTATTTATTCTCCTATTCGGCGCAATAAACTACTTTACCAGAGTGACAGGCCGTCGTTTAAACCAATTAGCTTCATAATAGTCGTCACCCGCGCAATCCTTAAAGTTATTTAATGACTCAAGGGTAAATCCCATTGCCATGTACTCTTTATTCTTGCTTTCATAGATTTCTCTTGTCACTCCGTAAATGTGCAAAAAACCTTCCGAGCCTAAAGGAAACGCTTTCCATTCGGCATGTAACTGCTCAGAATTATTCTTACACTTGACTTCAAGCTTATGCGGATAAAAGCCTTCCTTGACCTGTTTTGTGTAGGCTTCCTGATACTGCTGTGATGTCATCCATTCCCGGGCGTTTATTGACAGACTGAAAACATTATCCAAGTTAGCCATTAAAGCCCAGCCTAATATTCCAAATAGGGCGATAATAACGAGCAAAATTGAAATTCTTTTGTTTGCAATGACTCGTAGAAAGCGGGGTTTTGTGTGAGGAGTTTTAATTCCGTTGCGCGGGAGTATTGAATACGTGTTTAGGGCGATTAATAACTTGCTCAAGGCTTCGTCATACTCACCCGTAAAATCTATATGTTGTAATCGTTTGAGACGAAATGGTATATCGCAATTCCTATAGAGTACCGGAATTATTTGCTTGTTCTGGTCAATTGCGAATGCGACCTCGTCCATGACGTTCTGAGAGGCTATTGAGGTGGGGGAAAGAACGATCAGCAAGCGTTGACACGCTTTTAAGGCATCCTCTACAGCCTGATCCCATCGGGCACCAGTGGCAATGTCAAGTTGATCTATCCACAGATTGACTCCCGCCGATCTCATGTCCCCTGCCAGCCTTAGAACGAATTCCGAATCAGCGCGGGCATAACTGAAGAATACTTTCACATCTTCGTTTTGCATTGATATTTCCAATTTCTTTTCTGTTAAGGACTAAAGAAGAATAACCAAAGTTGATTTGATACGCTAATTCACACTTAAGGTCAAGCGTAAGCGGCGGTTTGTATCTAACCGCAGCTTACGGCCCTTATTTGATCGTTCCAACGTTCCGAGTCACAGCCATTAAGTTATGGATTTGCAATGCTGTTTGCCCCTCTCCCCAACCCCTTCCAAGGCTGTTGAATTAAGGTGGGTCAACGTCACCCATTCGCCGTCGGTGTGTGCATAGAAAACGGCATAACGCCCGTCACAGTGCCGCGCTTGTTGGCCCGCAATCTTGGGTACATCAAGCGGCTCTTGACTTGATGGCAGAACCAAGCCAAGATAAATTGTGTGCGAGGTTTGCAACTTCACCTCCAAAAGCTGGTGACGTACATCGGGAAGTGACTGCGTCCTCTGGGGACAGTCGGATCAGCACATAACGGCGTACCGGAGACAGTTCTTCATTCCAAACTTGAAGATTATTTGATTTCTGAACATAAGTATCAAATCGCTGAGCTAGAAAGCGTGGTTGTGTTTTCAGGAAAGCGCGTGGCATTGGGTATCCAATCACACGACAGACATGTTCTTTGGCTACCTTTGAACGTGTGCGCAAGGGCAATCCGGCAAGGGATATTCCTCGTAGCCCTTCGTTATGCAATGATTCGAGGTCGTGGGTTGGAATCCATAAGGATGGGTCACCAATCTCGATTGGATTGTAAATCGTTAAGCCAGATTGACGAATATTTGCGGCGTAAGGTATGGAATTGAAATTAGCTGTCATGCTTGGGCGTTACCTTAGTAACTGATGTTACGCACGGATGCAATAGTTGCTTATTTTCTGGCATGACGGGAGCCGCGTAACATCAGCCAGTTAATTTAATGGCAAAGGACGCAGAGACTGGGAACTAAGATTAACCTCCACTAAAAGGTATCCACATGACTGAAGAAACTTATCTCGTTTTACGCCTCACTCCCCAGAAAGAAAGCCAATTCAATCCGCTTGGAACGTTCAACAAATCCAATGATTTTCTTTCTGGCAAACCCAGTTCGGCATCGCCGGCTAATGATTTTAAGATTGATTCGGTGGAACTTAAAGCCCACGAAATACAAGACTTGCGACGCGACAAAACAGTGACGGATATTGTCAGGCCGATTCCCATCGCACTAATTGCCCCGGTTGCAGCAAGCGGACCCGCTGCCGTGCCGACAGCCCAAGAGGGTGCCACATGGGGTGTCCAAGTCACTGGCGCATTGCAAAGCACTTACACCGGAAACGGAGTCACCATCGCCATACTCGATACCGGCATTGATGCCACTCACGAAGCGTTTAATGGAATTGAACTGGTGCAGAAAGATTTCACTGGCGAGGGTGACGGCGACCAGAACGGACATGGCACCCATGTGGCCGGCACAATCTTTGGCCAAACCGTGAATGGCTTACGCTACTCTATCGCCCCCGGTGTGCGCCGCGCACTCATCGGCAAGGTCATTGGCAACCAAAAATCAGCCAGCACCAAGGAAATCATTGATGCCATCCAATGGGCGGTTGAAGGGGGGGCGCATGTCATCAATATGTCCTTGGGCTTTGATTTTCCCGGCCTAGTCCGTTGGTGGACGGAAAATCAAGGCATGGCGGTGGATCTTGCCACCTCCAAAGCCCTAGCCGAGTATCGTGACAATGTGCGCTTTTTTGATCGCTTGATGGGCTTGTTGCAAGCGCGTGCCGCCCAGTTCAATAGTGCATTGGTAGTCGCCGCATCAGGCAACGAAAGCAAACGTCAGATTGCCGCCAATTATTGCATTGAGGTGGCCCCACCCGCAGCAGCCGACGGTATTCTGTCGGTTGCCGCCTTGCAAACCGCTGGCCCGCCGCACCAGTCATTAAGCGTTGCCGCCTTCTCCAACATACGCCCGTTGGTGGCAGCACCGGGGGTTGATATTTATTCAGCCCGAGCGGGCGGTGGCTACACCAGCATGAACGGAACCAGCATGGCCAGTCCGCATGTCACAGGGGTTGCGGCCTTATGGGCCGAACAGCAACTCCAACGCACCGGCACGGTCAACAGCAACACGCTAAATGCAAAACTGATTGGCAATGCAGATTTAAATCTCATCACCACACAAAGCTTTCAAGATGTCGGCAATGGGTTGGTCAAAGCGCCTTAAGTACAGATGGGTACTATCATAGTTGGGATGATTATTCCAAAACTGTGTAATACTAGTTTTAATAAAGCTAAGGAGCGCGGGTCGGCTGGAACAGCGGGTTAGGCGGGTGGGTAGAGATACAGTGTCCGGCATTCATGGATTTTGCTCTCTTTTTCCATTCGGCGCAATATGTGGCAAGCCGCTATTGCGCCTAACCGCAGTATTCAATAGCAAAAGACAAGACCTGACCCTATTCTTTTCGCTTCAGCACATCCTATAATTAGCGCACCTTATCGAGTTCAGCGTAGCGAAACCCTGCTGTAGCGCTGAGTTAGGCTTGGTTGCTTAATTTTCTGGGGTTCGCAAGCTCACCTCAGACTACGCGCTGGTTATTTCCTATAGGCTAAAGCTTGTTTCTTCCTTCCCACCGAAATTTCAAGAGCATGTGGGTATTGATCTGACCATTGTAGGATATTATCGGTTGTCGCATTTATACCTTCTTTAGTTTGAAAACCAACAATTGCCCCTTCCACTAAACCGTAGACTTCATAATAATGTTTTTTGTATTTTTTAGTCATAACATCCACGCCCACCATTCGCAAAACGATAAGATACAAATGGTCGGGTGAAAAGTTAAGCGAAGTATCACTTGCCACTGAAACTCCATCACCCCCACGCTCATCAAGTAAGGTTTGGCAATGCCGTTGCTCATTGCATACCTGTAGCAACTGATAGGGTGTTTCTTCTACTGTATCGGCGAGATAAGCTGGGTTGGAGAGTACTAGCTGTGCTTTCAATACTGGAATTTCAATCGTTACCTTTTCAATAGACATTTTCTTATTCCTTGTGGTGCTCGACTTGGCGATTACTGACACTGAGAACGCTAGAATTATAAATGTGGTTGCAGTAATGCGAATTATGCCGTTCATGGAGTGGCTATGTTTGATGTTAATAAACTTAAGCTTTCTACGCCTAGATTCAGGGTGGGAATACTAATGAATTGGGTGCATCGCTTAAACCCTGATCTACCAGCTTTTTTGCACGATTTGCCATGTCTGTTCCTCGACGACCAGAAGCATAATTGTCCAAAATTTCCTTTTCGTAAGCTACACGCTTGTTTTCTGCCCATGCCGCAGGATCTATTGATACCTGCGGATGCGCTTTATAGAATTTGTCCAGTGCTTTACTAAAATCCTTGCTTACATAACCAGGTCGATTTACATCTTGATCCAACACCAAAGCCGCTCCATGTTCCGAGCTGACATAGTCCCCAATATCATGACCATAGCCTACGGGTGTTTTGTTTAAGGCGGAAGCTAGGCGATTATTAAAATCAAGAACCTGCTTTTCCTGAAATTCTGGCGTTCTCCCCAATGACCGAAATGGGCCTAATGTATCAGGCCAACGATCTTTGTTGGTTTGGATAAACTTATCGAGTTCCTTTCCAGTAATGGGTTTGGCATTAGGGTTTTTCGGGTCGGTAAAATAAAGCGTGTTGTCCACGTTTCCGTATTTAGGTGTGCCATCTTTGTTTTTTCCAATGGCAACACCCACACTATAGCCTTTAGAGCCTAGCTCACGGTCAAACACGGCACGCGTTTCAGGGTTATCGCGAAACTCCTTTAACTGAATTGGCAATTCCCCCTGCCCTTGTGGATTAACAGTTTTTTGCATTGCCCCGACAGTCACAATTTCACTATCGTAAGCCTGCACCGCATCCATATCACCTTCGTTAGCCGACATGGCAACTAAAACATTTTTTTCTGAAGTGGTTTTCTTGTTGGATTTAATGAGTTCGTCCCAGCCAGTGTAGCTGCCAAGTGTCTGATTGTGGCAATTTTTGTATTGAGGTCCGCCCCCGCCCCCTTTACCATATTTCACGTAGTAAGGTGTATTGCAATCCATGATGCTGTCCACTTCTTTGTCAAGACAGGACTGGCAAACTTCATTCACCGTATTTTTTTTGCCGCGCATGACGGTCTTATTAGCTTTGCCGACTGCCGCCAAAGCTTTTTGTTTGGCTTTAACTTCAGGGTCGGCATCCTTATTGGCATAACTTGATTCATCATAAGCTGTTTGCAGATTCTGACGTGCTTTTATTTCATTATCGGTGGCAGATTTTATTTCACCCAAATCCTTTTTGAGCTTCTCAAGCTTTTCTCTGTCAGTGCTAGCGTATTCGTGTGACACTAGGCTTGCATCAATGTGCTGAATTACGCCATCAGCATTCTTAATACGATTTTCTGCTCTGGTTAAGGCGGTGGCATTAGTTTTTTCAGGAATAGACACTGGCATAATTAGTTATCGCCTCCACCCCACAACATTGCTTCCAAAGCGCTGATGCGTTCCTCTTCGGGTATTAACTCGCGGAGCAATATTTCCCGCGCCCAAGCAAAATCTTTTCCTTCAGGAAAATTCCAATCTAAACGAAGTCGCATTATGAACAGCAGGTAAACGCCCTCGCTTAAATTAATATTGTACTGTTTGGCTCGCCCGCACTGATCATATAATAGTTGTTTTATCTGGGACTCAGATTGCCTGAACCAAAGTTCGGGAAATTCAATTCTTAGTGTTTCTATAGAATTTGCAACAAATCTTTGGCGTTGTGCTTCGATCATGTCCGATTTGTTTTGAGAATTGATGAAAAACATTTTGTAGTAAAAATTGATTATGATAATTTAGAAATTGTGAAACACAAATGCCAAAAAGCCCAACGCCCCCGTTCAGCCGCCCGTGCGGAATGAACCTGAAAAATGATGCCAAACGTCCGCGGGTCGGCTGGAACGGCGGGTTAGGCGGGTGGGCAGGGAGACATGGCCATGGATTCATTGATTTTGCTCATTTTATCCATTCGGCGCAATAGGCGGAGTACCGCTATTGCGCCCTTACCGCGCCGCCTTCACATCAAAGTTTACCCTTTCCCAACGGGTGCCAAGCCTGCGAACAAACCCGACACATCGGCTAAAGCCATGTACTCAAGAAAATGCTTTCTTGCAGTTGCGCGGGCAGCTTCCAGCGCTTCCGGCATGGGCGCTTCAAGTTCGTTGGGCACGACTTCATCGAACAGGAATTTCAAAGCCTGATGCGCCTTGTGGCTGTCCGGCGTGGAATGGATTTCCAGCCGAGCCGGATCGTTTGTGTAATCAAAATACTCGACTTGCTCGCCGGCTTGGGTAATAAGTTCTGTCGTACCCGGCCTCCAGCGGCAGTAAGCGCCCAGTTTGCCGTTGGCGGTGACCAACCCGACGACATGCTGGTTGGCGTGCAGATAGTTGAGGTTGACGGGGAAATATTCATCCGTGGTGAACACCACATACTCCCGCCCCGGCGCGGCGGCATTGCGCAGACAGGCCAGCAAATCGGCCCGCCGCCCGTAGAGTTTGTGCCAATCCGGGTTAGTGTGCAGCCAATCGGTGCGGCCTTGATGGCCCAAAGACACCAGCATCGGCAACAGATCCACGCTAGAGAAAAGCTGTTCCCGCGTTTTCCCGATGTCGCCAGTAAAGCGGCCACTGCCATCACGCACGATGAGCGGGATGTTGTAGCATTCTTCAAAGACCGTTCCGCCCTTGCCTTGCAGGCCATGCGAGCTGGCATAATCGCCGTGATCCGACGTGAATACCACCACCAGATTGTCCCGTAGGGCTCCGGGGATATTGTTGATGACCGTGCCGATATGGCAGTCCACATCGGTCATCAATTGGGTGTACAAATCAAGTGAGCGAGTCCAGTAATCAAAGTGCGCGACTGCGGTGTAAGCGCCTTTGGCAACCGGCGTTGGCACGGTGGTGAACCCTTGCTGGTCGGGCGAGTCGGTGACACCGCCGGTCAAGTAGGCGAAAACATTCCGAAGCAACAAATGCAGCTTGGGTGCCTGCCCCGCCTCGACTTTTGCAGTCAAATCGGCCTGCGACTGCCAATTCGTCGGCAAGGCGTATCCCAATTTTGGAGGATTGCCCATGCTTGGGGTGATGCCGTAATCGAGGCTTGGGGTTTGCTGGATGTCCGCATAGGTTTGCAGGAACGCTGCCGCTTCCGTGCCACCCCAGAAAAACTGCTTATCGTGCGGGTTGATAAAGCCGACGCTCAGACAGAAGGGCTTGTGATTGCCGGACTCGGCTCGCAGGCGCAGCCAATTGACGGTTTGTTCGGCAATCTCGGAATCGTCCCATTCATGTACTTGGGTTCCCTGGGCTGTGTAAAAAACCTCACCGACCCCATGACCCGGCACACCCAGTGGGTCGGGAACGGTTAGTCCTTCAAAGCCATAGTCTTGAAGATAGCCGTCCAATGCTTCGCGGCTGGCCGTGTTGGGGTCGGGGCAATTGGACAAATGCCATTTGCCGACCAGCGGTGTGTCATAACCCGCCTCTCGCAGCAGTTTGCCGTAGGTCGGAAAATCCGCCGATAATTGCGGCTGGGGCTGTGCAACCGCCGTGGCGTTATTCGGATTCGCACGCGTCACCATCGAATAGGTTTGATAGGCATATAGCCCGGTGACTAGGGTCGCCCGCGCCGGAGTGCAGTCTGATGCCGCCGTGTAAAAACGGCTGAACTTGACGCCGTCCTGCCACAGCGAATAGATATTCGGCATGAACTTTTGTAGAAATTCCCCGGCATTTTCTATTCCTGCTGGGAAGCCCATCGGAAAACGCATTTCATCGACCTGGATAAACAGGATGTTCGGTTTTGCGCCCGCGACGGCAGCGCTGTTATTCGGTATAGCCATAATGATCTCCGATTTGTAGGTTATGGAAAAGTGATTTGAAGGGAATGCAGCGCCGATGCGGTGAAGTAAGCTTTCACTAAGGCTGGAGGGGTTTGCAACCCCGACCGGAACGTTTGATGACCGGGCCGAGTGACAAATGGAGGCGGCAATCATCGCGTTTGTAATCATATGCGTAATGTGGACGGGAGTCTGTACGTCAGCACACATAACACAGAATCATGCCTACGCCTAACGACCCCGTTCAGCCGCCCGCGCGGAAGGAGCCAGAAGGAACACGCCAAACGTCCACGCGGGTCGGCTGGAACGGCGGGTTAGGCACCTGCTTTCTCGACTTGGCCCGGCACAACACGATTTGCAGCCGCTAAGATGCTTTCGATGTGAGGGCTAAGGTCTGCAACACGATTGGAACGAGCGCGAACAACCACAATGCCGAAGGGTAAAACTTTAATGTTTTGTTGAAACACCAGATTGCGATCAAGTGTGACGAAAACCTCGCATATTCCATGTGCGCGACGAAGTAGCTCACCATTTTTGATTCCTGACCAACCAAGACTATGGATGGTTGCAATTTCATGCCCTTCCAGCAATTTAGCAAAGTCGGCAGGAAAATTCTCATCCAGCAGAATACGCATCGGCTGTCACAGATTCGTAGGCCGCATCAAGCACGGAAATGGCTTGTTCCCGTTTAACGGAAGGAAATTGATGCAGAAACTCTTCCAAAGTGTCGCCCCCCTCCAGGTAGTCGAATAGAGAACGAACTGGAACGCGAGTACCCGCAAACACAGGGGTTCCACTGAGGATGTCTGGGTGGCGGTGTGTTACATTTGAAAGTGAAATCATCTGAATTCTCCAGACCGAGGGTTGAGTGAGTATTTTAAGCGGAAATGTCGGTCAAAGATAGATTCGTTACCCGGCCCGGCTATTGCGCCTTAGGCGGGTGGGCAGTGAAATAATGACGGAGACTCATGGATTTTGCTCTTTATTATTCATTCGGCGCAATACTCGGACTATCGCCATGATGCCTTACGGCCTTGCCGGGGAATATTTACTCGTAACTCGCCTCTACACAAGAATACCGATCAACATCATCAATCATTTCTACGCGCCAATATTTGGTGTAAGAAGCGCATCCAAGTAGCGCACAAACATCATATTTGACACGAGCCCGAACGACTAACTTATCACCACGTTGTTTAGCATAGTCTATTGACAAGTCTTGAATTTTGCACCCGTCACAATGTTCCCTAAAGCATGCTGAAAAGGCATTAGCATACACAGATTCCTTTTGTATTTTTTCTGCATGAGCTAATGTTGCAATCGATAAAAATGTAGTAGTAACTGCGAGATTGAAGAAATTCATATAAGTTCCCGTTTTGCGCTAATTAAATATATTGTTAGCAAGCAACGCCTTCTGCCTAACGCCCCCGTTCAGCCGCCCGCGCGGAAGGAGCCAGAACAATGAAGCCAAACGTCCACGCGGGTCGGCTGGAACGGCGGGTTAGGCGGGTGGGCAGGGAGACAATGCCGGGGACTCATGGATTTTGCTCTTTTATCCATTTGGCGCAATACGCGGAGAACCGCTATTGCGCCTTACCGCGTTAATATTACTGCTCATGGATCGTAAGGGATTTAACCGTCCATTGCATATGCTCTTTCTCGACCCTAGCTTCGCCCGCTATACCTTCAGGAGGATATCGGAACTTGACAGTCGCTTCATTATTGATAATGTCTAACTCTAGCACGGCTAGATAGGTACCATTCGCGTCCTTGTCCGCGATAAACTGAACGGGTTGGCCGAACTTCGTCAGCCAAATACCCTCTTCGTACCATGTGCCTTTAATTATCCGTAAAGGGATTCTTTGTGCAATCGCATCGGTATGAAAGTATTTGTTCAATCGATCCGAATCAATGAGTACTTGCAAGATCGCCTGCTTGTCTAGCATTTGAGTAGCCTCCGAACTTTGGTTAGCCGCATATGTAACGAAAGAAATATCCACTATGGATACAATAATGATCAATACGTATTTTATGTATGGATATAGTCTTTTCAATTGATCACCTGTCCATAAACGCGCATCTCGAATTCTTCGCCTTCTTCTCCAGCCCTATCGATTCCATCCTTATCATCACCCCAGTGAACGAGTTCGTGCAATAGAGTTACGCCTACCAAGTATACGTTTTTGCCGCTTTTGGTTTTCCTTACTCCTCGCCCCGCCTCGAAATCCTCGACTATCCCCTTAGATATCCGAATCTCATTTGAATGTGTGTCGGGAGTAAATTCTCCGAAAGCACCTGCCAAAACCGTAATATTAATTTCTGGACCCTGTCCCCATTTGATTGCGCGTTGTAACGTAGCTCTATCTAACTGCCCGATTTCCTGCATCGCTCTCACGATCGCCTTATTCTCCAGTATCTTCGGTATCGAGTTTTTCACATAACTAGCAAATTTCGGGTAAAGCGTGATGTCGACATTCTGCATTTTCATCAATCTTCTCCTTTCTCTACAACACGGATAATAGTTACAACACACCAGACGTGAATTCGGAAGGCCAGAAAGTCTTGAGTGTGTGATCTTGCATAATGGTTCTAGCTGAGGCTAACGCAAAGTTCAGCGGGCTGAGCGATAGCGAAGCTCCGCTGGAACGTTGAGTTAGACGTGATTGTAATCAATATTTTTTATCACCTGTTGCCGTTATTTACCACAGTATTTGGCGTGGTAACACAGGTTTCTTTCTTGTGAATACCAAAAATATCTTCTTTTGTAAGACATGTGGTATTCCCATTAGAATTCATGGTGACTTTACTGAATAGCCCAGCTTGTTCAACAGTTTCTCTGCCATTAGCATCAATAACTTTCTTTGTCTCAAATAATGCCATTATTACTCTCCTATTAAATTAGCTTTTATAAAATGGGTTTGTTGATTTGCACACATTGCAATCTTCAGATTCAATTTTTCCAACATCCTTAGCATCGAAAGTATCAATTACTTTTTTACCAAAAATGCCATTTTGGACAACTTGTACCTGATTGCCGTGTTTCTCCATGCTATTTACTGAAAAAAATCCACTGTTATATTCTTTTCTTTCGCCGTTTGTACTTTCTATAGCAATACTTTTCGATGCTCCAACAAGTTTTCCATCGGGCAAGACTGCTCCTGAGTTAGAGTTTCCAGATGATTCTAAATAACAAGTAGAGTTTTCAGAAAATAGCCCTTTTTCAGTAACACAAACCGAATTACCTTTCTTTTCAACCTCTGCACTCCCGCTATATACATCTGTCCTACCATTGTGTTCAACAACGGTTTGTTTCCAAAATCCAAATCCTGTCTTTGTTACTTTTGTCATTTTGGTCTTCGAATGTTTAAATTGACCTGCATAATTGAAAATAGTCCTAAGTGTGTCTAACGCCCCCGTTCAGCCGACCGCGCGAAAGGAGGTAGAAAAATGAACCAAAAGTCTTCGCGGGTCGGCTGGAACGGCGGGTTAGGCGGGTGGGCAGTGAGATAATGCCGGGGTTTCATCGGTTTTTCCTCTTTGCTTGTAAAATTATCTTGAAAACATGTAGGGCGGAATAGCGGTTTAGTGTATTCCGCCGAATGTTTCCATTTTCCCATACGGCGCAATACGCGGCGGAGCCGCTATTGCGCCCTCCGAATGCGCCTTACCGCGTTGGGCAGGACGGCAAAAGAGGCAAAGACAGGCTTTTGCTCTTGGCTTTTCGCTCTTTTCATCGGGGAACAAACGGCAGATTGTCGCTTACGCTCCGAATCCGCCTTAAGGGTTACGGGTTACGGGTTTTTAGTACGCCAAGAAATCACTCTGGGCGAACTTGTGTAGCCTGCATACCCTTTTGACCTCTCTCAGCCACGAAGGAAACGGTCTGGCCTTCTTTCAGAACTTCGAAAGGGTCGCTTTCGATGGCTTTAAAATGCACGAACAGATCGTCACCACCACCTTGAGGAGTGATATAACCGAATCCTTTTTCATCGTTGAACCACTTAACGGTACCAGTTTGACGAATCGACATGATATGTCTCCCTAAACAAATTAAATTGCAATGCGGCAAGGCGTAATCGTAATGCACAATGGGCTTTATAATGGCTGTGGTGCACCGCTTGCGCCTAACCCTGTATTAGACATCAAGTATGATGCCTTTGCCTGTGTTAGACATCATCGTAACTGACGCTTAGCCTCGAAAACGTGATTTCTAACAGGGTTGTAAATATGGTACATTTATCCTGTTTCATGTCAACAAGTT
>CAIWDB010000536.1 GCA_903911305.1 uncultured Methylococcaceae bacterium | reverse complement strand
TCAAAAACTAACACATCTTTAACCCCTTGCGACAAATAAAACGGTGGGCCGATTTCCAAATCCTTGGCTTCGTAGCCTTTGCTGACAACCTCAATCACCGCTTCGGGTATCAAAGTCAACACATTTTCTTGCTCTGCTTCCGTCGGTTCCCGGCAAAATATCGAAATATCGGGTCGCTTAAGTCCATTGGGAAACTGCACATAGACATCCATTGCATGGACACAGGCACAGTTTTCATCTATCTGCCGTATCGACTGAGCAATCCGCTCCACAGCCTTTTGGTGTTTGTATAAAGGCTGTGTCTCCCAAATGGAAAGTCCGTTCACCACTTCGAGGCGGATACCTAGTTCGTCGGCGGTGAGTAGATGGGAGTCGAGCATCAGTTGTCCTAGTTTATTTCTGACAACTCTAGCCGTGTTTTCAGGCCAGTACGCAAGGAAAGAGTAATTAACATGTCCAAGCTGAAATTCTTCCACTGCCCTCGCATCAATTCGTCTGCCCGGATAAGACTAATGTTCAAACGTTCAGCGGTTTCAGTCTGACTCCATCCCCGTTCTCTAAGTGTATTCTCAAAACGGTTCATCAAGTCAGAACGAATTGCATAGATTTCGGCTTCCTCGGGTAGAAAGCCTAGGACGGAAAACACGTTGCCGCAAGAATGAACGATTTGAGCGTTAATTTTCTGGTGTTCTGGTGTAATAGTTAGCATAATATTTGAATATAACGCAGTTTATTTTTAATAACAAAAACTTTCAGTTGTTAACTATATTCCTTCTTATGCTTTTAACCCAAATCAACAGAACACCTAGTGTACATAAAGAGTCGAATATTAATAACGCCCAATCAATAGGTGTTATAGATAATGCACCAAGTCTAACACCAATTGAAAAAAATCTACTCATCAAAAGTTCGTTCATTATCAACTTTATCGGAGTTTTCAACCCAACTAAGATCGCCAATACTTGAGTAATAAAGAAAACACCAGCATGTGATATTGTGAGTACTCTCCAAGTAGTAGGATCATTACTTAAAATACTTCTGATTGAAGTTTCCCATCCTTTGGTTGCAAAACAAGGTTCAATAAATATAGCAATATAATTTGAAATGTAACGGATACGCAAATCCGTCTGTAGCCAACCCAAGGCCAAAAAGAAAGCTAACGGGGGATAAAGTGAGGCTATATGAGGGTGGTTCGATTGCAATCCAACGCCAACCAATCCGCCAAAAAATAATAATGCGTACTGAATATGTTGTTGACGAAGGTTGATACGAAGCAATATCTCATCACGGAGAGTTTTATATTCCAGTTCGACTCCTAATGGCAAGCTTGTCTTTGCTTGTGTTCTCTTACTTTGAAAACCCATCAGATTACCTTAAATTTAGGAATTTTCTAATTATCAAAAGACAATACTAACCGTTTCCCAAGCACCGCCGCCGCCCGTTCCAATTGTTTGATGGTTGGCGAATGCCGAGGATTTTCCAATTTTTTTACGGCAGGCCAAGATGAACCCAGTGCATAGGCAAGTTCACTTAATGATTTATGCTCGGATTCTCTAGTTAGATGAACCAATAGAGCTGCTTGAGTAGCTGCGTCTGGTTCCACAACTTCCACATCTTCTGACGGCAATGGAAACGGTATGGAATCCTCTAGCTCCATGCGTACATCCAATACTAAAGACAGGCACTCGGCAGCATTAAATCTGGCTTGTTCGATAGTGTCACCTTCGGTAATAGCCTCGGGAAAATCAGGAAAAGTCACTGTGAAGCCACCTTCGGGTTGTGGTTCGAAAGATACTGGATATGCGATTTTCATTTTAATGTGACTCCTGATTGTTTCTCGATACTTTTTAACGTACCCGGCTTCAATTCCTGTGTTCCATGTACAGGCACAGTAACGCGATGTGTGCCATCAGATAACATATGGTGGCTACCATTAATGCGTATGATCCTAAACCCAAGTTTTTCCAGTATTTTGATAGCCTGCTTACCATTCATCTCAAGCTTATTGTTAGAGCTAAATCATCAAATTTAATCAATTGCAAACTTTGTTGATTCAACTATTGATTAACAAACTTCCACATCTTCAACTTGGTTCCGAGTGCCGTATCCTTCCCAAGGTGCGAATTTGCGTTTGCCCACCAGAAAACGGCCCTTAGTTTTGTCTGCTTCACGCCAAACGGCGTAGACCCGGTCTTTTTTCGAGAAGTTGACCTGTTTGGTTAGGTCTTCTTTTAGTGCGTCGTGAAAATCACCATCAGCATCAAATTCGATCATCGCCAGCCCATCGCCGCATTCTTTGGCTTCATGGTCATCAAGCCAAGCATAGAGGTTTTCATAATCGCCCCCGACTGCCAAATCAAAACTTAACCAGACTGTTTTCTTAATCACAAAAACTCCGCAGGAGCTTTACTATGCCACCCCGTCACTTGCTGATACTGATGAGCCACATTCAACAAACGGCTTTCGGAGAAATAATCGCCAATAATCTGCATCCCTACAGGTAGATTTTTCGAGAAGCCCACCGGCAAAGACATGCCGGGTAAGCCGGCCAAATTCACCGCGATGGTGTAAATGTCGGATAAATACATGGCAATCGGGTCGGCACTTTTTTCGCCGAAGCGGAAGGCCACTGAAGGGGAGGTTGGACCCATGATGACGTCGACTTCTTGGAATGCCTGTTTGAAGTCATCGCTAATCAGGCGGCGGATTTTCTGCGCTTTCAGATAATACGCATCGTAATACCCGGCGGACAGCACATAAGTGCCTATCAAAATACGGCGCTTGACTTCCGCGCCGAAGCCCTCGCCACGCGAGCGAGTGTAAAGATCGGCCAAATCCTTGGGGTTTTCGCAGCGATGACCATAGCGAACGCCGTCGAAACGGGCTAGGTTGGATGAACACTCCGCCGGGGCAACGACATAATAAACCGGGCCGGACAGGTTCATATTAGGCAAAGACACTTGTTTGACTATTGCACCCAGTTTTTCATACTCGGCAACCGCCTCTTGAATGAGTTTTGCAATTTCAGGGTCTAGCCCTTCGCCAAAGAATTCTTTTGGTAAGCCGATGCGCAAGCCTTTCAAGCTGTCATTTAACGTGGCAGAAAAATCAGGAACTGGGCGGTTGACACTGGTGGAGTCTTTGTCATCAAATCCGGCCATGGTTTGCAGCATCAATGCGCAATCTTCAGCGGTGCGCGCCATCGGCCCACCTTGGTCTAGGCTGGATGCGAAGGCAATCATGCCCCAACGCGAGACCAATCCATAAGTGGGTTTCAGTCCGGTGATTCCACAAAAGGCGGCGGGTTGGCGTATCGACCCGCCAGTGTCAGTTCCGGTTGCGCCGGGGGTCAAGCGGGATGCCACAGCCGCCGCAGAACCACCCGATGAACCGCCGGGTACGGTTCCGACATTCCACGGATTTTTGACCGGGCCGTAATAGCTGGTTTCATTGGAGGACCCCATGGCGAAC
>CAIWDB010000535.1 GCA_903911305.1 uncultured Methylococcaceae bacterium | reverse complement strand
TTGCGAAACCTTTGAATTAAATGAAAGCATAGAACTCCCTAGCAGTCTCAATCACTCACAAAAATTAGCGTTAGCAAAAGCTGAAAATTATAAAATATCTTTTATTTGGGGACCTCCTGGTACAGGCAAAACATTCACGCTAGCTCAAATTATTTTCAGAGCTTATTTACGCGGAGATCGTGCTTTAATTGTATCAACTTCAAATGTTGCAGTTGACCAAGTTTTACTTGCTTTCGATATATTGTCTTCAGACCTTGACACAGGCTCTGTTTTCAGATTAGGTACTTCAGATGAAAAAAGATGCATAGAATACAGCCGCGAAGGATTGGATACTAACAATGCAAAGTTAGTATTTTCAACTTTAGCTACATTGGTTATTAAATATCAAAACATCAGCACCATTCCATTTGACATGGTAATTATTGATGAAGCGTCAATGGTATCCTTGCCATATATATTTATTGCTGCAAACGTATCAAAAAGAAATATTGTTATTGTGGGAGACTTTAATCAACTACCACCAATCTCCCAAACCAGTTCATGCATGAGTAATAATGTTTATGACTATCTAGGAATTAAAGAAAAGATAAACCATGGAGATAGTGCTGAATATTTAACGATGCTTGACATTCAATATAGAATGCACAATTCAATTTCTGACATTGTAAGTTCTTTATTTTATAGCAATAAGCTAAAATGCCATTTTACAGATTCAATTAAAAAGAAATCTCTTGAATTCATTAATACGGATACAAGTTTTTACTATAATGACTCATATTATAGTGTAATATTAGGAAGCTATTACAACCCAATATCTCTTCCTATAGTAAAGCTTTTGTTTGACTCATTAACTACAAAGAGTCATTCATTAATGTTACTGACACCCTATAGAGCACAGCAAAATATTCTTAGCTACTTGTTGGTTGATTCTAAGGCACAAAACAGTAGGGCTTTAACCATTCACCGTTCTCAGGGTTCAGAGGCAAATAGCGTTATACTGGACTTGACAACTCACTCATTTACCAGCAAAAAGGAATACTCAAAAACCTTAAGCTCCCCTGTAACCAACAACTTAATCAACGTAGCAATATCACGAGCAAAGGATAATTTATATATTATTGGAAGTCTTAATATGATGTCCAATCTTGCACAAACAATTCCATTATGGAAAAACTTACTTCAAATAATTTCAAAACAATTCGAAATAATATCAATAGATAGTTATTTAAAAAATTTACCAAGATTTAATCCATTACTAAGCAATGAAAAGACAATCTTAAGCATCGACAAGAATGGCTCAAATTCCTATTTACAGATTTTTAAGGAAAGTAAGGCAGAAAAGAAATTCTATTTTATGCCAGAGTCAATGATGACCCTTGATACTTCGACATATCTTGGAATAACTTTTAGAAGGCTTCCCGAAAATAGTGTTCCAGAGATTATTATTTGGGGTGATCAGATTGCAATCAATCATAAACATGGGTACATCGAACTCAAATCGATCATGCTTGCAGAAGCATTACGAAGGATAATGGTAGGACATCTTGTCGATACAGAAGAGGCTAATCGGTCTAACACATTTATTCTAAACTGTGAACATTGCGGAGAAAATCGAGATATAATTTTTGATAAGATTAGGTTATGTTATGTTTTATTTTGCTCTAAATGTCACAGAATTAAATTTATAAACCAACATATTGCTAATGACTTAAAAACGATTTATAAAATAAAATGTCCAAATTGCCTTGCAGACATGAAACCAAGAAAAAAAATAGGTTCAAATTCTTATAGTTTCTATGGATGCACCAATTACCCAAGATGTAAGGGAATCATCCCTTTCGTATCATTAATTACAAAATAATTATTGAATTCCTCTAGTAATAATATAAAAGTATTTTCAATGCGTCTAAAGAAAATCACCCTCAACAATTTTCGGTGCTTCCGAAGTTTAGAAGTCGATCTACATCCTCGGCTAACAGTGCTTGTTGGTGAGAATGGTGCTGGAAAGACAGCCATTTTGGATGGCATAGCTGCTGGATTATCACCTATCTTACGACATCTATCCTCGGCTAATCAAAGGCTTTCTGCGGCGGGTGCGGGTATAAAGGACACTGATTTTAGAATTGAATCATGGAGTAATCGTGAAGGAAAGGAACGTTGGGGAGCCAGTGATTACGCACAAGTTGTAGTTGAAACAACTGAGGGTTTAAAATGGGATTATTGGCGACCATCAACTGCCGGTAAAGAACCGCAGCATAAAATTGGTGAAACTGCACTTGCCCATATTCTTGCGAAGATTTCGGATAGCTTTAAATCTGCCCAACCGGAACTATTGCCTGTTTTTGCGTACTACGGCGTTCAACGTGGGCGTATCGAAATTCCTGAGCGTCTTCGCTCATCAAAAGAGAATTACACTCATCCCACCTCCGCGTTAGTTGGAGCACTTGATTCCTTAAGTAATTTCAAAGAAATGCTTAAGTGGTTCGATATAGAGGAATCCGATGAATTGCGTACCAATAGAGGTTGGGAACCACAATACTATTGGTCATCACCATTATTGTCTGCTGTTCGGTATTCCATTAATATTTTGTTAGGTGGTACTTACTATAATCCCCATTTCAATAAAGACCACAAGTTTGTTTTGAATTCTCCTGACGATGGACCGCCATTACAAGTTTCACAACTTAGCCAAGGATATCAAAGCATGTTGGCACTCGGAATGGATTTTGCCCGACGACTAGCACTGGCTAATGGTCATTTAGAATATCAAAAGGAATTTCCACCATTGTTTGATGAAAAGTTCAATCAGATCAATTCATTATTGCTAGAAGTTGAGGGTTTCGGCTGGTCGGATGATAATGAATATCCACCAGAACCACTGATTGCTCCAGCAGTTATGTTAGTGGATGAAATCGACCTCCATCTTCATCCCTCTTGGCAACAGAGGGTTTTGGGAGATTTAATGCGGACTTTTCCGAACACGCAATTCATCGTCACGACTCACAGCCCACAAGTATTGACTACCGTTCCTTCGGAAAGTATTCGTGTGCTACACAACGAACTCAACCCTGAGACTGGACAATTTGAATCTTGGCTTGAAACCCCTGAACAGCAAACCCGTGGTGTGTCGAGTGCAGATGTACTAGCTTCGGCAATGGGTGTTGACCCTGTACCAAATGTCCTCGAATCTGCCTGGTTAACACAATACCGTTCGCTTATTCAGCAAGGCTTACAGGATAGCTCAGAAGGTTTGGTGTTGAAAGACAAACTCCTGAAACATTTTGGCGAACGGCATCCTGATATTCTTGATTGTGAACGGATGATCCGTTTGGAAGCGTTTAAACGTAATTTGCCTCCGCTTGGAAAATCATCCCCTGCGGAAATATAAGGATTGCGATCATGCATAAATTGGAGCGTTGCAATGCACCCCATTGCTTGAGCAAATTTAAGCATGGGCTAAACACATGGGATGAAGTTTCCAATGCTGACAAGTTAGAGATTTGGGCAGCTTTAGAAACTATGCAAGGGCATCGCTGTGCATATTGTGAATCTGATATTAGTGGAGGAAAGAAAAGCATCGAACATTTTAGGCAAAAGGCAAGCCACCGCTACCCTAAAGGGACTTTTGAATGGGCTAATTTGTTCGGTTCGTGTACGCGGAAGGACAGTTGTGGCAATCATAAAGACCAATGTGGTGAATATCACCACGAAGACTTAATAAAACCAGACGAGGAAGACCCTGAATTCTATTTGTTATTCTTGGTTGATGGTTCGATTGTCCCACGACATGGACTATCAGAAAAGGACAATCACCGTGCTAATGAAACCTTGCGTGTCTTTAATCTGGATCATAAACATGGTCCACTTCGCCAAATGCGTAGAAAAGCTATTCTAGGTTATCTATATACTGCCGAAACTATTCATGAATTGGCGAATATTTATCCACTAGAAGAATGGTTGCCATTTTTGGAAGAAGAGTTAGCTCGCATCAAACCCCTATCATACGCCACAGCCATAAAACATACGCTGACTAGTCAGCTTAGAACGGATAGGTGATAGCGATCCTAATAAGATCAAATCATCACTTTAAAAACCTATTCCGATACCCCAACAAAAGCCATATAACATTAAACTAATTTCCACGGCTTAATTGGCATCTTGAAAAAAAGGGGGTTATCGACGAGTATTATCTTATATTTGAATGATTCGGCAAAAATGAACCATACTGTCGAATTGATTCAGACTGAGGTATCGGCTCTCATCGACAACAACCCAAACAAACAGAAACTGCTGTCCCAATTCCTTGATTAGGTATCCAATCGGATTTCCAGTGGACATATGCTGTTCGCGGCTTCAATTCATGCAAACGGTAATTTCCTCAGCCAATGGCACGGTTATAGCGCATTGAAGAAAGGGGCTAGCATAGCCTGCCCGGAGGAAGCCGCTTTGCGGAGAAATCCGGGCGAGAAAATCAGCGACTCCCTATCCTATCCACCCGGATACCGTTTTAAATCAAAATCACCCTCTTCCGATGCGTTCCAATCATTCAGCTTCCAATCCGGCGCATTGCATAGGTCATCGGCTATTTGCACCAAAATGTCTTTCAATTCCAACGGCTCAAGCCAGCGAGACGGAATGGCGGAATATCCTGATATCACCCCCATGAGTTGCCCAGTCATCGAGCCAGTTGAATCGCTATCTCCATCATGGTTAACGGATAGGATGACAGCCGACTCAAAATCGGTGGCACATAACGCGCAATAAAGACTAATGGCTAGGGATTCCTCGGCTATCCAACCTTCCCCCAGTTGCCTGAGTGCGTCATAACTATTGGGTTGAGTTGCCGCATAGTGGACAGCGTTTTGGATAGCATGAGTGGTTTCTTCGTGGTCAGGGTATTGAGCTAATAGCTTTAGCGTCAGTTCAATTGCCTCCGGTAATCGAATGCCAGACAACAATAAGAAAATAATTGCGGAAAATGCACCGGCAGCCAATTGGCCTGTCGGATGACCATGAGTAATACCGGACGCTTCACAGGCCAGATCGAACGATTGGCGTAACTGGGATTGATATGAATCTGGATATTTTCTGGCTTGACTGGCTAGAAACATGCCAATTGGTGCCACTCGCATGACCCCTCCACACCCCTTGCTGTCATTCTTTGCCAATTCACCGACGCTGCGCATTGCTTGTAAGGCCGATACGCAGGTGATTCCTGGCGCAAGACGGGAAAACAGACTTTTCTGTTCGATTAACCAGCCATTGAGACAGTGATCATGCAAAGGGTGTTTAATGTTTTGGGTGTGCAACCAACGTAGATAAGCGTAAGCAATGACACTGGGAGGGTGACAAATGCCCCGAGTCGCGCCACGTACATAAGCCCGTAACATGCCTTCTGCGGTAAACAAAGTCATTTGGGTGTCGTCGGTGATTGCACCAATTTGTCCATAGGCAGTTACCATTTCGCGAATGCCATCTTTACCGAAATGCCTGAGTATCTCATTGCGAGACATGAACTCAACCGGTGCGCCTAAGGCATCACCCACCGCGCCACCCAGCAGGCAAGCGCGATATAAATCCCGGATTACACTTTCCACAAGAATACCCTGTCTTGAATTGATATTGATA
>CAIWDB010000534.1 GCA_903911305.1 uncultured Methylococcaceae bacterium | reverse complement strand
TAACGCGAATCCAATTCAACCAAGCATTCCCAGTCATTGCGCCGGGCCGCATCCAACATCCGGGAACTGGTGTCGGCAATCGCCTCGTAAATGGCGATTGCCTGAGTGGCGGACATCATGCCGCCACTTGTGCGAATCGTTGTGTCATCGTGGGCGGGATGTCCAGGATCGAGGTGTCCTCGTTTTGCTCCATCGACACATGCGGCTGCCGTGTAGGGTCGATGGACTCCCATGCCGACTTAAGCTCGCCCAGCAACCGATGCACTTCCTTCAGTTTTTCTTGATTGTTTTCCAAATTAGCCTGTAATAGGCGCTGCCCCATATACTCGTAGAGCGCTTCAAGATTGGCGGCAATTTCACCGCCCGCTTTAATATTCAAAGCCCCCTTAAGCCCACTTTCTATGATTAAGATGGCATGTGAAATCGATTTTCCTTTCGCGGCAACGTCTTCCTCCGACATTTGCCGTATTGCATTGGTGATTGCAGTCATCGCACCGTCGAACAACAGGGTAATGAGCTTGTGCGGGCTTGCCGCCACCACCTGAGTTTCCAGCCCGACTTGGGCGTAAGCATTGGCGCCTCTAAAAGCGGAACCAAACATGATAGTCTCCTAAATGAATTGTTATTTTGAACTTGAATATGAATTGGTCAGTATGTTGATTTGCTGCGTCAGGAACGTGCTGGTGCTTTGCAATTTACTCATAATGGTGTCAAGCGCGCTAAACTGAGCAGTGTAACGGGCCTGAGTGGCATCCAGTTGCGCTTGCAATGTGGTTTGCTGCTTGGTGAGAACCTGTTGCTGGTTATTCAGATTCTTAGTATTGGTGGCGAATGTGCCGGAATAAGGATCTAATTGATCGCCAATAAATGTGTTGAGAGTATTGCCAACCGCGGACAATACGGCCTTGAAATTTGCCGGGTCCTTTCTGATTGCAATCCCTAAATTTGTACTATCCAAGGACAGCGTGCCGTCTTTGTTCAGGGTAATGCCAACATCGGCTAACGAAGTGAAAGTACCCCCGGAATTAACATTGTCTGTCAAGGTTTTGCGAATTCCGTTCAGGATATTGCGGGGCAAAAACTGACCGTTCAATGCGCCGGGCGCGGTTGCGCCGGTTGGGTCAAAGCTGGTCTGGCTGGCAACCAGGGATTTAGTACTGTTGTAAGCATCCACAAAGGCGGATACTGTCTTCGTGATCGAGGTCTTATCCCAACCCACATCCAAGCTAATCGCAGATTCGGTGGTTTGTTTTGTCAGCAGGTTCAGGGTGACCCCAGGAATTGCGTCGCTGACCGTGTTGGAAGACTTGGTCATGGCAATCCCGTCCACCGACAATGTGGCATTTTTGGCTATCTGAACTTCCGTCACGGAGCCGCTGGTGGCGGGATCATAGGCCAATTGCGACAAACCTGACGCATTAGTGTTAGTGCCATCGTCATCGGTCACCGAAATCTTCAGCGTATTGGAGGTGCCTGCATTGTTCGACGTGAACACCATGCGGTTTCCATTGGTCGAGCCATCGTTGACGAGGGATGCCGTAACCCCAAGCCCGGAAGCGTTGATCGCATCACGAATGCCGCTCAGGGTTTTATTAGTCGAGGTGATTGTGGCTTCTTGGGCCGTCTTTGAGGTGTCGGCAACAAACGCCCCGTCCACGACGCTGCCAAATTCAATTTTAATTTTACC
>CAIWDB010000533.1 GCA_903911305.1 uncultured Methylococcaceae bacterium | reverse complement strand
TTGTCCAGAATGCGGTCTACAACTTCGGCGAGGCTGGATGAATCAGTTGATTTTTGTACTTTTGCCATGATGACATACTCCAAAACGTTGTTTATATAATGTTTTTTCTTGCGGAATGATCCGCGATCAAGTCAAAGCTTGATTTAGGCTGGTGCGGCCGCGCTGGCGGTCAAGCCAATGGCTTCGGCATATTTCAGGTAGGTTTCAACGGAAGCGACGACAACGCGGGCTTCAACGGACAGCAGTTCGATGCCGACCAGAGATACTTTTACCCATGCGTCAATGACGATGCCTTTGTCCAGAATGCGGTCTACAACTTCGGCGAGGCTGGATGAATCAGTTGATTTTTGTACTTTTGCCATGATGACATACTCCATCAGTATTGTGAGTTTCAATATCTTAAGAACTAAATTTTGTGTTCCTAAGGTTCTTTAATTTACAGCTAGTTGCTGCATGTTGTAATAGGAAGCAAAACTAATGCCAGAAATGATCATTCATCTTTTTGATCGGGCCAATTTTAGGTTTTATTGTTGTATAATAGATAATTAATGTTGCGCCAATGGTCACGGCTTTTTGTAAGGCAATGATCAACAAGAGACTGAGTTAAGTCATCTTTAAAGTGTATAAGTGTGCTTATTTTGCAAATTAGTAAGATGTCTGCTTAATGAAAAGCAAAATACCTCTAATCATGTTGATGTGATGTTGCCATTGTTCTCTACATAGTTATGGAAATCATTCCATAACTATGGAATATTTGCCATGTGTAAGCTGTGTCGATGGGCTTTTCACCCTGATAAGGTGTGGTGGAAGTCATCTGTTTGCTAGGTTTGAGTGATGCGTAGCCAGTGGCAAAAGAAAGTCAAACGATGAAGATTGCTGTTGTCCACGGTTAAACAATGGCGATTATGATATAATTCGCTGAACGTCTAATCTAATGATTCTTGAATAAATTCTAGTATTGCATTGTTATATTAGTTAGCTGTCTGCTATGTCTATAAATTAGTCGTTCAAAGTGGCCGGAAGGCTTGTAATTTGAATAAGTGGCTCTCCTAATTATATCCCGTCCGGCCATTCTTGCCGGTTTAACTCTTTGCGAAATGAAGCCAATGCCAGACAACGAAATGTCTCCAAACCGGTTTGAACTTCTTTACGGCATGTTGTTGGATGCCATTCCATCTTCGGTGCTGCTTGTTGATGAGAAGTTGCATATTGTTTCCGTTAACAGAAACTTTCTGCTGAAAAGCCAACGTGGGGAGACTAGGACGGTTGGTCGTCCATTGGCTGAGGTTTTCCCAACCATCATTCTTGAAAACACTGACATTGAAAGGCGTATACGCGAGGTTTTTCGAACGGGGACTTCTGTAAAAGGTCAGCGTATGACCTACCGCGCCCCAGGTGTTCCTATTAGAATTTACTATTACTCCATTCTCCCCATTCCGACCAACCAAGTTATGCTGTTGATGGAGGATGTCACTGAACAGGTTCGCCTCTCCGAGGAAGTTCGCAGGGTTGAGCGGCATCTCGCTTCAGTGGTGGAAAGTGCCAGCGATATTGTGCTTTCAACTGATACGGAAGGAAGGATTCTTACTTGGAATTCAGCCGCTGAAAAACTCTCGGGCCTATCTGCCCATGAAGTGCGTGGTCAATATTTCTTTCAGTTTTGCGGTAGCAACCAACAGCAAACGGTGCGCAAAGTGTTCATGCTGATGAAGTCTGGCAATGAGTCCCACACCACGGAATTTCCTTTGGTCACCAGCAATGGGGATAGTATTCTGGTTTCGTGGGTGTTTTCCCCGATGAAAGATGATTATGGGCAAACTGTTGGAGCTGTGGTGGTTGGTCGAGATCTCGCCGAAAGGAGAAAGCTGGAAAATCAACTGCGGCAGTCGCAAAAGCTTGCGGCCCTTGGTGTGATGGCAGGAGGTATCGCACACGAAATCCGAAATCCACTTGCCGTATGTTATTCGGCCGCTGAATTTCTATTGATGGATAACATTTCCACCGAATTTCGTAACGAATGCTCTAGGAAGATACAGGCGGGTATTCAGAAAGCTTCAGCTATTATCGAAAATCTACTTCGGTTTGCCAGACCTTCTCCCGACACGGAAATGGTGCAAGTTGATTTAAACACAGTCATCACCGACACCCTTGATTTGATCACCAATCAAGCCAGAGTCCAACAAATCCGCATTCAATTGGAACTGGAACAACGTCCGGTGCTTGTGCTTGGCGTTTCCGGTTTGTTGCAACAAGTGTTTATGAATATATTTCTCAATGGAATCAATGCTATGCCAGAAGGAGGCTTGCTGAGTATCGTTGAAGAGATTTCCGAGGCAGAAGTGGCAGTGCGAATTTCAGATACGGGGATGGGAATACAAGAGTCTGATTTAGACAAAATATTTGATCCATTCCATACGACTTCGCCGATAGGGAAGGGGACTGGTTTGGGGTTGTCTATTTGTTATTCCATCGTTCAACAGCATTTGGGTTCCATCCATGTGCAAAGTTCCCCCGGTCAAGGGGCTACGCTGACTGTGCGTCTGCCGTTACTTTAATTTATGAATGGACCTATTCTAGTCGTTGATGATGAACCCGACATGTGTTGGGCGATGGAATGCATTTTACGCTCTCAAGGTTTTGATGTGGTCACGGTGGACAATGGTGAAGAAGCCTGCAATCAATTAGCCAACCGGGATTTTTTCTTTGTGTTCATGGATGCCAAACTGCCTGACATGGACGGTATGGATGTCATTCGCCATGCCCATGCCAAAAGGCCGGGTACAGTTCGAGTAGTGTTGGTTTCTGGTTATCACTACCACGATGACCCTGTAATTCGCCAAGCCATTGAAGAAAATCTGATTTGTGGTTTTTTGGCGAAACCATTCACACATAGCGATTTGTTGAAAGCCTTGCCCACCTCTTAAGCGTTTTAGTGGATCTCGCCATTCGCTCTAATGATCAGCCTTGGAGCGTCAAAGCTTGCTTTGACCGCAAGCTTAGAGAATCAAAGCAAACTCTGTTAGTCTACCCAAGCTTTGATTCTCCAGTTATAGATAGTGCGTAAGGCCAGTTAGTGCGTTTTGTTGCTTACGACCGTCGGTAGAAAACCCGCGACAATCGGCGCGGTCTGGTTGATAGTTGCCGTATTGTCAGATGCATCAGGATGCCCCTCGGGATAACCGCAGGGTTGTCCGTGACAGGCATCAGTCAGCAATGGCGTAGCGAATACCAGCACCCGTGGATGGCGATAACTCATGATCGTCCCAAAGCTACCGTCGATACCCCATGCATACGAATAAGGAAATGCGCCAGCCGTGTCGGTGAAAGGGCGGTCATGGACATTACCTAAATTATGGCCCAATTCATGTGCTAAGGTTTGTTCGCCGCAATAGACTGATTGCCCGTCCTTGTCCATTCCATCGCTGATTACCGAAATTCCTTGGTAAGAGAATAATGCGCTGCCGTTGAATCCATTGACCCATGCGATGCCACATCCCTTTTGGCTGCTAGCATGGAAAGGCCGGATCAGGGTCACGAGGTCGGCACCGTTCTTTTCACGCAAAGCCTTTATTTTATCGAATGGCGCAGTTCCATTTGTCAAGTCAGACAAAGCCTGGGAATTGTCACCCGCCTCGCCATAGTCTACCGCTTCCAGTTTGACGACTCTGATTTTCGCTTTGATCTTGCTGTCTAGAAAAGCTTGATTAGTCAAATCCGTCAAATAATTGGCGCGGGTTTCGGGCTGTTCCAAGCCTTTCGTGTACAGTACCAATAAATCAATGGTCGAAACGGCGGTCGGGTTTGGTGGGGTGCTAGTGGATGGAGCGTTGAGCAATGACGAGGGGGAATCGGCTGCGGTGTTGGATGTGGAAGCCGATTTATTAGTACTTCCTATGGAAATTATCCCTAAACCTGAACCGGCAGCGTCAGTATTTTGCGACGCTTGGTCTTCCAACAAAGACCCGGATTGGAGTCCTGATGCGTTGATGTCCACCAAATAGGTTTGGCCGTCTTCGGTGATGATTTGATACATGCCTTCACTCGTTACTATATGGCCCATAACCCCATATTTACCCATGGCGATCATCGCCCGGTTGGGTTGGCCTTCATCCTCTTGGTATCCAACCCAAGTAATGTCCCCGTTTTTATGCTCAAAGCGGTTGTCATGCACATAGCTGGAAGGGCCGGAAGGCAAGTCTAGTGATATTTTTTTGCCCGGTTTCATTCCCTTTAAAGTCGCCACAGGAAGAGTGATTGGGGTGACGGAACCCTCGTTTAAGCTCTGCAAGCGAAAAGGCAGGTCGGTTTTTTTAATTCTTGAATAAATCTGGAATTTTGGTGCTTGCCTCGTTGCAAGTTTTCCGTCTCCATTTTTGCCGCTAACAGTGACTGTTTCCCATCTGCCATTCTTGCCAATTTCAACTGCGTAGTTATAGCCTTTGAGTAAGGATTGGGAGGCTTCTGACCAATCTTTGCCGATGAGCGTGCCGGTCACTTTCTCCTTTTGCAATCCATCCGCCAAGCGAAAGTTGATGCCACTTTTGGAGGCTATATCCTTGAGGACTTCGCCCAGTGGTCGGGCCTTTATTTGGAAATTAATGTTGTTGGCCGATTGGTCTGGTTTGCTTGCTGGTGCTTCGGCTGAGTTTGCGATTGTCGAGACCAAGCAAACAGTGACGATGGATGCAATCAGCAGCGACTTTGTGGCTTGGGATATGCGTTTGTTGGGTTTACTAGACGGTAACATGGGCTGGCTCCGGTTGACTTGCTGATCCACAGGGGGTTTCGTGGATATTGGCCTACGCACATTCTAGCACTTTGGGTAAGCAGATGGTGCTTTGTGATTTTGCAGAAGCTGAACCCCGAAGGGGTTAAAGCTATTAGCCGGTGGTTGAGCGGAGCGATACCACCGGATTGTATGAATATAACATATCGACCCTGTAAGGGTCGAAGTTCTTTTGAGCAGACTTAAGTATGGCAAGCTTTTGATTTCACTCGTTATAATCGCAATGATACCGTGTATTTCCTGTTCCGATTCGACTATTAGTGCATCCATAATTGCAAATGCAGTGCTTAGGCTACTGCGTCGATATGCCGTTTCCTAGATCAAGCCGTTTCATGCCATTAAAGCCAAAGGCTCCCGAATTACATCCATGCCTTTGAGTTCTTCCTCGACAATTTCGCGGTTGGCTTCCAAAACCAATTGTATTGTCTCGTAAAGATTGGCTCGTGCTTCTTCTAAAGTATCTCCTTGGGTATTGGCTCCGGGCAATTCCTCAACAAAGGCAATATAGCCTTCGGGGACTTTTTGGAATACTGCTGTTAGTTCGATTTTCAAAAGAATAGCATCTGTGTTAGCTTGGGTCACTCATCCTAATATTAAGCAGTGGAGTGTGCTGTTTAGTTTGGACAATGTTTCCACGCGGAGCATAGCTATGATCCAATTCTAGATACGTGTACTTTGAAAAATACGCAATAATTTCAGCCGCAGATTTTCCAGCCAAAGCAGTGGCCTGTTCGTCGCGTACTTTGCGGAAAAATTCTATGCAATGAAAATTAGTCTTCTTGGGCATGGCTGATAACCTCTCGTGGCGAATAAATTGATAAAGTTTTATAACCTTGTTCAAGGTTGACGGCGTTAAATAAACGAATTTTATCAAGTCGAAC
>CAIWDB010000532.1 GCA_903911305.1 uncultured Methylococcaceae bacterium | reverse complement strand
GCTTTTTTTGTAAAAACATCTTGGCTGCAACGTAGTTGACATTTATTTTGTGTTCCATATCTAAGCCCTCTCTAGGCTCGTTCTCAAAGTGGAGCCAAGCCACGCGGTTGAGATACCCGCTATTCGCCCCGTCGGGCTAGGCTTGGCAATTCGTTGTATGTTGTCTATCGGTACACGCCGGAACGGTGGCCCAGTGCCAGCGCAAGCACCAATAGCTTGCTGTCTTCATTGTAAGGAAACCTACCGCCAAACCTTCCGAAGTGAAAAAGGAAGAAGATCGCCTCAACCAAAAACCAAGCAGCCGTCCAATTGGGCCGCTTGGGTGTAAAAAGGGAGGTAAGGCGCGAGCCGAGAAGCTCACGCCAGAAGAACGGAAAATGGTAGCAAGCAAAGTGGCTAAGGCCAGGTGTGACAAATAACTTTTAGAGTTCTAGGGGGTAATCAAAAGGAATTTGCAACGTATCACCATAGCGAACATGAATTTTATTTACATTATCTTTAAATTCTTGTGGTGTTTTTGAAAGTTTTAATATTGTAACAATTGATGCTAAGTGTTCCCTAAGTTTTGGATGTCCAACATCATTACTTAACCACTGATGAAGGTAAGATTTTTTTTCCGTTTTTAATGCTAATTTTTTTAATTCTGGACGAATTGAAGGGGCTAATCTATCATAAATCACATCATTGGTTATTTTTCCAAAAAAAGAAGGTCTCCATCCTTTATTTCCATTTGGTGGATATGGCAAATTATAAATTCTAAAAAGCTGTTCGTAATATTCAGCAGGAAAAGTTTTAATGTATGGCTGCAACTCTTTAGCTATGAACGCTTCAAGTATTTTAGCAAGCGACCCTGCCACTCTCTCTTTTTCATAACCCGTTGCCTCGTCAACCAGTGCAACAACACCAACCCTTGCAAACCCCCTCAATAGGGTTTGCGCTGTTTTTTCAGCATTCTCGTTGCGAATTTTTCTTGCCTTGTGAGCATCTATTATAACCTCACAAACATCAGGTAAAAGCGTTGCATCATAGCCGAATGCGCTTCTCCCGCCGTGCAAAGGTCTAAACTCTTTAGGGTTTAAAAGGCGCGCCATTAAATCGTTTGAAATCAGAGGTCTAATCGACTTAGAGCTAAGTATTCTAGGCAAATTGCGCACGCCGTCTTGTGATGGAATATTCAAGCCTCCAACAGACCCGCTGAAAGCAAAATTTATCCCTCTCAAAGACAAAACCCTAGACCCATCATCTAGGACGTAACAAGGAAGAGTTGTGTCCCCTATTTTTAAATCACCGGCATGAGTAGCTTGCGGAAGCAATGCGAGCGCCTTCTTTGCTTCAGCCGCTTTTATCGCTATTTCCTTTCTACGTTCAGGTGATAATGATTTAGCTCTCGCTGATCCACCTTTAGCCTTACCGCTTAATTCATTGTCATTCATCTTAAAAACCTACTTTCAATTGAATATTTGCAAGTATATTACTTGCATTTATATAAAATGCAAGTGTAGTTTAATTTGAACATTATGCTTGAACAGAACCGAGAACAACCAAAAGTTGAGCCTGAAAGACCAAGCCCTGATTCTTAAACTTCTGGCTGAGGTAAATTCCTGTTTAGGATTATAGGCAAGAGAATCAACACGGTGACCAAAGTGATTAGCCTCCGGTTTGGTTCTTTGGTGCGGTTTTTTCTGCCATTCACGCCGTTTGGTTTGGCGCAGGTTGAATGCTGTCTATCGGTACACGTCGGAACCGTGGCCCGTGCCGGTCGGATTTTTCAAATAAATGGGTTAATGACCGTCAAACGCCCGTCGATCAACTGCCCGTGCTGCATGTCTTTGCTATACAGCGTGTCGCAGTTCGCTCGCAAAGCCGCCGCAACAATGAGGCTGTCCCAATGGGAAAGCTGATACCTTTCGCCCAAGGCAATGGCCTCTTTGACCATTGCCGCGTCCATCGTGACTACTTCGCAGCGTTTCATCATTACCCGCGCAAGCCGGTTGATCTGCGGTCGGGCAAGCTTCATTTTGCCAGTCGCCACGCTGATGAACACATTCACCACTTGGACGCTGATAACCGGGTTCCCTCTCAGCAAGGCGAGTGCTTTCTTGCGCTTTTCCGCGTCAACATCCAGCGCGTAAAGCGGTATGTTGGTATCAGCGAAGGCCCGGACGGTCATAGCATTCCTCCCGGTTGAACTTGCCAGACCACGCCCCCGCAAACTGTTCAAACTCGGCCCAATCGTCTGTCTCTGTGGGTTGCTCAATTTTCTCAAGCGGACGTTCCGCTTGGCGGTATTTCAGGAACTCTGCAAAGTTCAAAACTTCCGCCGCTTGCTGTTCCGGCATGTCCTTGACCGTCTCAACTATTTTCTCCACAACGCTTGCCATGGTGATTACCTCTTGCTCGTTTTCAATGATTCGGTTGGCTTATTTCGCCGCCCCGCGCTTGATCGGTATCACTTGCGCCCCGACTTTCAGCGAGTCCAAATAATCGGCCCAACGCTGCATCATGGCCTTTCTTTGTTCAATGAACTTGGTGCGGTTGTAGGCATTGCCCAAGGCATCGGGGACTTTATGCGCCAATTGGTGTTCGATCACTTCGGCGGGAAAGCCCAAGGTTTCATGAAGCATTGTCCTTGCCATGGCCCGGAAGCCATGCCCGGTGACTTCGCGCTTGGTGTCGTAGCCCATGCGCTCCAAGGCCGCATTGACCGCCGCCTCGCTCATGGCCTTGTGCGGGTCGCGTCCGGGGAAGACATGCCGCCCCTGCCCGGTCAAGCTGTGAAGTTCGCGCAAGATCGCCACGGCTTGGCTTGCCAACGGGACAAGGTGTTCGGTCTTGGTCTTGGAGGTCACATAACGCCATTCCGCCGCGTCAAGGTCAATGTCCTTCCATTCGGCTTGGCGCAACTCCCCCGGCCTGACAAATAATAACGGACTAAGGCGCAAAGCACATTGCACGGTGAACGTGCCTTGGAATCCGTCAATGGCGCGTAGCAATTCACCAACCGCTTTCGGTTCGGTCAATGCCGCGAAGTGTTCGCGCTTGCACGGCGGCAACGCCCCGCGTAGGTCGCTGGACGGGTCGCGCTCGGCCCGTCCGGTCGCCACGGCATAGCGGAATACTTGCCCACAATTCTGTAAGGCCCGATGTGCCGTATCCAACGCCCCACGCCCCTCAATGCGCCGGATAACCGCTAAGATTTCCGGTGCGTTGATGGTGGCAATCGGCCTTACTCCAAGCCAAGGGAAAACATCCTTTTCGAGCCGGGTAATGATCTTGTCGGCATGGGAAGCCGCCCATGTCGGCTGGAATTTCAAGAACCATTCCCGTGCTATCACTTCGAAGGTTTCACCGTCCGCCGTTTGTGCGGCTTTCATGGCCTTGCGGTTCTCGCCGGGGTCTATGCCTTGCTCCAACTGTTTACGGGCATCATCGCGCTTGGCACGGGCTTCCTTCAGGCTTGTTTCCGGGTATACGCCCAAAGCCAACAGCTTTTCTTTCCCGCCATAGCGGTATTTCATGCGGAGGTATTTCGAGCCATTTGGCCTTACCTCAAGGTATAGCCCTTTTTCGTCAGCTAGACGGTAGTTCTTGTCTTTCGGCTTAGCATTTTTGCAAGTAGGGTCGGATAACATGGCGGTTCCCCTTTGTGGTTGCGGCTTTCAGCCCGTTTGGGGGTATCACGGTGTTGACTGGTTGCCTGTACCCCCGGATGTACCCCCTAATGCTTGCGGTTGCGGGGGTACATTGTCGGACTTCCTAGGACATAGTATAGACTAAAAAACCAGCATTTACGCTGGCTTAAGAACTCTGTTGGAGTGTGTTGGATGGGTGTTTGGTGGAGATGAAGAGGATCGAACTCTCGACCTTCGCATTGCGAACGCGACGCTCTCCCAACTGAGCTACATCCCCAAAGTTTGATTAGCGGATTAGAATGTGATGATTTGGATAATCCACAGTTTTAATAATAGCGCTTTTGATAGAGTATTTCAAGCTTAGGCCGACTCGGTTTTGAAAACCGAGTCGGACAACTTCTTTTTATCCATTACCAAACCACGCCAATTTTTCATGCAGCCTCACAACCTCACCAACAATGACCAGAGTAGGTGCTTTGACTTCGGTTGATGCAACCTTCTCCGGTAAATCAGCCAACGTGCCGGTCAACACCCGTTGATGGCGGGTAGTGCCTTGCTGAATCAACGCGGCGGGCAAGTTGGCAGGGCAACCGTGGAGGATAAGTCCGGCGCAGATTTGTGCCAAGCCTTGCAAACCCATGTAAATCACCAAGGTCTGGTTAGGGACCGCCAGCCGGCCCCATTCCAAATCAATCGTACCATCCTTCAAATGCCCGGTGACAAAAGCGCAAGACTGGGCGTAATCCCGATGTGTCAACGGGATGCCCGCATAAGCGGCGCAACCGGACGCGGCGGTGACACCCGGCACGACTTGGAAATGAATGCCCTCGCCCATCAAAGTTTCGATTTCCTCGCCACCTCGACCAAAGATGAACGGGTCGCCGCCTTTCAACCGCACCACTCGACGACCGGCTTTGGCAAGTTCAATGAGCAAGCGGTTGATTTCTGGTTGTGGCAAGGTATGATTGCTACTTTGTTTTCCGGCGTAAATTTTCTCCGCATCTTTGCGTAATAAGCCCATGATTTCGGGCGACACTAGCCGGTCATACACCACCACATCGGCTTCTTGCATCAGGCGCAAGGCGCGTAGCGTGAGCAAATCCGGGTCTCCCGGACCCGCACCCACTAAGAAGACCATCCCGGTTTTGGATCGGTCAGTTTCTTGTAAGCTCTGCTCCAGTTTTAAAGCCGCATCCTCTTCACGACCAGCCAAGGCAAGATCAGCCACTTCACCTTGCAAGACCTCTTCCCAAAAATGGCGGCGTTGGTCGCCATCGGCAATCGCTTGTTTGACCTGTTGCCTGAAGCGGTTCGCCAATCGCGCCAAGGAACCATAACCCGGCGGAATCAAAGCTTCCAGCTTGACCCGCAGCAATCTTGCCAACACCGGCGACGCTCCCCCCGATGAAATCGCCGCCACGATGGGTGAGCGGTCAATGATGGCGGGAAAGATGAAACTGCACAATTCCGGGCAATCGACCACATTAACTGGGATATTGCGAGTTTGTGCAGCTTGGTAAACTTGCTCATTGACCGCACGGGTCGAGGTTGCGCTTATCACCAGTGTGAAGCCTTCGACATCTTCCGGGCCAAAGGCTTTCTGCCACCACTCGATCTGCGCTTGTTGGTGCAATTCACTCAAAGAACCGGATAGTTTCGGGGAAACAATGGTGACCTTGGCGCCAGCTTGTCTTAAGGTGCTTGTCTTGCGAAAGGCAATTTCGCCGCCACCGACGATCAAACAGGGCTGGCCGGTCAGTTTGAAAAATAAAGGTAAGTAATCCATCGTGGTTCGCTTTTGGTAGAATCGTAAGTCTATTGTATGTCGGGAGACGAAACAGTGACTATGCCAGAATTCGATTTTGAAGTGGATGCCTGTGGGCTAATGTGCCCCCTGCCCTTGTTGCGCCTGAAAAAAGCCCTGCAAGGCTTGGAAGATGGGAAGGTTATCCGTGTATTGGCGACCGACCCCGCTGCTGTGTTGGATTTTGGCGTGTTCATCGAGCAAGCCGGTCATGGGCTGTTGCATAGCGAAGAAGAAAATGGGGTGTTGAGGTTTTTGATTAGGAAGGGGGGGATGACATGAATTATACCCCAGCGACAACCCGGCGCAGTGCTTTTATTGCCTGTCACCCCGAGGTTCCCTTATACGATGCTAACGATTCACGTTATGTGGATTTGACCGATGTTCGGGGGGGAGAAAGTTTGGTCAAAACCATAGCCCTCGCCATTGAGTGGGCCGAAGCACCGGATTTTCACCAGCAACTGGTGACTGGTCATCCTGGTTGCGGAAAATCGACTGAATTGTTTAGATTAAAAGCCGAATTAGAAAACAAACAATTCTATGTCATTTATATGGATGTGGGGGAAATTCTTGACTTGGGGGATATTACTTATTTGGATATCCTAGTGGGCATCGCCAAGAGCGTCGTGCATGACATGAATGAGATAGGGCTTAAACTGAATGACAAACTGTTGGAAGATTTGCGGGATTGGTTTTCTGATAGGACTAAAACAAAAACAGAAGAGAAAAACCAAGAAGCCGAGATAAAAGCATCCTTGGAACTAGGTGGCACGCTTCCATTTTTATCCAAACTACTGGGTGAAATCACGGGTCAAATCAAGAATAGCAGCAGTCGGCGCGTAGAAATCCGACAGACATTAGAGCCAGAATTGGATGATTTCATCCATCGTTTGAATACCTTGATTGATTCAGCTCGGGTTCAACTCAAGAATCAAGATTTTGTCGATTTGGTTATTATAGTCGATCAATTGGAGAAAACCGTTTATCAGCCTATAAAGGATGGGGAATCCAATCATACTGAACTGTTTGTGCATCATGCCGGACATTTGAAAGCACCGCATTGCCATATTATCTACACTGTCCCTATAAGTTTGGCCCTCACTGCCAATCTTGGGGACATTTACGCAGCAGGAAAGCCCTTTGTCATCCCTATGGTGAACATTCACAATGCCAAGGGAAGATATAAATTACGCGAAGTGATTGAGCGCCGTATTGACATTAATCAGGTTTTTGACCCGCCAGAAGGTGTTGAAACGCTTGTCGAAATGAGTGGAGGTGCGGTACGCGATCTGCTCCGCCTTGTACGCTTGGCTTGCATGGGAGAAGATGGACCCATTACTGAGCTTGATGTTAAGCGAGCCAAGCTTAATCTTATTATGGACTATGATCGACTCGTCAAGCGCGACGATCTGGACCGACTTAAGCAAGTAAACGATCAAAAATGGGTGGATC
>CAIWDB010000531.1 GCA_903911305.1 uncultured Methylococcaceae bacterium | reverse complement strand
GCCATTCAGCAGTACCCGGAAGACCAAGCATTACAGGTGGCGTTATCCGCCTACAACACCGGAAACTTTTTGCAGGGATTCAGAAACGGCTATGTCGGCAAGGTACTCAGGAACATGCCGGACAAGGCATCCATTGTCGAAAATGCCCCGGCAACAGTTCAGCCAATACCCTTGGTCAATGCCTCACACAAGCCCACGATAGCCGAAGTCATTAGGCCAAAACCGGCTATGGTGACCGTGGAAAAGCCCATTGAACCGGCTAATAAAACCACTGCCATTGCCAGCGCGTCGGACAAACCGGCACAGCCGACACAGCCAGTAGAGTCTTCAATCAATGTCTACAGCGAGGCGAACCATCAGGGCGTCATGGTTTACTCACAATGAAGCTCATGATTATCGAATCGCCCGGAAAAATCCCCAAACTTAAAGCCATACTCGGCGATGGTTGGCAGATCGCCGCCAGCGTCGGGCATGTGCGCGATTTGCCAACGAGGGAAATGGGCATTGAGCCTCCCGACTTCAAACCGCAGTATGAGCTTATCGAGCGCGGGGTAGCCGTTATTGCCAAACTCAAGGCGTTGGCCAGACAGGCCGATGCGGTTTATCTGGCGACAGACCCCGACCGCGAAGGCGAATCCATCAGTTGGCACTTGCAGCAATGCTTGAGGTTGGACAACCCGCTGCGGGTGACTTTCAACGAAATCACGCCTACCGCCGTCAAGACCGCACTCAACAATCCGCGAACCATCGACGTGAAGCGGGTGGCAGCACAAGAGGCCCGCCGGGTCTTGGACCGGCGGGTGGGTTACATGGTCAGCCCCGAACTCAGCCGACAAACCGGGGAACGGCTTTCGGCTGGCCGGGTGCAAAGCCCCGCTGTCTATCTGGTGGTCGAACGTGAACGCCAGATAAAAGATTTCAAAGTCACCCATCATTTCGGTGCGCTGCTGATTTTCGCCTACGCGAAAAATCAAAGTAAACCGGCACAGGATTTCGCGCCAATCGAATATTCGGCGGAATGGCTGACAAGGCCAAACTTCGTCACGGCTGACAACCCTTATTTCATGGACAGGGCTTTTGCCACCGCCGTGTCGGAAGTCAAAATCGTACTGGTGAAAAGCTTCGACGAGACAGAAGCCAAGCGAAGTCCGCCGGCCCCGTTCACGACTTCGACCTTGCAACAGGCCGCAAGCGTCACCCTCGGCCTTGACCCCAAAACAACGATGGAGGCCGCGCAAAAGCTCTATGAGCAAGGCCACATTACCTACCATCGCACCGACAACCCCAATGTCTCGGACGATTCGCTGAGTGACATTTACGCGGTGGCGGTCAAGATGGGCCTGGACATGGCTGAAAGGCCAAGGAAATTCAAAGCCCCGGAAGGTGCGCAAGAGGGCCATCCAGCGATAACGCCCACGCATTGGGAGATTGAAGATGCCGGGGAAACATCCGATCAACGCGCCCTTTATTCGATGATTCGGCTACGGGCGATAGCCTGTCAACTGGCGGATGCCCGTTACGCCGTCCGCACGGCGCGGCTTGAGGCTGTGGAGCCAATCGACGGCAAGGCCGTTGAATTTGAAGCCAAGGGTAGGACACTGGTATACAGCGGTTGGCTCAAATTGCTCGATGGCGACCAGACGGAAGAAGCCGCAAACGACAACGAACCGGCTAACCCAATTCCCGACCTCGCACATGGGCAAACCCTCAGCGTTGCCCTTGGCAAGCTGCTGGAAAAAAAGACCCAGCCGCCAAGTCGGTACACCCAGGCCAGCTTGATTAGAAAGCTTGAATCCGAGGGCGTGGGCCGACCGGCCACTTATGCCGCCATCATGGAAAACATCATCAGCCGCGAGTACGTCGCCACGGTTAAAAAGAACCTTGTCCCGACTGAAACAGGTTGTTTGGTCGTGGATTCGCTGGTGCGTAAATTCCAATTCATTGAACTGGGCTATACCCGCCAAATCGAGCAAGACCTAGACCGCATTGCACAGGGCGAAGCGTCGTACAAAGCCATTATTCAAGCCGTCCATGCCAATCTGAGCCGTGAGATTGGGGAACTTGGCTTATCGGTTGTACCAAAGCATCCATGCCCCTCATGCGGCAAGCCATTAAACCGCATCAAGGGCAAAACGGGTTATTTCTGGGGCTGCGCTTCATTCCCCGATTGCAATACGACGCTACCGGACAATGAAGGTGAGCCGGGTCTGCCAAAACTTCCAATGGCGTTATCTGAATATCTATGCCAGCAATGCAACCGGGCTTTGGTGCATAGGATCAAGGCAGGGAAGGGCGGATATGATTTCTGGGGTTGCTCTGGGTATAAGGACGGGTGCAAGAAAACCTATCCCAACCTAAACGGCAAACCACACTATGACGCAACCAAAACAGTCAACACGCCATGACAAAAAAATAAAACAGACGAGGTTATAAAAAAACCATTATGAGACATAACTTAGGTTGCATTAAAAAGGTTGGAGGTTCGAGTATTGAAAAATACGTTATAGAGGAAATCAGGCATGACCATCTCTGAAATGGAACTTGCCATTAGCGTTAAAAATAAAGTGGTCAGAAATTTCATCATCACCCAAACAACTGGCGGAAGGTATCAAATCAGCATTGACCTCACTTGGAGAAAAGAGCAATTGACACTGATTACCGCTAGGAAATCAGTGCGGGAATGGGCAAGCCTTGACAGGCTTGTAGCACATATACACGAAGCTTACGGAACCGCGCCACCGATCACCCTTAAATTATGTGAAACCGAGGAATTGAAT
>CAIWDB010000530.1 GCA_903911305.1 uncultured Methylococcaceae bacterium | reverse complement strand
TACTACCAGCAGTTTACGAGCAAGCCACAGCACCCTGCGAGTGCCAGCGAGCAGAGTGCGAGTGGCTCTGCGAGTGGGCGCGAGCAGTCTGCGAGTGAGAACCCGAGTGGCCCTGCGAGCGGCTCCTACCGTGTTGTTCGCGGCGGCTCCTGGAACAACGACGCTGGCAACTGCCGCTCGGCGAGCCGCGACGGCAACGGCCCGGCGAGCCGCGGCCACAACCTCGGTTTCCGCCTTTCGAGGACAGTATGACTTGGCTCTCACGCTTTTACCCTTGGAGCGGCTGTAGGGCGGCAATCCTTATTTAATGCGTCAGAAAAGTTGACATGGACAGGAGCAATATGTGGAAACGACAGGAATTCCCCACGAAGCTGGCATCCCTGTGACGAATTCATTGGATGAGGCTATGGCCGCACTTGGCCGAATGCGCATGATGGAAAAACTGCCTGCCAACCGCCAATTCCAAAAAGGTGCGTTTGGCGTTGGCGGCCTTACCGGTCGCGTCCAGTCCTCACGCACTGATAAAAACCATAGGTCTTGATCCGGGTCGCGGGGCCGAACCCGCACACTGGCAAAAATCCTTCATTTTCGAAATTTTCAAGCAGATGCAAGAAAGTTGACATTAGCTTTGGTATTTCGGCTTGGCTAATAGTAAGTTGACTATAATTAGGGCATTAATCAAGTAAAGACACCTGCGATGGGGGCGTTATGAACAATGTGAAATGCAAAGCTTTTAGTCGGTTGATGGCCGTTCTATCATTGGTTTGTTTTGTCCTTGTCGCGGGGAAGCCAGCCTGCGCGGGCGACATCCCGGTCTACGCGGACGCCCTTGTTGCCGATTGGCAAAACTGGTCATGGGGCACCACCCTTAATTTTTCCAGTTCCGCACCGGTTCATAGTGGTTCGCGGTCACTTTCCGTGCAATACACGTCGGCATGGGCAGGGCTTTATCTGCATCCAAACGCAGCTTACGACGCCAAAACCTATGATCGCATCAGTTTTTGGGTTAATGGCGGCAGTGTGGGTGGGCAACGGATTGCAGTCGTCGCCAATGGCGACACCAACCACAGCTATGCTTTGACCTTGCAAGCCAATGCATGGACGCAAGTCACCATCGGATTTAATCAATTGGGCAGTCCGGCGACGCTCACCGATTTGTATTGGCAGGAAGCCACCGGCGGGGTTCAGCCCGTCTATTACCTTGACGACATCACGCTGCTCGGCGGCACGGTGCAACCCGTTTCGTTGAGCATTGACATAAACACAAACCGGCACCCGATTAGCGACGACATCTACGGCATGAACTTTGCCGACGAGTCGCTGGCGGCTGATTTGCGCCTCCCAGTCAGCCGCTGGGGTGGCAACTCCACAACCCGGTATAACTGGAAAACCAGCATGGCGAACACCGCCAGCGATTGGTTTTTCGAGAACCTCCAGCAAGGCACGGTCAATGTCAGTGCTTTGCCTTCCGGTTCCGCGTCCGACCAATTCATTGACCAGAATCGCCGCACGGGAACCCGTTCGATTATCACGGTTCCAT
>CAIWDB010000529.1 GCA_903911305.1 uncultured Methylococcaceae bacterium | reverse complement strand
CATCTCGTCGATGTGCTTTTGAGTGACACGCTCGCCGATGGCGCGTTTGCACAAATCCAAAAACTCCGCCGATTTGGTGTTGAAATCCTTGTTTTCGTCATAAGCTTTAGCCAACATGTCGCTCAGTGCCTTGGCAACCTGCGGCAGTTCGGCGAGAAACTTGTCCTTGGCAATTTGGAAATCGACCACATCCCTAGGCAGATAGCCGAAGAAACGGTCTAGTAGTTTTTGTAGCGAGGCATCGTCGGACAGCGGGACGCGCAACACTTCATCGCCATGTTGATACAACACGGCGTTGATGGTGTCTTCAAAAATCAAATTGTCGGAGGGGTAGCCTTTAGCGAGTTTGGCGGCAATTTCCTTGTCCAAATCGTCCTTGCTGTCTTTTGCTTCCCAAAACCCATGCACCAGCCGCAAGCGGTCCACTAATGCGCCGTCAGCCCGCAAAGACGCGCCGTCCCTAGACTTGAACGCATGTTGTTGGGTGAAAATCAGTTTGTGTTCTGCGCCTTCGGCTTTCAACAGACTGGCGAAGGCTTGAGATACCGTGCCTTCATTCCAAGACCCGGCAATGCGGCGATAGTCGTCCAATTCACGGCGGTAGGTTTGGATGTGGCTCATACTGAGTTAATGATTGGAAATCCGTAAAGGAAGCGTTTCCAAGCTTCGGATTTTGATTAAATGATTTCCAACATATTGATAGACGTTGCTAACACACACTCCCATCATTGTGGCTTCGCACAGTGCTGCTTCACCAATATAAACAGCCGCATGTTCCCATCGGGCATGCTCGTTTGGATAACCTTGCCCTTGTACTTTGCGTATGGCATTCTGGATTAAGCTAGGCTTATTGGAACTAACCAGGATTAAATCACCGGGAAGCCAAGTGGATAAATCCGCACAATACCCAAAGTTCCTTATTTTAAGAGGTATAGGCCCGTCAGGTTTCCATGTTTTTGTTGCTAGGTGAGCTTCCGATGGGTCAAGATAACATTTCATATCTTTTATTGTGTCTGAATTACTACTGATTGGATTTCATGTGAATCGTCGCTATATTCAACTGTCACTAATTTTCCATCCGACAGACCGAGTTCGTTTGCTGTCTCGCCTTTGTAACCTTTTATTTTGTCGAATGAAAATGCGGCTACCTCATTGTTGGAAATAACGGATACATAGGCAACACCGTTAGCGGTCGAACGTAGGACTTTGGCTGTAGTTGTAATCATAATGCTCTCCTAATAAGTAAAGGGTTAAAAGATTGTATTTACAGTAGGTAATTTTATTAAATTATTCCAGCATAATGCTGCATGGCATCCCCGTCACCAAACGTGAATTTTCAATAATCCCCTTAGCATCATAAAACGACAATTTCCCCTTGTCATCGCACAGCCAAAATTCCAAAGCCCCTGCAGCCAAGAATAAATCTTTTTTATGCATCATTTGGGCAAGGGTATTGCCGGGGGATTGGACTTCGATGCAGATTTCTGGCGCCATCGGACTGACGGCACTGTTTTTGATGAGTTCATAACGTTCAGGCGATAGCCAAACCACGTCAGGGACTTTGACGTTTTCGGCGGTTTGGATGGGGAGTTCCAGCAAGGCTTTACCGTTTGAAGAGAGTGCTTTTAGCCAGTCGGCGATGGCATTTTGCAATAAGACATGGTGAACGGTGGCGGGACTCATGACGATCTGACCCCATTGGTCGAGTTCTATCTTGTAGGGTAGACCTTTCAGATTGGGATCAATGCAAACCTCAGCCCATTCCATAATGTCACCTCGGGTAATGTCAGAGTAAGGATTTTTGCCGACCAAGCAAGATTATAGGCTACCTTCATCTAAACCCTCCCCCGAAGGGAGAGGGTTTATTTACAGCGAATTAAACGATCAACCCGCGTTCACCGCGCAAAATGCCAGTCGTGCCAGAGCGGACGACTTCAATGATGTTATCTTCGCCCACGGTGTTCAAGAACGCATCCAGCTTGGATTTCTCGCCAGTGATTTCGATGATGTACGTGGTGGGAGTCACGTCAAGGATGTTGCCCCGGAAGATTTCGGTCAGCCGCATGATTTCTTCACGCCCACCGTTCACTGCGCGAGCCTTCACCATCATCAACTCACGCTCGATGTGGGTGGATTCGGAAATGTCAATCAGCTTAACCACATCAATCAACTTATTCAGTTGCTTGGTGATTTGCTCGATGATTTCCGGGTTTCCGGTGGTGACCAAGGTCATGCGCGATAGCGTAGGGTCTTGGGTCGGTGCAACGGTCAAGGATTCGATGTTGTAGCCACGGGCGGAGAACAAACCAGCCACACGGGCCAAGGCGCCCGATTCGTTTTCAATCAGAATGGAGATTATATGACTCATGGTTAGGCAAGCTCCGCGTCGGGGTTCACGCCGGGGGCGAGGCGCATGTCATTGTGGGCCTTGCCGGCTTCAATCATAGGATAGACGTTCTCAGTCGGGTCAATGTGGAAGTCGAGGAATATCGTCCGGTCTTTTTGCCTTTGGGCTTCCTCAAGCGCTGGTCGCACATCGGCTTTTTTGTCGATGCGCAAGCCCAAGTGACCATAGCTTTCCGCCAGTTTGACGAAATCCGGCAGCGCTTCCAAATAAGTTTGCGAATAGCGGCTTCCATAGCTGAATTCCTGCCATTGCCTGACCATGCCCATGTAACCGTTATTGAGGTTCACAAGCTTGATGGCAGTCCGGTATTGGCGGGCTGTCGCCAATTCCTGTATGCACATTTGGATGCTGGCCTCACCCGTGATGCAGTAGACATCCGCATCGGGGAACGCGAGTTTGGTTCCGATGGCAGCCGGCATTCCGAAGCCCATCGTGCCTAAGCCGCCGGAGTTGATCCAACGACGCGGTTTGTCGAATTTATAAAATTGTGCGGCAAACATCTGGTGCTGGCCCACGTCGGAGGTGATATACGCATCGCCATGGGTCATTTCCCATAACTGCTCTACCACGTATTGAGGTTTGATCACATCAGCGTCTCGGTCAAAGCCTAAGCTGTCAAGTGAGCGCCAACCGTCAATTTGCTTCCACCAGTTAGTCAATGCGACCGGGTCTGGTTTCCTGTCGCTGGACTTGACCAGTTCAATCATTTCCGTCAGAACGGGTTTCAATTCGCCGACAACGGGTATGTCAACCCTAACGTTTTTAGAAATCGAAGAGGGGTCAATGTCTATGTGGATGATTTTGGCATGAGGGCAAAACTCGGCGATGATGCCGGTGATGCGGTCATCGAAACGCGCCCCGGCAGCAAACAACACATCGCATTCGTGCATTGCCATGTTGGCTTCATAGGTTCCGTGCATACCCAACATGCCGACAAACTGTTTATCCGTGCCGGGGTAAGCGCCCAAGCCCATTAGCGTGTTGGTGATTGGATAACCCAATAATCTGGTCAGTTCCGTCAGTTCGGCAGAGGCTTCGCCCAAAATAATGCCGCCACCCGTGTAAATCATCGGTCGCTTGGCTTCCAGCAGACAATCGACAGCTTTTTTCATCTGCCAACGATGGCCTTTGACATGCGGATTATAAGAACGCAAGGTCATGGTTTTGGGATATTCGTAAGGAACTTTGACCCTAGGGTCGGTCAAGTTTTTGGGAATATCGACCAATACGGGTCCGGGCCTGCCTGTCGTGGCAAGATAAAAGGCTTTCTTGATGGTTGATGCCAGCTTAGTGACATCTTTGACCAAGAAATTGTGTTTCACACAGGGGCGGGTGATGCCGGAAATATCGGCTTCTTGGAAGGCATCACTGCCAATCACCGCCATGGGAACCTGTCCGCTGAGTATGACCATGGGTATGGAGTCCATGTAAGCGGTGGCGATGCCAGTGACGGCATTGGTCGCGCCGGGACCTGAAGTCACCAACACGACCCCCGGTTTACCCGAGGAACGGGCATAGCCGTCGGCTGCATGAGTCGCACCTTGTTCGTGGCGAACCAGGATATGCTTGACCTTGTCCTGTTTGAACAAGGCATCATAAATGTGCAACACTGCACCGCCTGGATAGCCGAATATGTATTCAACGCCTTCGTCAATCAGGCATTGGACTAAAATTTCCCCACCGCTGAGCTCCACTTTATTACCCTCTGTATAATGAATTGGGGCGTTTTTGATCGCCCGTCAAAATGTAAACAATCAAATCAAATAAACCGTTAAAACTACTCGTAAACGCTTGTTCAGTCAATAGCGTAAGCTGTAAGGTTGAATGGCTTCAGGCAGCCAATAGCTTTTCCAAAGTCTGCAAGTCCATGGCATCAAACTTCCAATCCCGCGATGAATCGACATAAACAAAAAAATAGGGGTTGAGTAGCGATGCTTTGGCGTTGTAGCGCAAAGCGTCGCCGTGCAAGTCAACCACCTTGCCGCCAACAGACTCGACTAGGTAATGGGGGGCTGCCGTGTCCCATTCGTAGGAGGCGGAAAGACAGGGATAAAAATCAGCCTCACCTTCTGCAATTTTGCAAAGTTTGAGCGAACTTCCGATAGTTTTTACTTCGCAATCGTTCCAGTTGTTCAAATAAGCCTTCAATTTTGGGTTCAGTTCCGAGTCACTGGCAACTATGACCGGCTTTTGCAATGCATGAACCCTTGGACGGATTTCCACTTGAGGCGATTCGCCTACGCATTTAAAAACCCCACACCCGTCGGCGGAAAAATAACAGGTCTGCTGCGATGGTGCATAGACTACCCCCAACACTGGCTTGTTGCGATGGATCAGCGCAACGTTGACGGTAAATTCACCATTGCGTTTGATAAATTCCTCAGCACCATTCATAGGATCGACCAGCCAATAGCTTTCCCACGAACTGCGTTCCTCGAAAGGCACGGCAAATGATTCCCCGGATAGGACAGGAAAATGGCCTTGCAAGGTCTCCAACTGTTCCGTCAGATAATGATGGGACACCAAGTCGGCGGCAGTGTATGGGGAACCGTCGGCTTTTGTGCCCACACGAAAATCCGTCGAGTAAATCGCCATCACCCGTTTTCCCGCTTCCATGACTAATTCCACTACCGCTTTCAGCAAGGGTGAGGGCGGCGGCGGGGCGGAACTTGGCGAACCCGTGATGCCTTCGGCAAAGCGGGTCCAGGGTTTGGTTTTATCGCCGTAAGCTAGAAAAAAGGGATTCACCATGGAAGCCTTGGCGTTGTAAAGCAACGGTTTACCTTGGAGATCGGTGATTGCCCCGCCCGCAGTTTCGACAATGCACTGGGCCGCAGCGGTATCCCATTCGCTGGTGAGTCCGATGCGAGGATAGAGGTCGGCTTCCCCTTCTGCCACTTGGCAGAATTTCAATGCACTGCCCATCGGGTTAAAATGATGTTCGCCAAGCTGTTTTAGGTAAAACTCAATGCCTGGATTGGGGTGCAGTCGGCTGCCAACGACAAAAGGCTGAGTCGGAGCTTGCATACGCACCTGTATTTGTTGTGGTTCCGTATCGCCAACTTTCTTGAACGCCCCGCAACCCTCTGCGGCAAAATAGCAAGTTTGCAATGCCGGTGCATAGACGATCCCTAGCACGGGTTTGTGTTGGTGGATCAGGGCAATATTGATGGTAAATTCGTCTATGTGCCGGGTGAATTCCAGCGTACCGTCAAGTGGGCCAATGAGCCAATAGGTTTCCCATTCCCTACGCTCGTCAAAAGGAGGAATGGAGGAAAATTGCGATAATACGGGGAACCCGCCACTCAGGGCTTGCAATGCTTCGGTTAGGAAATGGTGTGAAACCAGATTCGCGTCGGTCAGCGTGGTTTGATCCGGCAGTTGTGCCACCTGGAAATTCGATCCATAGATTTCAAGGACTTTTTCACCTGACTTGATCGCCAAGGCCAGCACAGCTTCCAAAAAACGGGAAGGTGCCTTCATAATGGGGGTCGAAAAATTTCCTTGGCTGCTGCTCATTTGACTCTAATGCAATTGAGATGGTTGGTCGGGTGTAACGAACATTGAAAGTAATATTAACTCATGATTGATTGGGATGACATTGACACCGTGTTTCTTGATATGGACGGAACCTTGCTTGACCTGAATTTCGATAATCGGTTCTGGCTTGAATTTGTCCCGCAGCACTATGCGCAACGGCATGGTTTGTCTGAAGGTGAAGCAAATCTCATATTGTTGCCGAAGTTCAAGGCCATGGAAGGACGGCTTGAATGGTATTGTTTGGATTACTGGAGCGCACAGCTTGATTTGGATCTTCCTGCCTTGAAACAGGAGATTTCCGGGCTTATCGCTGTATTGCCCCATGTGACGGAATTTCTTGATGCAGTCCGCGCCATTGGCAAATGTTTGGTGCTGGTCACCAATGCCCATCCCATGAGTCTGGGCCTGAAAATGGACAAAACCCATCTGAGGTTTTTTTTTGATGCCATTGTGAGTTCCCACGAACTCGGAAAACCCAAGGAAGACCCCAGTTTTTGGGGTGGCTTGAGAAATGTGCAGGCATTTTCTTGCGGACGCACCCTGTTGGTGGACGATAGCTTGCCAGTGCTGCGTTCCGCACGAACCTTTGGCATACGCCACCTTGTTGCTGTTCGCAAGCATGATTCAACTCGCCCAGCCCGCCTCATTAGCGAATTCATGGCAGTGGATGATTTTCGGGAAATCATGCCTGGATAGTTTGATTTTCACCTGACCCACCGGTTGATTGTTTTGATCAAATCGTCTGGGGTGAAGGGTTTGCCACAAAAGTCGTTCATGCCGGATTCAAGGCATTTTGACTGCTCTTCCAAAGTCACCCCGGCGGATAAGGCGATGATAGGTATGTCACTATAAGGTGACGAACTGGCTCGAATGCGGCGCGTGGCTTCCATTCCGTCCATGATAGGCATATGCACATCCATCAGTATGGCCTCAAACTCCTGCTCCTCAAGAATGGCAAGTGCCTGTTCTCCGTTAACGACCGCCTCCACCTTCAGCCCAGATAGTTGTAAGAACTTCATAGCGACCTTTTGGTTGACCAAATTGTCTTCCGCCACTAGGATTCGCACACCTGCTAGTTTGGCGGCCTTTTCAGCAAGGGTTTGAGCAAGTTTGCCGGGTTCAGTGGGTTGGTTTTTTTGACTTGGGGTAGCCATATAGGGTTTGTGGGCTATCTCTATCTCTAGTTCAAAATCGAATGTCGTACCCAATCCCTGTTGGCTATTGACTGTAAATGAGCTGCCCATCAACTGCAAAAGCTTATGGCTGATGGCCAACCCCAATCCTGATCCGCCAAAGCGTCGGGTGATGCTACCGTCCACTTGGCTAAAAGGTTTGAACAATTTGTGTTGGTCCTCTTCGCTGATTCCGATCCCGGTGTCTGTCACGCTGAAATTCAGCCGTGCTTTCGAGCCTTTGCATTGTTTCAATGTGACTTTCAAGGTGATGCTCCCTTGCTCAGTGAATTTGATCGCATTGCCGAGCAAATTGGCGAGGATTTGTCGTAGGCGCAGGGAGTCACCATTCAGCCATGGCGGTATGTTACTGTCTGCCTGAATTTGAAAATCCAAACCTTTGCTTCGAGCAGGTTCCTCAAACAGGCTGCGAAGGGAATACAGCACAATGTCCCACTCAAATGGTGTTTTTTCCAAGGCCATGCGACCGGCCTCAATTTTGGATATGTCTAAAATGTCGTTCAGAATGCCCAATAGATTTTGTGATGATACAAGAATGTTAGATAAAAAATCCCTCGTTTCGAGGTTGACATCTTGATTTAACGCCAGTTGTGACAGACCGATGATGCCATTCATCGGGGTGCGTATCTCATGAGACATGTTGGCGAGAAATTCGCTTTTGGCGCGGTTTGCATTTTCGGCAAGCTTTGTGGCTTCTCGAAGTTGATGTTCTGCAATGCCTAGCTTTTCGCCAGTCAGCAACATTTGATGGACAGTATTTTGAAATTCTCGAACTTTAAACCGAGGGGGTTCGGGGGCAAAGTCGCCTTCACCGATCCGTTTAGCCATTTCTTCAATACCCATCAGTGGGTCGGCAATGTCTCTACTAACCCGTATTGCCCGCCAGTACAGGAAACAGAAAAATACCGCATAGAATACTATCAACCCCCCCAGCAGCCACCAACCCACTTTTGTCAATCGGTCTGCCAAATGTCGGGCCGGTTTGAAAATCTCGTTTTCGGGGGCAAACACCACCAGTCGCCATCCGGTGGCGGGCAGCGTTTTCCACGCTACCAGATAAGGCTCGGCAAAGTGTATGGGGGCGAAGCCTTTTTCCCGTTCTGACAATGCCATGCCCAGCATGCCCATGTCTTTTCGGCGGAAGATATTAAATTCGTCAGGTTTGAATTGTTCTTCACGTATGGCTTCTGTGTAATCGTGGGTCAGCAACTCCTTCAGCCCAAGCACGGCTTCACCCTTTTTAGGCAGCGCCAATAAAACCCCTTCCTTGCTAACCAACACCGCGAAACCTTGCCAAGGGATAGGCAAAGCCAAGACTTGCTTGATAATGGCATCCAAGGTGATGTCTAGTCCGACCACGCCTTCCAGAAAGTTGCCGTTATAAACGGGTGAGATGGATGATACCATCCAACCCAGTCCCGCCGGGTCTAGATAGGCATCGGTCCACACCGTGCGTCGCTGTGGGTTGTGGGCTGCGTCTGCTTCGTAATAAAAATTGAATGAGGGAATATCCATCTTGGGTGTGTACTGCGACAGTACGTCGATGAACGGCCAAATCCGATTCATGGAGTCGTGGGTGTTCAAATAGGCTTGCACCGCCAACGGATTGACCCGTGTGATTCGCTGCATAGTCGCATCAATGCGTGCGCTACGGGCAACTTTTTCCCTTTCGGATGGCCCTACTTTCACTATGCCGCTATAGTAGAGAGCGGCCCTGCCATCCTTTTGTTTGGTATGCAACACGCCTTCCGGGCTTAGGGCATAGCGGGATGGGTCTTCATTTCCGGGCGTGGAAGACCGTGCCAGAGCCTCTTGTGTTTCCAAGCGAAACAGTTCCGTCAGTTGCGACACGGCGGCAAGTTGCTGAGTGATCGATTCCGCTTGATTTTCAACCATGCGCACTAATTCTTCCTCAGCCAATGTTTTGACGGTGGCGATGTTCTCTTGACGTGCCCAATCGTGCGAATACAGGTAGACACCCAACAAGGCCATTTCGACGATCAGCAAAGGAATCAGTGCAGCCCGCACATAAGCATGCCATATCCATGAATGGAGCAAAACCTCGCGTTTTTGCTCCAATTTGACGGGTTGTTTAAGCCTAAAAAATGCTAGTGGCATAATATGGTTTTATCAATGGTCATGGACTTGGTTTGGTTAATCAATCACTGATTCCGGCAATTGTTGGCGTATAATTTCAAAGAAAATAACCCATATTCTATCGTTGGTTAATGGTTGTTCACTATGAGTATTTTACTGTTGGGGTGAATGTAATGGTTTCTTTTTGTAAACAACTTCAACCCGTTTTATGGTTATGAATAATAAAATATTGAATTTTCATATGCTTGGTGGTCTTTTGCCAAAATTGTCCTGTGCATGCATGGGTCTTTTATTGATGCAGAGTGTGATGGCCACTGAGGGAGGTGGCTCAAATTATTTGCCGGGATTTTACGGCGACTTTGCCGTGGCAGTGTTGCCGGACAAAGGCACATTTTTCAATAATTTTTTTGCGACCTACGCAGACACCAGTGGGAAAACAGGATCGGTTTTGGAAATGCCGGGCATTATCCATGTGACCGAATGGGATATCTTAGGCGGACACTATTTGCTGGGTGTCTATCCAGGCGTGATGGGCGCTTGGGACAATAGCGGCACCAATAATGTAGGACGGTTTGGACTGGCGGACTTTTATCTTGTACCATTCGGGCTTAACTGGAAATGGACGGACGTGACGGTGTTGGTTTTTGAAGGCATTGTTGCGCCAACCGGTTATTATCAAAAAGGCGAATTGAATTTGGCCAGAAACATCTGGACCTTCGACCATCTGGCCGAATTGACGTGGAACCTGCCTGGACATAATGAATTGAATTTGGTTTTCGGCTATATGAACAATCTAGTCAATCATTCCACTGATTATAAAAGTGGCGATGAGTTCCATTTTGATTATACGGTTGCCCATTATCTGCATGACCATTTCGCCATCGGGGTGACGGGCAGTTATTACCGGCAAATGACCGCCGATTCCGCGCCGGCGGACACGTATCTGTATCCACGAATCGAAGCCTCCACAATAGGCCCGGCTTTAATGTACACACCGGTTTGGGGCGGGCGTGATGTGACCATGTCGGTCAAATGGTTGCACGAATTCGAAGTGGTTGGGCGGCCTGCGTTTGATTATTGGGTCTGGCGTGTGTTCGTGGAGTTTTAAGTCAGGACAGGCTTTGACGCTCCAACCCTAGGCCGTTGCGTAACATCAGTTATTCATACAGGCTGGATTCTTTGAATTTTCGGACATGACGATTGCATTAATTAGGAAAAAACCCGGCAACAAAGCGACGATGCGACATAAAATTAGTTAAAATGTCATAACCGTCCAACTTTGCTAAATCAAGTTACCATATCCCATTCTGCTTTCCACACTTTTGCTTGGAAACTGGTTTTGCACTGTCTCGGAGTAGGCCCTTGCGATGAACTCATCTCAAATTGGTAGAAACCATCTATTGGGAATACCCGAAGTGACTTGCATAATGCCGTCCGTAATTTACCTAAACCCGTTATCTATGCTATGAATCTTGAACAGTTTTTTGCCATGGGCGGTTACGCCTTTTACGTTTGGACGGCTTACGGCGTTGCCACTGCCGTCTTAGTTTTCAATTTGTTTTTAACCTATCGGCGTAATGCCGAGGTGCGCAAGAGCATTGAACGCTTATTCAAGCTAGAGAGGCCCAGACCATGACCCCTCGTCAAAAACGCATGGTTTTAGTTGGGCTGATCTTGGCCGGTGTGGCGGGTGCAGTGTTTTTAGCACTGACCGCTTTCCAAAAGAATCTGCTGTATTTTTATACGCCTAGCCAAGTGACTTCGGGCGAGGCGCCGAAGGATTACACTTTCCGCGTTGGCGGCTTGGTCGTTAAAGGCAGCGTCAAACGTTCAGAAGGGGTCACGGTGCGTTTTGATGTGACCGACGGCGTAGCCACTGTGCCAGTGGTGTTTACTGGGATTTTGCCTGATTTGTTCCGAGAGGGGCAAGGCATCATCTCCATTGGCAAATTGAACGGGCAGGGAATTTTTGAAGCGTCTGAGGTGCTTGCCAAGCATGATGAAAACTACATGCCGCCGGAAGTGGGCGATGCCCTGAAGAAAAGCGGGCAACTGCCGCCTGAAGCTTACAAGGATTATCAAAAATGATCGCCGAACTCGGACATTTTGCTTTAGTGATGGCGCTGATGATGGCAGTCATCCAAGCCCTATTCCCACTGTGGGGCGCACAAAGCGGCATTGCGTTGTGGATGGCAGTCGCCAAACCGGCGGCCCGTTCACATTTTTTGTTTTTGCTGACCGCTTTTGTCTGCCTTGCGATTGCGTTTGTCAGCAATGATTTTTCGGTGCTATATGTTGCCGAACATTCCAATAGCTCCTTGCCTTTGTATTACCGCATCACGGCAGTGTGGGGGGCGCATGAAGGCTCGATGTTGTTATGGGCGTTCATATTAGGGCTTTGGACATTCGCGGTGACACTGTTCAGTCGCAGTTTGAATGAAGAAATGTTGGCTCGTGTCTTGGGTGTGATGGCATTGACCAGCATTGGCATCGAATTATTCATCCTGTTTACGTCCAACCCATTTGACCGTATCGTGCCATCGCCTGCGGATGGCAATGACATGAACCCGCTATTGCAAGATTTCGGCATGACCATTCACCCGCCGATGCTTTACATGGGCTATGTGGGGTTGAGTGTGGCGTTCAGTTTTGCCATAGCGGCTTTATTGGGGGGGTCTTTGGATTCGGCTTGGGCGCGGTGGTCGCGGCCTTGGACCTTAGTGGCTTGGATTTTCTTGACCTTCGGTATAACGCTAGGGTCTTGGTGGGCTTATTATGAACTTGGTTGGGGCGGTTGGTGGTTTTGGGACCCAGTGGAGAACGCTTCGTTCATGCCGTGGTTGGTGGCAACGGCCTTGCTGCATTCATTGGCAGTCACCGAGAAACGCGGCGCGTTCAAGGCATGGACGGTATTGCTGGCCTTGTTTGCGTTCTCGTTAAGCTTGTTGGGCACTTTCCTCGTGCGTTCCGGTGTGTTAACCTCGGTACATGCTTTCGCGTCCGATCCCACTCGCGGCTTGTTCATCTTGGTGTTTTTGGGCGTGGTGGTCGGCGGTTCGCTGTTGCTGTATGCGATTCGCGCACCGATGGTGAAGGATAATGCGAGTTATGCCTTCGTTTCCAAAGAAAACTTGTTGCTGTTGAATAACATTCTGTTGGTGACGGCTGCGGCGAGCATTTTATTGGGAACGCTGTATCCGCTGGTGCTGGATGCGCTGAGCCTAGGGAAAATCTCGGTCGGCTCACCCTATTTCACTGCCGTGTTCGCACCCGTGATGGCTCCAATGTTCCTACTGGCTGGAATTGCACCGATGTTTGCGTGGCGACAAGCCGATGCCAACCGCATTGTCAAACGGATGTGGCCGGTTTTTGTGGCTTCTTGGGTAATCGGCATAGGTTTGGTTGCGATATTTTTCAAAGCTGATGACATTAAAGCCATGGCGGGTCTGGGTATGGCGATTTGGTTGGCTGCCGGTGCTTTAATGTCGCTGTATGCCCGAATTAGTCTTAGGGCCAATGTTTGGGAAGGTTTGCGTAGCCAGTCACCTAGCATTTACGGGATGACGTTCGCACATTTGGGTGCGGCGGTGTTTTTAGTCGGCGCAGTGCTGTCCAACCAATATAGTGTGGAGAAAATAGTCCGACTTGCCCCCAACGAATCCACTGAAATAGGCGGGTATAATTTCAAATTTTTGGGTGTGACCGATGTTTCTGGGCCTAATTACCGGGCCAAAGAAGGTAATTTTGAAGTCTCCAAAAACGACAAGCCAGTCACTGATCTCAAACCGCAGAAGCGAGTCTATAAAGTGCAACGCAATACCATGACCGAAGCGGCGATTGATCCGGGCTTATTCCGCGATTTATATGTTGCCTTGGGCGAACCCATGGACAAAGGGGCTTGGACCGTCCGCGTTTACGTCAAACCGTTCATACGTTGGATTTGGTTGGGTGGGTTGCTGATGATGACGGGCGGATTGTGTTCAGTGGCTGATCGACGTTATCGGCTGGCTTCGTCAAAGCTACGCGAATCCATTGAGGCGGTTAATATGGTGGTTAGATAAGCGTGGTTTTGAGTTTGGATTGGGTGTAGCTGGCGGCTAAGCAAAAGATGCCATGTCGCCTGGTGCACTGAATGTCAGTTTAAGCTTTCGCACTTCCAATCGAAACGCAGGGCCGCTCACATCGACAAAATATCCAAGCCTTCGTCGTTATCGGTTTCGCACCGGTGGCTATTGCGTAAGGACTCCAGATTGGTGAAGTCGAACACGTTTGGGTCAGCCAGATGCGAGGGCGCGACATTTTTCAATGCACCAAAGATAGTGTCCCGTCGCCCTGGAAAGCGTTTATCCCACTCTTTGAGCATCTCTTTCATCGCTTGACGTTGCAGATTTTCCTGCGAACCGCAAAGATTGCAGGGGATGATCGGAAAATCACGCAGACGTGCGTATTCCGTGATGTCCCTTTCTTTGCAATACGCCAATGGACGAATGACAATGTGCTTGCTGTTGTCGCTCAGCAATTTGGGTGGCATGGCTTTCAGTGTGCCGCCGTGGAAGAGGTTTAGAAAAAACGTTTCCAAAATGTCGTCCCGATGATGACCCAAGGCGATTTTGGTGATTCCATTGTCGCTGGCATAGCGGTAGAGTGCGCCACGCCTCAACCTTGAGCATAATCCGCAAGTGGTCTGGCCTTCCGGCACGACTCGCTTGACGACGCTGTAGGTGTCTTGCTCGATGATGTGGAAAGGAACGCCGCATTCGGTTAAGTATTGCGGCAGAACATGCTCGGGAAAGCCGGGCTGCTTTTGGTCCAAGTTGACTGCGACAATATCAAATTGGATCGGGGCATTGAGTTTGAGGCTTAGTAGAATGTCAAGCAGGGTGAAAGAGTCCTTGCCGCCGGACAGGCACACCATTACCTTGTCTCCTTGTTCGATCATTCCGTAATCGGCAATGGCTTCGCCAACCTGCCGCCGCAATCGTTTTTTTAGTTTATTGAATTCAAAACGCTGCTTTTCGGATAGCGGCAGGACTGCGGCTTGCTTATCCGACATACCGCTGAAAAATCAAAGTTGCGTTCGTGCCACCAAAACCAAAGCTATTGGACATCACTGTGTTTAAGTTGGCATTGTCAATCCGGTTAAGCACAACCGGAACCCCATCGGCACCTGGGTCAAGCTGAGTGATATTGGCCGATGCACTGATAAAATTCCCTTGCATCATCAACAGTGAATAAATAGCCTCGTGAACCCCTGCGGCACCCAAAGCATGACCAGAAAGGGACTTGGTTGAAGCCAGCGGCGGTACATGGTCGCCAAAAACATCTTTAACTGCTTGCAATTCCTTCACATCGCCGACCGGTGTGCTAGTCCCATGAGCATTGATGTAGTCGATAGGCTCGTGGATGGTGGACATGGCTTGCTTCATGCATCGTGCAGCACCTTCCCCTGATGGTTGCACCATATCATAACCATCCGATGTTGCGCCATAACCCACTAATTCACCATAGATTTTTGCACCTCGGGCCTTGGCGTGTCCGAGTTCTTCCAGCACCAACACACCGCCCCCGCCGGAAATCACAAAACCATCCCGGGTTTCGTCGTAAGGTCGGGAGGCCGTGTTCGGGGTGTCATTGTATTTGGATGACAGCGCACCCATGGCATCGAACAACACAGATAGGGTCCAATGCAGTTCCTCGCCACCCCCGGCAAACACAATGTCCTGCTTGCCAAGTTGAATTTGTTCCGCGCTATTGCCTATGCAATGGGCGCTGGTTGCGCAGGCGGAACTGATGGAGTAATTAATGCCTTTGATTTTGAACGGGGTCGCCAGACAAGCCGAATTGGTGTTGCTCATGGTGCGAGGAACCATGTAAGGCCCGACTTTCTTAACCCCTTTTTCACGGAATGTATCGGCGGCCAATAACAAATTCGCAGTGGAAGGCCCTCCCGAACCCATGACTAGACCGGTTCGCGGATTGGATACCAAGTTTTCTTCCAAACCAGAATCGGCAATGGCCTCCACCATGGCTAGGTAATTATACGCGGCCCCTTCACCCATGAAACGGCGGATCTTCCGGTCAATCAATTCATCAGGATTTAATCGAATAGGGCCATGCACATGACTACGAAAGCCAATGTCACGATATTCCTCGCTCAAACAGATTCCAGATATTCCGTCGAATAAGGAAGCATTAACCTCAGCTTTATTATTGCCAAGGCTTGATACAATCCCAATACCGGTTACTACTACTCGTCTCATACCTTTTAGCTCCCTCAGAAATCGTCTGTGGAAGTGAATAAACCGACTCGTAGGTCGGTGGCTTCATAAATGGTTTTCCCATCGCATTCCATCTCGGCATCAGCGATACCCATGACTAGCTTTCGCATAATCACACGCTTTAAGTTAATGCGATAGGTTACCAGCTTATTATGCGGCAATACCTGCCCCCGGAATTTTACCTCGCCCACACCCAATGCGCGTCCACGCCCGGGCCCGCCCATCCAACCAAGATAAAATCCCACCATCTGCCACATGGCATCCAAACCCAGGCAACCCGGCATTACCGGATCATTTTGAAAATGGCAGTCGAAAAACCACAAATCCGGCCTTACGTCCAATTCGGCGACGATCAAGCCTTTGTCATGGTTGCCACCTTCTGAGCTGATTTGGGTGATACGGTCGAACATCAGCATAGGCGGAAGGGGTAACTCCGCGTTGCCGGGTCCAAACAACTCTCCTCGACCGCATTTAAGCAATTCCTCCAACGTGTAACTGTTTTGCTGAGTGTGCATTTTTATAATTGTTCCTAATACCAGCGATCTCGAAAAAGGCTCGTATTATCGCTCAGTTGAAAAATAAATTCAGCAGTCGGAAGAAAAAAACTGCTGAAATTTACTTCGTCAATCAAAAAAACCATTTTAGATCGCTTATGCACTCGTTGCTTAGTCGCAAACCTGAACCGAAACTGAGCGGTCAGGTTTGGCGGCAGACTTCGACCCTGGCGGTACGACAGGCAGAAACTCACGAATCCTTCTCCATGGTTGGCTTAATTGGGCTTGGTAAATTATGGCATAGGACAATACCGCTGCGACATACTGCCGAGTCTCAATGATCGGAATCGTTTCAACCCATAGGTCAGCCGGGAGTGGGTGTTCGGCGGGAAGCCAACGTTCAACCCGCGTAGGTCCGGCATTGTAGGCGGCTATGGCCAACGCGAAATGATTGCCGAACTTATCCAGCAATTCCTTCAAATAGGATATCCCGTAACGCAAATTCCGCTCGGGTTCCAATAGAGAATTCGCAGAGGGCGGCATTTCACCCAAATGCCGAGCCATCAATTCGCCTGTAGATGGCATGAGTTGCATCAGCCCCCTAGCGCCGGCAGTGGAGCCAGCATTGGAATCGAAAGCACTTTCCCTGCGAACCATGGCATAGACTATCGAAGGGTCGGCAGCACGTAACTGGGCAGTTTCCAGTAGTATGGATTTGAAACCAAGGGGGAAACGCAAAGACAAATCATCTCCAGCACCCGCTTTCGAGGCAGTGTGCAATGCAAGGTTGTCCTGGCCCCAGCCTTGGGCCAATTTTGCAGCGGTAAGCAGTCTATCGGAGGACAGTGATTTGATGGCGTGAAACCATTCGCTACGGGCCCATCCTTCGCGATTGAGCGTGAGAAGTTCTCGAATTGCCGGAAATGGGGCGGTTTCGGCCAGTTGGGTCAATTCCACCTCGTCGATTCTTGCCGGCTTTGAGACAATGGCATACTCCATACCCAGTTGGTCGGCAGCGTTAAAGCCAAAATAATCCATCACCTTCGAAGCGATTTGGTAATTTTCCTTCGCACCTTCTTCGTCACCGAGGCTTTCAAGTGAGCGGGCTTTCCAATAAGTCCACTGATCTGATTTTCTTTCTTCAGGTGGCAATCGTTCTATGGCCTTAAGCACGCCCGGCCAGTCTTGCCATGACAAGGCCGCACGAACTTGCCAGGCTCGGGTTTGCACATCGGCGTTGTCATGCGGGATGTCTTGCAAATAAGCACCCGCCTGAGGCAACCGCTGACCCGCCAATGCCAAAGCTGTGCGCCGGTCCAAGCGTGCAATTTCTAAATGGTTAATATCGAAGCGGTTTTTGTGCGACAGCCAGGCAATTTGTGCCGACAAGGGTTCATCCGCTGCCAATCGGTCTATACCGTGCGAAAATATTTGAGCGGAGACGGGTGCTTGCGGATTTAACGTCTCGCAGGATAGGATAAGTCGAGGGTTCGCATGAACATGCCTCCATAGCTCGGCTTGCTTCATCAATTCCTGTGGCAACATAGCCTGCAAATTGTCGGCTAAAGATAGATTGTCAGCTTGCATTGCCAAACCAAACCGCCTCCAAACATGGTCGATGGTAAAATGTGGACTTGCCCGCCACAAGTCAAACAATCGGTTACAACTTTCGGGTAGTGAACTCCCCGTTTGCCAAAGTCTTTCTGCGCCAGCCCAGGCTTCTTTTTCACGACTTAGCTGGGATAAGGAGAAAAAATAGTTGCATTGCAGATTGATATTGTCGGTTTCATGGTAATGGGTTGAATAAGCCGACCATTCGTTTTGCTTTGCCAGATGTTCCAACCAGCGTTGGCGTAGTAAAATAGCTTCCCTGTACTGCCCGTAATGATTGAGGTAATCCTTTACCACGGACGTTTTATCCAATTCCAGTAAGAGCTTCTGATAAAGCAGGTAAGGGAATAATGGGTAATCTTTCAGTTCACCCATGATTGCATCAGCATCGTTTGGCCGGCCTTGCTTGATTGCCAGTTCGGCTTGCAAAAAAGCCTCCCTTTGTTGCACCATGGACGCACTTATGGATTCTTGAGTGGCAAACAGCAAGTGGACAAGTAACAACAGGCTTTGGTGAGTGGCAAAAAATCTAAGCATAGGCTGAAAAGCGAATGGATATCCGAATTGTGGATTACTACTGTATCAATATCGAGGATGTCCTGTGGCGTTAAATTTGGAAAATACAATATCCCCTATTAAACTCATATTCACCTTGTATAAAATTCCTGACCTTATCCAAACCGCCCTGATCTGTACTGACAATAAATCTTGGAAAAATCCACCTATCCTATGAAAATCCAATTATGAGCCGAGCATTCATGAAAGAGACCGACGGGGACCAAGCGTATGAAGAATTACCCGCACGACCTGTCAGCCCCCACCCAAACTATGTCACACCAGAGGGTGCGCGAATGCTGCATGATAAGCTGCGCGAACTGCAAGCCTTACGCAACGAATTGGTCGGGAGTGAAGATATTGGCAACCGGCAACGACTGAAGTCTGTGGAGCGGGATTTACGCTATTACGACGAGCGTGTAAGGACCGCCGTGCTGTTGAACCCCGCTACCCAATCGGACGGGCATGTGCATTTTGGTTCCACGGTTGAGGTGGTTGACACTGAAGGCAGCATCTTATGTTTTTCAATCGTCGGGGAAGACGAGGCCGATGTTGCTTCTGGAAAAATCAGTTGGGTATCGCCTTTAGCCCGCGCATTGATGGATGCTCAAATCGACGACAGCGTGGTCTGGCGGCGTCCAGCGGGTGATCTTGAACTTACAGTGAACTCAATCCGCAAGGGTGTGGTTTAGCTTATGGAAGCCAATTCCACTCAGTCGGCCAAATCTTCATCAGACGCCATACAAATTCGACGCAGTGCCAAAGCCAAGCGTTTACGCCTGGCAGTGAAGCCAGGGCTTATTGAACTGGTGGTTCCGAGAGGGATGGCAGAATCCCATGCCTTGGCATTTTTAGACAAGCACAAGGCTTGGGCGGAAGGAAAATTGCTGGAATTGAATGACAAGCTTAGCCGGGTTCGTCCAGTGGAAAGTTTCACCGCTTGCCCGACTATCCCTTGGCGGGGCAAAGATATACCTCTTTTCGTCCAGGAGGGTTCGAGGGGTAGGGTAAAAATCACCGTGGACGAAACGGTTCAGATCATGCTTCCGCAGGGCTTGGGGGAAGCACGTGACGAGGTGGCCCTGAGAGCATTCTACGCTTGGGTGTGCCGTTGGTTGCGGGTGCGCGTGGCTTTGCTTGCAGAGCGTCATGCCCTACGCTGCAATCTTCACCATCGTGAAATCCGCATCAAACACATGAAGACCCGATGGGGCAGTTGCGGGCCGCGCAATGACATCAATATCAATTGGCTGCTGGCGCTTGCCCCGGAATCAGTGTTGGAATATGTGGTGATTCATGAATTATGCCATATCGCCGAACGTAACCATTCCCCTGCCTTTTGGTCATTAGTGGGCAAGCACTACCCCAAATACGCTGAGGAACGACGCTGGCTCAAATTTCACGGGGGGGATTTGATGCGACGGTTCAATATTTGAACGAAGAAAGCCCGGCTCGGTTTACTTACCGAGCCGGGCTTGAGTTATTTTGAGGCTTTAAACGCTGGCTTTATTGTGTGACATTCAAAGTCACATCGTCAATGACGAAACTGGTGGCCAAGATGCTATCTTCAATGCCAAGGAAATAAATACGCACTGTCTTGCCCTTGTAAGCTTTCAAATCAAATGATTTCTGGACAAACCCCTTGGTCTTGTTCACATTGGAATAGGTCGCAAGAGTTCCTAGAATATAACCATTGGTGTCCACCACTAAAGCGTACATCTTGTCGTAAGCCGTGACGGTCGTTGTTTCTTTTGTAGTGATAGACAACCAGAAATTTAGATTAGCCGTGCAAGCGTTGACGGGAATGCTGACTTGCTGGTAGGCATAATCACTGCGCGACGTACCATACCCATTTAGCTTGGCTTTCCAAGTCCCGGCGTGAGAGGCATAAGCCGAACTGTTGGTGACGACACCGGTGGTTGCCGTCCAACTAGATGCGCCCGATTCAAAACCAGAATTGACAAGCAATTGGCTGGAGGTGGAGCAAGCTGGCGGAGCAACCGGGTTTGCAATAGTGGCTGAAATTCCTGCTGAAGTGGTACTTTTACCAGCCGTGTCAGTCGCCTTGGCGGTGAAGCTGTATTTACCGTTGAGTAAAGAGGCCGAATTCCAAGTCAATTGATAAGGGGAGCTTGTTGCAGTTCCTAGCAAAGTTGTGCCATTTACAAAAAACTCGACCTTTGCGACACCCACATCATCAGTGGAATTAGCCTTTAGCACGATACTGCCGGTCAAAGTCTGGTTTGCCGTTGGCGAAGTCAAGCTTGCCGTCGGTGGGGCGGTATCAGGCACTGGTGGTGCGATGAATCCGGTGTAAAGTAATTTATTGACTGACCCAGTTCCCGGGCTGACGACTTTGTTTAAGGTGGAATTGCCAGTCAAAGCCGTTGCAACTTGTGCCGGGGTAGCTCCGGGCAGAGTTGAAAGGTAAAGTGCTGCCGCGCCAGCCACATGCGGTGTGGCCATCGACGTGCCGCTGATGGTGTTTGTCGCCGTGGCACTGGTTGCCCAAGTTGAGGTAATGTTGACACCTGGCGCAAAAATATCCAGACAACTGCCGTAATTCGACCATGATGGTTTAGTGTCAGTATTGTCAGTGGCGCCCACGGTGATGGCTTCTGTCACCCGAGAAGGAGAACCCGAACATGCATCGGCTGTTGAATTCCCGGCGGCTATGGCATAAGTCACCCCTGCCGCAATCGAGGTTTTGACTGCCGTATCCAAAGCGGCCGAAGCACCCCCACCAAGGCTCATATTGGCTACCGCTGGCAAAACCCTATTTTTCGTCACCCATTCAACTCCTGAAATGACACCTGATGTGGTGCCTGATCCGCTGCAATCCAGTACACGGACTGCGACAAGTTTGACAGATTTGGCGACACCATACGTGTTGCTGCCGATAGTGCCTGCGACATGAGTCCCGTGTCCGTTACAATCACTGGTGCCGTATGCATCGGATATGGCCGTGAAACCGCCAACGGCCCGGCTGCCAAATTCTGCATGAGTCCTCAATATGCCCGTATCAATCACATACGCGGTGACACCGCTACCGGTCGGCGTGTATGCATAGGTGCTTCCAAGGGGTAAATTGCGTTGATCGATGCGGTCTATCCCCCAAGTGGCACCCGATTGTGTTGTGTTGATGCTCATCACACCGTCTTCTTCCACTAGGGCCACATCAGGGTCTTTGGCAAGGGCTTCCGCCTGCGCCGGTGTCATGCGTGCCACCATGCCCTTGATGGCATGTTTCCATCTACGATCCACAGAGAAACGATGTTTATAGGCCATCTCATCTGCCTTGGCATCGACATCGACCGCAGTTTGCCCTGTAAAATAATCCGTCGTGGCGGCATTGCCGTTAAACACCACAATATATTGGTTGGGAATCCGATTTCGCGCTTTAAATACCGGATCAGCCTCTACCCAAGCGGGGGCGGCGATTGTGCTGGCGCACAAAATTAAAATTGCTCGACTAATATTACTATTCATGGCGATCTCCTCACTCATCAGAAAAACTCAGAACCCTTTAAGCCAAGGCTTATACCGTTGCCCTAGTTTGATTGGGCCATAGCAATGGGGCGCGCACGGTTGTTTCCAAATCTTTCTGAGAGTAAAGGCAGATGCAAACCGATGGCCCCAATCCCACAGCAAGTAGGCAAAATGGATGCCATTAGTTAAGGAGTTGTTCCGGAATTAGACTAGACATCTTGAATAAGGATGCTAGGGAATATATGCCAATATTTGGCGATTAATCTTGAAATAAGCAATTAGAGGAAGTGATGATCCATATTGGGGGGTTCTAGGTGACGAAATACTTTATGTGAGAGACTGTATTTTGGCAGATATTGACTCGGCGACAAAGTGGGCGGGCAGAAAATACGTTATAAATCAACAGGAATATTTGAATCCAACCAAAAACTTAAAAATAGGTGTCGCTATTTCACGACAGGCAAGCGCTTTAATGGCAAGAAGGTGTCGCCAGCCAAATCTAAGGGGAACCTCGAAAAACTGCTTATGTTCATGCTTCGACAGGCTCAGCACGAACGGAAGAGATTGATTTTACTGAAACCGTCCGCACTGAACTTGTCGAAGTGCGGGGTTTTTCGAGATACCCTAATGTTTTGCGAATAAATCTAAAATGCCCCGCATTAAATCCACTGGTGTCGGTGGACATCCGGGTATGACGGCATCGACTGGGATGACGTTGGAAACCGCGCCGCAACTGGCATAGGACACGCCAAACTCACCGCCACATGCCCCGCAGTCGCCCACGGCAATCACCCATTTCGGATTGGCGGTTGCTTCATAGGTTCTACGCAATGCCTCCTCCATGTTGCGGGAAACCGGCCCAGTCACCAACAACACATCGGCATGGCGGGGCGATGCCACAAAATGTACACCGAAACGCTCAATGTCATAATAGACATTGTTGAGTGCATGTATTTCCAACTCGCACCCATTGCAGGAACCGGCATCCACTTGGCGAATATGCAGACTACCCGCAAAACGTCTGTCAATGGTGGATTTCAATGTATTGCCAAGCGCATCAATTTCCGGTTCGCGAATTTCTATGGCGGACTGTTTCGGTTTCTTTATGTGTCTGGCAAACTTTTCCGTCAACATGCCCGTGGTTAAGATTTTTCGATAAATGCCTAACATCCCATTACCTCTATAAGTCGTTGCCCGAGTAAGATCCATTGACCGATTTGTTGCAAACGGGAAAGTCGGGGACGATATTGCCTAGGACAAGTTTTTCTAAGGCAGGCCAATTGACTATGCTGGGGTCTCGTGGGTAATAGCGGCTGATGCAACCGTTTTCGCCAAATCGCACATAACTGAGAATTTCCCCTCGCCAACCTTCAACCACCCCAAAGCCTTCGGCTCCCGTTTTCGGATTTACCCATGCAATGGCAATATCCCCTTCTGGCAACTTGTCGAGCAGCTTTTCCATCAGTTTCAAAGCCACCCGCGTTTCCTTGTAACGGACCCAAAAGCGGGATGCCACATCGCCCTGTTCTTCCACTGGCACTTTGACCTCCAATTGGTCGTAAGGTGGATAGGGCGCATCGTGGCGCACGTCAAAGGTCTGCCCGCTAGACCGGCCGACATACCCAAGTACCCCCAGTGTTTGCGCATCTGCCAGTGTCAAATGTCCGGTGGTGACCAGGCGATCTTCAAGTGACGAATTTTGGTCGATGATGGTGATGAGTTGATCCAGTTCACGTCGCAATCCCTTGAAAGAATCCTTCATGCGATTTACCGCCTCGGTTGACACATCGAATTTGACACCGCCGGGGATGATCCTGTCCATCAGCAGCCTGTGTCCGAATAGGGCTTGATTGTCTCGCAGCCATAACTCCCTAAGCCGACCAAACTGGTAATAGGCGAAGGCAAAGCCAACATCGTTGCAAATCATCCCCATGTCCCACAAATGATTGGCAACCCGCTCCCGTTCGGCCATTAAACCGCGAATAAAAGAGGCTCGCAGCGGCACTTCGATATTCGCAGCGCGTTCCATCGCCAAACAAGCGGCAAAGGCATGACCCACTGTGGTGTCACCTGAAACCCGACCGGCCAGTCTCGCCAAAGAGTCCGCTGTCCGACCTTCGGCAATTTTTTCCATTCCCTTATGCACATAACCCAAACGTTCCTCCAAGTGCAGCAAAGTCTCGCCTACGGCATGAAACCGAAAATGCCCCGGCTCAATGATCCCGGCATGAACAGGCCCAACTGGGATTTCGTAAACACCGTGGCCTTCGGCTTTGAAAAATGGATAGTCTTTATCAGGGGGTGTTTGTTTTGGCGGATGGCCTTCCTTGGGGAATGTATGGCGCAGAGGAGCTGTTTCATTGTCCCACGCTTGATGCCGGGTCCACCGTTGTGGATGGGTATGGTTGACAAACTCAATGCCAAACAAATCATGCATGTGCCGTTCAGGTCGGTTGGCCGATGCAAAATAAGGCGTATGTGAGAGTATGGAGGGAGACTGACTGTTTGTCCGCGTTCTTAGCACCATGTAGCAGCCTTGCCGTTCAACGCAGACGCTAACGGAAACCATGCTGTCTTCGTCTTCAGCCCAACCCGCCACCCATCGCCATGACTGCCCCCTCGCCAATTCTGCCGCTCTGCCCCAGTCCTTGGGTTTAATGTCCATCAAATGCGCGGGTGACAAAGGGCTAGGCTCTACGGGCTGAGCATCAAGCCCAATCGTGGAGAGTTCCAAGAAAAACCGCCACAGAGGGCCAGGGCGATCTTTTTCATCTTCGAATGGTTTGTTGGTCTCTTTCATAACGGCAGCTTTCCCGAGATGAGTTGGGTTGCCTGATTAAACCAATTGCCCAAAAAAGAAGGGATGGCCAACCCTAGGCATAACACGATGCCTAGATGAATCATCACAGGCCATAAGTTTGCCTTGATGGGCAATTGTCCTTGTGGCACATCTCCGTATACCATCGGCTGTATTTGACGAAACAATCCGGCAAAAGCAATGCCAATCCCGAGTAACAGCAACGGAGTCAGCCAAGGGTAGTCGTCCATCGTGGCGATAAGCACAAGGAATTCACTGGCGAACACGCCAAAAGGAGGGAATCCTGCAATAGCGACAGTCCCCATCAGCAAACCCCAACCAATGGCAGGTTGGGTATGAATAAGTCCGCGGATTTTTTCCATCCGCTGGGTTTTTGCCAATTGTGAGGCATAACCTACGGTGACGAAAATCGCCGATTTGGTCAGCGAATGAGTCGTCATGTGAAATAATGCGGCAAAGGTGGCCCAAGGGCTGCCGATGCCGAAGGCGAACGTCATTAGCCCCATATGTTCAATGGAGGAATAACTGAACAGACGTTTAATGTCGTGTTGCCTGTGCAGGAACAGCACCGCCACAAGGAAGGACAGCAGCCCAAACCCCATCATCAAATTGCCGGCCTGATGGTTGCCTAAAGAACCGTCCACTAACATTTTGCAACGCACTACCGCGTAGAGGGCATCATTGAGCAACAGCCCGGACAGAATGGCCGACATCGGGGTTGGTCCTTCGGAGTGGGCATCGGGCAACCAATTATGCAGGGGGACAAGCCCAATTTTTGTGCCGTAGCCGACCAATAAAAACACAAAGGCGATACTCATGACACTCGGATTGAGCAGATTGGCATTCTTGTAAAGAACCGTCCAAAGCAAAGCGTTTTCTTGGATGCCTTGAATTTGCTCCGAGGCAAAGTACAGCAACACCGTTCCGAACAAGGCTTGGGCAATGCCGACACCACAGAGGATAAAATACTTCCAAGCGGCTTCAACCGATTCCGGTGTGCGGTAAAGGCTAACTAGCAACACCGTGGCAAGCGTCGCCCCTTCCATCGCCACCCACATCACGCCCATGTTGTTGGTCGTCAAAACCAAGTACATTGCCAGCATGAAGCCTTGATACATGGTGTAGTAAAGGCGTAGCCGTTTTTTCCCGACTTTGCCCAATTCCTGCTCGTGGGCCATGTAGGGTCCAGAGAATATCGAAGTGGTCAATCCCACGAAAGCAGTCAAGGCGATCAGATAGACATTGAATGAGTCTATGTAAATCATCTGGGTATTCGACAAGATTGGCCCTTGCAGTAACACATTGACCGCCAACCAAAGCGAGGCAATTAGAGCCACAGTATTGAAACGTATGTTGATGCGCCCGGCTTGATGGCTATCATTGACCCAAGACAAGATCAACATACCCGCCAAAGGTATAAACAGTAATAGGTAGGCGGCAATCATTTTTCCACCTCGCTTAAGCGGTTAAGTTGATCTACATCCAAGGAGTCGATGCTTGTGCGAATATGAAAGAAAAACACCCCAAACAATATGGCAGCCACCAGCACGTCAAAAGCAATGCCCAATTCAACCACCATTGGCATACCGTAGGTGGATACCACTGCGGCGAAGAACAACCCGTTTTCGATGGACATAAAACCCACCACATGGGCCACCGCTTGCCGACGGGTAATCATCAGCAACATGCCCAACAACACCACGGCCATACTGATGGCGATGGTGTTCAAGGTGATCAGCGGTGACAGTTTGATGATGGGTAGGCAAACGTAATAACTAAACACCACCAAGCCCGTGCCACCCATCATCACCCGTGCAGGGTTTTTCAAGGTTTCCATATCCCGATGCAAGCCCATGTTGACGACTAAACGATGCAACATGAAGGGAATGAATATACCTTTCAGGCTCAACGTCAATAAGGCTGATATATAAAGATGCGGGGAATTCAAAACATCGGCAGCCAGTGCCGTGGTAATCGCCAATAACACACCTTGCACGGAAAAAATTGACACTAGGCGTAATAAACGCGACTGCCCCAACATCAAGAATGAAGTTAGCACGATCATCGCGGCAAGTAGCATGATCGCCTGTTGGTAATGGCTTAATTGGGTAATGTCCATCAGTGTTGCACCTCCAAAATAATGTGGCTCAACATTCCCAAAAGGGTGAGTAGATAAGCAAAACTAAGATATTCCTGCACCCGAAACACCCGCATTTTGGCAAATATCACTTCTGTCAAACTCAGCAATACGGTCAAGACGACTAGCTTAAATGTCAAGGCCATCGCCCCTACCCCTAAGGCTTCCAAAGTAAATTCTTGTGCGATGCCCCAAGGAAAGAAAATATTGGCAATTAACACGCCGTATATCATCAGTTTAATCTGGCTGGCCCATTCGATCATGCCGAGATAACGACCGCTATATTCCAAGATCATCGCTTCGTGGATCATGGTCAATTCAAGGTGAGTGGTCGGATTGTCCACGGGTATCCGTCCGGTTTCCGCCACCGCCACCAGCATTAGGCCGAGCATGGCGAAAATAAAAGAAGGGCGCAGTACTAAGCCAGTGTCCAGCACATATTTCATCGCCTCCGAAAGGTTTGTGGTGGAAGCACTCATTGCCAGCGTGAACACTGCCATCAACATCGCGGGTTCGGCCAATGATGAAACCGTCATTTCCCGCGAAGAACCCATACCGCCAAAGGCCGTGCCTATGTCCATGCCTGCCAGTGCCAGAAAAAACCGGCCTAAGGCAAAGAAACCAATCAATACCACCACATCGGCTATTTTCGCTGTGGGTAGGTTGACCGCGATCAACGGGATGATGGAAGCGGTCAATACAGTGGTCGATAACACCACATAAGGTGCGGCCTTGAATATCCAAGAGGCAGGATGCGCAATAATGGGTTCTTTCTTCCACAATTTGCGCAAGTCACGGTAAGGTTGAAATATCGAAGGTGCCCGGCGATTTTGCAGGCGGCATTTGACTTTTTTTAGCCATCCAGCCAATAGCGGGGCACTACTAATGAATAATAAGGTTTGCAGAAGTGCGAGTAACCAAGCCATTAACTAATACCCCAAAGCAAAATGAGCAAGGTAAAGAACGAATAGGCGATGTAGGTTCTTATGTTGCCGGTTTGTATCCTGCTCACCCAGCGGCTGAGGGTGATGACCAATTGGGCCACCGGTTGATAAACATAGCCCCAAGAAAGGTCGGACACTCGTAATTGGTAATGAAGGGTATCGGTGTTGAACCCATCTGGTCCGGACTTTTGTTCCGAAATGGTTTCTTCAACGACAAAGACGGGTTCAAAAATACGGCGGATGGGCATGCTAAAGGCGGTGGCGGTATATTGCATGTGCGAATTCAATCCACCGAATCCGCAATCCCAAGGTTCTGCCCGTCGGGCTTCCAATCCACCACGTCGGTAAATGAGTCGATAGCAAAGCCAGCCAGTCAGCAGGATGCCCACCAGCACTAGTGATGGGGAATAGGATGCCACTTCAGGTGCGACTGGCGTTAGCCACAACCAGCCTAATGCGGAAGCGCCCGGCAAAGCATCGCCCAACAGTTGTCCCGTGACAATGTTCAAACTTTCAATCATAGGTGTTGGAAAAATGCCTAGTAAGACACAAAGTCCGGCGAGCATGGCAGGTCCGGCCAGCATACCGCGATGAGGGGATTCATGGCAGTTGGCGGCATGGCGGGTGCGGGGTAGGCCTAAGAAAACCACGCCGTACAATTTGACAAAGCAGGTGGCCGTCAAAGCGCCAGCCAAGGCCAGCAAGGATGCACTGGCGGGAACTAAGCTGCGTAATACGCCGCTATGAATCCCCCCCGCTTGGAGCGCTGCCTGAAAAGTCAGCCATTCCGAGACAAATCCGTTAAAGGGCGGTAAGGCGGCAATACTCAAGGTGCCGATCAAAAACACGACCGACAACTTTGGCAACCGGTGGATCAAGCCCCCCAAGTGTTCAATGTTCTGCTCGTGAGTTTGGTGAATGATCGAGCCAGCGCCAAGGAATAGCAGGCTTTTAAACAGGGCATGGTTTAAGCAGTGGAATAAGGCTGCCACCATGGCTAGGGCGGCGATTTGGCTTTTCCCTTCACTCACATAGATTATACATAAACCCAGGCCTATGAAAATGATGCCGATATTTTCCACGGAGTGATAGGCGAGCAAGCGTTTTATGTCATGCTGCATCATCGCATATAACACACCTAACAGGGTCGAACCAGCCCCAATCACCAACACCACACCTCCCCATTCCCACATCACTTGATCAAGAAGGTCGAAGGTGAAACGGATGAAACCATAAACGGCGACTTTCAACATGACCCCGCTCATGAGTGCGGAGACATGGGCGGGTGCTGCTGGATGGGCTTCGGGCAGCCACGCATGTAACGGCACTAAGCCCGCCTTCATTCCAAAGCCAAACAGTCCTAGCACAAATGCCACGCTGGCCCAGACTGGGCTTAATTTGACGGAACGAAAATCATCAAACAGCAATCCACCGCTGAATCCCGCCAACACACCAAAGGCGAGGATGATCGCCATGGCTCCGATCACTGCCATCAGCAGATACAAAAAGGCCGCTCGACGGTTGCTGGCTTGCTCGTGTTGGAAAGCCACTAGAAAGTAACTTGAGACCGACATTAATTCCCAAGCGATGACGAAGAAAAAAGCATCATCGGCAAGCAAAACCAATTCCATGCCAGCCACGAAAAGGCCAGTGAATAGACCTAGCACGGTGAGTGAATGCTTGCCATGCTCAAATTCTTGAACATAACCCGGCCCGAATAGGCTGACGGCACAAAGTGGCATGCCGATAATCATAAAAAAGAAGCCCGAAAGTGCGTCGAAGCGAATATGCCAATGCAGCCAAGGCAGTCCTAATGGCAAAGTGTCGGTAGTCACCGAACCGTTGAGCATTGCCGTAGCGCCTGCCAGTATCGCAAAAACTCCAGAAATACCCAGTAAGACGAACAAGCTGTTGCGATGGCTTTCGGCAAACTGACGCTCGGAAAAGAGAACCCCCGCTTGATCTTGTTGCCTTGGCCATCGCCGCAATATCAAATCTGCAAAACGATCAAGCATCACACGATGATCGGTAGCCAAAGCCGCCACTCCAGACGCCAAAGAGGCGGCCACGGACAAGTATGCAAAAAACAATGACATCGAAGTTCCTAAACGAGTAATGCGACTCTACCAGTCGTGCTTTGGTCTGGTAGGGCGCAATAAAATCCTAAAAATATCTAAATCAAATGAACAAAATGATTACCAACAACGCCATAAACCCTGTTAAAACCACTGTTGAAAACCCTTCCAGAAAATCCGGGTCGTTGGATGCGCTTTTTAAAAGCATGTCAATAAATTTCATTGTAATCCTAGTGAATAGTTGTCATAAATTAAGGCGAGAAATCAAGAAAGCATAATAGCCGAAGGATTGGTAAAACGGCGATTAGGCAAGATGTAAGTTAATTATTTGTCTATTTTTCTTGGATTGAATAATAAAAGCATATTTAATGCCATAAAAATTTATCATAATAATCCATGTTTTGCAAAATATCATTGCCTGCATCTTTGGTTGTTGGTCGAAATGAACCATAGTTGAACCACAACAGCGCAGTATTTAGTCGAGAGTGGTTATGCGTGTGCTTGGGTGGTTTTTATCACCCGTTGACTCTGTTTATCCCCGTGCTGTGGCTAACAGAATTTTCGTGGAGGAAGAGTGAAAGGTGTGAGCTAAATCAGCCGTCATACGACTAACAAAGTCCTAAAGGCAAGGCAAGCCTTGCACTCCGACACTCGCTATTTGGTTTTACTTGCCTATCAAATCAAGTGCCTTCATCAAGGGCGCACTAGAAATTTTCAATAGTCCGCTGGTTGGTTTGTTCAATTCCAAAATCAGAAAAACCGAGCCTGAAACGGACAAAGCGCAGAGAAATAATACCGTTCTAACTGTTTTATTACGAGGCGCAAACACGCTAAAGGTGACGAACAAAATGACTAGCCAAATCACCAATACCACCAAAAACGGGGTTGGAAGGTTGTTTTGAGACTGCTCAACCATCAGCCAGCGTTTTTCCGCCAAGCTCCCGCTGACTTCCAAAGCCCTTGCTTGCCTCCAGCGTTGCGCATTGTCTTTTGGTTCGAGTCTAAGCAGCATGTTTTGAATATTCGAGAGAGCGTCCGCGCCACGCAATGCCTCTGAAGCACCACCATGGACAAACTGTTTTGTCTGTGAATAGTTTGGTAACCCAGCCAACTCTTCGTGGGTCAAGTGAGTTTCCGTTTGGTCTTGGTCATCAGGCCAGTTGTTCATCAAGACAACAACCGTCAGTTTGCGCAATGCGTCCCGAGTCAATTTGGCTTCGGGACCATAAAAGGCCAAACTCCTATCCATGATAAGCAAATCGGCGCCAATCTTATCCAAACCATCATTGAATGATTGGAATGTATCATTGGCTGATGCCACTAAAAGACCGAGAATCAGGGCGGTTAGAGTTGCTATCAGGCCAGTGCTAAGTTTGACGATGTCCTTGGACTCTTCACTTAGATGGTGTGCTGGCAATTGCACTCGGATGTAAGTGCCTAACAGAATGCCACATGTGCAGCATAGGAAAACAATTAACGTAATTAGAAAAGAATTCATGGTTTTATTTTCATATCGGAAAAACTATCCTTGCGAATCACTAGACCATTGCTCGCCACGGCGTATAATTTGCCCATTATAACCCCTCAATGAAGGCGTGAGGATGTGCGTTGCCTCATGCACTCATGCCCTATGGCAAAACAGACAATCAGAAGGTAAGCAAATATGGCCACTGAAGACACTTGCGTCAGTATCGTACCCTACTTCAAGGTTAATGAAGGCAAACTACCGGCATTCAAAGCGTTATGCGAGCAATTTGTCGAAAAAACCAAAATCGAACCCAAGGCTTTGTATTATGGCTTTAGCTTTGACGGCGAAATTGTCCATTGCCGGGAAGGCTACACCGATGCCGAAGGGGCTTTGGCCCATTTGGACAATGTCGGGGCTTTGTTGCAGGAGGCATTGAAAATTGCGGAACTCACCCGCTTGGAAATTCATGGCAGCGAGGATCAACTAAACAAGTTGCGCGGGCCTTTGGCGGATTTAAGCCCACAGTTTTTTACGCTTGAATACGGCTTTCGCAAATAAGCCAGCCTATAAGGGGATAAACATGTCAGACTCCATCGCCACCCGAGTGGCTCGTATCATTGCCGGAGGCACTTACGCACTCCTCGACAAAGCCGAAACACTTGCCCCTGACACTGTCATGGCGCAATCCATACGCGATATCGAACAAGTCGCCAGCGAAGTTCGCGTTGATCTTGGAAAAGCCGAGGCGGCCAAACATTTGGTCACCACCCAGATAGCCAAATTGAGTGATGAGCATGACAAATTGAAAGGGCAGATCGACATTGCCGTTAGCGAACAGCGCGACGACTTAGCCTCGGCTGCGATAGGCAGGCAAGCCGATATTGAGGATTATCTTCCGGTTTTGCGGAAGTCGCTGGATGAACAAAATCAAAAAGCCGAGGAGTTGGTGAGTTATATGGTGGCCCTGCTTGCCAAAAAGCGGGAATTGGAGCAGATTTTGGTTGAATATCAGGCGAATAAATCTCTCCGGCCCGAGATGGTAAAGACCAATGGCGAGTCTGACCGCCGCTCGCGTGTCGAAGATGCCGAAGCGGCTTTCGGTCGGGTTCTCGCTAGGCAATTGGGCGTTTCCGGGTTGAGTTTAAACGGTGTGGAAGATGCGGCTAAGATCAAGGAACTGGCCGAATTGCAAAGAAACAAGCGCATCGCTGAACGTCTTGCGGCGCTAAAAGCGGCTAATGGTCAAAACAACGGCTGAGAATACAACCCATGGAGTTATTCATCGCACCTGAGTCTTGGCCCTTTACCTTTGCAGTCATTCTGGTGGTGTTAATTGGGCTTGTCGAAATCCTCACACTGCTTGTTGGGGCTAGCCTATCAGGCGCAATCGACCATATAGCCCTGATCCATTATGACGGATTGCCGGATTCTTGGCTTGGTTGGCTGCACTTTGGCAAAGTGCCGATGTTGGTTCTGTTGATCCTCATGCTCACTGCATTTGCCTTGGCCGGGTTTGCTTTCAACCTAGTCTTCCATGGTTTTTTGGGCGTGTTTCCGAATCCAGTTTTGTCTTCCGGGGTTGCCTTTATCGTTGCATTGCCGATGGTTAGGATATCCGGCAAGCTCATTGCCAGGCTGATACCCAAAGACGAAACTTCGGCAGTTTTACTAGAAACCTTGGTGGGGCATGTGGCTCTAGTGATTAACGGTACGGCGAGAATGCATTATCCGGCACAGGCGCGGGTAAAAAGCGAACAGGGACAGACATTTTATATTCATATAGAGCCTGAAGGCGACAACGTCGAGTTTGTCACTGGCGATTCGGTTTTGTTGGTTAAACAAATTTCCGGCTCAAGATTCTTGGCAATTGCCAATCCACGCCCGGACTTACTTTAAGCGACCCAGGACAGGAGCGCCAAAGCTTGCTTTGGCAGGCAAAGCAAGTTTTCCACTCTGGGTAATGACACAGATTATCTAAAAGCAAACTAAGGGGAGTGACTCATGGAACATTTATTTGGTTTAGGGCAAATGGCCTTCGTACTGCTGATCGGTTTCGCCGTCATCGGTTTAGTGTTCGCCCGTCTGTACCGGCGGTCATCAAAAGAACTGGCGTTTGTACGAACGGGATTGGGGGGGCAAAAAGTCGTCATGGACGGTGGCGCGATCATGCTGCCGGTGTTCCATGAATATGTCAGCATCAATATGAACACGCTGAAGCTGGAAGTGTCGCGTTCCGGCAACGACAGCTTGATTACGCTGGACCGTCTGCGCGTCGATGCGGTGGCGGCATTCTTTGTGCGAGTGATTCCTAGCGTGGAAGGGGTTGCCAATGCGGCACAAACCTTGGGCCAGCGGACTTTGCACCCGGATTCGCTAAAAGAATTGGTGGAAGACAAATTTGTGGATGCCTTGCGTGCTGCGGCGGTTTCCATGGGTATGCACCAACTGCTGGACAAGCGCGCCGATTTCATTCAAGCGGTGCAAAATGCCGTATCGGAAGATTTGCTGAAAAATGGGCTGGAACTGGAATCGGTCAGTTTGACCCGGCTTGACCAAACCCCGATCAAGTTTTTCGATCCGCAAAATGCCTTTGACGCCGAGGGCTTGACCAAACTGACCCAACAGACTCAGCAGCGGTCTAGGGAGCGCAATGAAATCGAACAGGATACTTCGGTTGCCATCGCCAAAAAGAATTTCGAAGCCAACCAACTCAAGCTCACCATCGAAAAAGACCAGACCTTTGCCACCTTGCAACAGCAACAAGAAGTCTCCACCCGCGATGTGCAGCAAAAAGCCGAGGTTGCCAGCATCACCGCGCAGCGCGAACGCGAGGCCAAGCAAGCCAAGATCGACGCCGAGCGTTTGGTGCAAGAGGCCGAAGTGGAAAAGGATCGCGCCATCCGCCAACGCCAGATCGAAGCGGATCTTTCCGTGCAGGTTGCCAAGATTGAACAAGAAAAACGCACGACCCTAGCCAGTCAGGAAAAGGCAATTTCGATTGCGGAAAAATCCAAGGCGCAATCCGAAGCGGAAAAACAAGCCAACGAAGCTCGTGCCTTGTCTGCCCGTGCCGAAGAACAGGTGAAAACGGCGAGAGATGTCGCCATTGCCGAGCGTGACAAGCAAATCGCCTTGGTCGCTGCCGAGCAAGAGGCGCAGAAGCAAGCCATTGGTGTCCGCGTGGCCGCCGAAGCCGAAAAAGACGCGGCGAACAACCACGCTGCCGCCATCAAAATCAAGGCGGATGCGCAACAAGTGCAATATCAAGTGGACGCCAAAGGCATCGAAATGCGCAATGCCGCATTAAACACACTGGGTGCGGAGCAAATCGCGATGCAGATCAAAATGAAACTCATGGAAGCCTTGCCATCCATCATTGAAGCCTCGGTCAAGCCGATGGAACACATCGACAGCATCAAAATCGTGCAAGTGGATGGCTTAAATCGCAGTCCTTCGGCTGGTGTTTCCGAAACCGGGAATGCCCATGCTGCCAGCAGCAATCTGGCCGAACAAGCCGTATCGGCGGCATTGGCCTACCGCGCACAGCAACCGATCATTGATGCGGTATTGAATGAAATCGGCATGAAAGGGGGCGATTTGCAGGCCATGGTGGGGGCGTTGAGCAAGGAAAACCTCTCTTCTGCATCAAGTGTGGCGGCCAGCCATTCTGAAACCAAGTAAGGTGCCACTCATCGTTGAAGCTGTCAGTGCCGAGCGTCTGTTCGGCACTCCCCGTGGCGTTTCATGGAGATGTCATGTAGCCTTTTATTCCTGCGTCCCCAATTCCATTTTGGTTGGCACATTGCCGTCTTTGCCGTCGGAAACAGACTCAACCTTGCCTAAAGCCACTCGGCCTTTATCGAATCCCGATTGGTCAGTGAGTTCTTTAAGCACCGCCTTCATGCGCCGGTCAGCTAAGTTTTCCAGTTCATTGGCTGGCAATGGCTCTGCCTCCACCAATTGTTGGAAGGCTTTCTCATAGAATGCTTGATCTTCGCTGGCCCGGCCCAATAGTGAAGACATGCCCACAATTCTGGACGGTTTTCTGCCGGCAGACTTTTCGAAATCAGCTTGGACGGGATCGAGAAAACCCTCTCCGCGCTCTTTAGCCAAGTCTTCCAATGCCTTTTGGGTTTTTCCATCGCTGAAGGACAGTGGTTCTGCCCCGTCGCTGCTATCATTACCCAACTTATGGTCCACGGCCTGTCGAATCCGCAAGGACTTTAATGCCTCGCCATCCAGCTTGGTGTCAAAGCCGCCTCGCAAGGATAATTTGACCTTGGGACGCTGTGCCAGGGCTTTAGCAACTTTCTGGATTTTCTCCCGTTCCGGGGGTGTGACCTTATCGGTTCCGGGGGGGAACATTATTGCGCCTAGATCTTCGCCTGCTTCAATTCCCAGCAATGAACCCATGGCTCGGAATGGGGCGGTCACCGCCGTTTTAATCAAGGTGACAAAAGCATCCCAAACCACCGAACCATAGGCAAATTGTGGGTTGTCAACATCGCCTTCTATCGGCACGGTTGCGCTGATTTTGCCATCGCCGTCCTTCAGTATGGCAATGGCCAAATCGAGTGGCAGGGACGTGGCGCCAGGGCTTTCCACTTGCTCGCCCAAGGTGAATTGATCCAACAGAATTTTGTTTTCGCTTTTTAGTTTGCTGTTTTCGATTTTGTACAATAAGTCCAAACTTAGCTTGCCAGAGGTGATTTTGCGGCCTGCGAAAGTGGCGCTATAGGGGGAAAGCGAGGACATTTCAACGTTGCGGAAAATCACTTTGACATCGCTAAAGGTTTTGAAAGAAGATGGGACCAGCGTTCCATCCACTTTGGCCTCGCCAAACTCCTCCACTCGCCCGGCAAATTTGAGCGTGGTGCGACTATTGGGCGCGGTGGATATGTCGGTCGCCATTCCATCGAAGTCATGCACACGGGTGGCGAAAGGAATCACCAAGCTCAAATCGCTAAAGTCGATGATGCCATCGTCCAGGCGAACGCGCTCAACCTTGACCGGAAAAGGTTTTGAAGCAGGGGTGGCAGTTTTCCCCGGCTTTGGTTTTTTATCCGATGTGGCAACTTCTTCAAGCTTTGCTGGCGCTGGTGTGGGTACGGTGGCCCGTTGGGGTTTGAGGGCGGTGGCAAAGTTGTTGGATTTGTCTTTGGCAATGGCAACCTTGACTCCCGGCTCAAGGACATGGACTTCTTTGATATTGAGGTGATCCGGCACCAGTCCGAAGTCGATGCCTTTCACTGCCAAGTTTTTCCAAGACAGCAGGCGCTGACCGCCTATTGCCTCCTTTAGCAGTAGACGGCCTACGTCTAGGGTGCCGGTCGCCTTGATGGATGAACCTGCGTCGATCTGGCGGAAACCCACCTGTAGGTTAGTGGAAAAATCTGCGCTATCCAAGTTAAGTTTGGCGAACTTGGCGACCACTGGCTGTAACGGTACAAGATTCAAGCGGTCGGCAACCACTTTGGTATCTGCACTATCGGCTGTGGAGGAAGCTTTACCCGTGACAGACAGCGATCCGCCTTGTTTAAGCTTAAGCTTGGCATTGTAACTGAGTGGGCTTTTGCCGGGATAATTGACGTTGTTTACGTTCACGTCGATGTTATTGACATCGTATGCTATGGGTGAGGAAAACGTGTCATCGGTGTAAGCCAGACGGAATCCCTGCAAGCCAAACGATTTAAGGGCAACATGCCATGGAGCGGCAGGGGTTGTCCCTTTGGCGGCGGGAGGCTCAGTGGCTGCTTGGGTTGTTTGGGCTTTGGGGGCAAAGGCTTCAGCCAAGCTGATCGTGCCATCGGCATTGCGCTGGATTTGTACGCCACCGCCTTTGAGGGTGATTTTATCAATGGCTACGTCATGCTTGTCTAAATTCAGCCGGCCTTGGGCTACTTCCAGATTATCCAAGCCCATCAGCGGGACGGCTTTTCCCTTTTCATTCAATTTGATGTCTTTAACGGAGAGGTTTACCCCATTCACCTGAGCTTTAGGCTCGCCTTCGCCGACGACCGCTGTGGCGGCGAAATTCAGCCCAAGGCCACCAATTGAGGCGAGATAAGGCCGCTTGCGACTGTCGTCGGCATAACGAATGCCCAGTTCTGCCAATTTGAACGCTCCAAGTTCCAGTCTCCAAGGCGCTGGCTTAGCCTCGTTCTTCTCCGCAGCCTTTACCACAGCCTTTGCCGCTGATTTAATCGGCGTGGGGACTTGTACATTGGCTTTCACTGGCTTGGAAAGTTGTTGCCAGTTGAGCCTTTCCTCGGCATCGACCGACACTTGCAGCATCCCCTTTTCGATGACCCAAGAGGGTAGCTTCACACTGTGTTGGGCCAAATCTAACTCTGCCCCCTCCAATTTGAAGTTATCCAAGGAAAGCATGGGCTCGGGAACTGAGTTGGGCCTGGTTTCGGTGACTTTGGTGTCTTTTAAAGTCAGTTTGATACCGTGGGCGGTGACGTTAGGCTCGCCAGCGCCGACTTCCGCCGTGGCGGACAAGTCCAAGCCTATATCGCCTATGCTGGCGGCGAAAGGAACTTGACTGCTGGCAACGGTGTAGTCAATGCCAAGCTCGGACAATTTGAGTGTTCCAAGTTCTAGCCGCCAAGGGGGGGGGGCATCCTTGGTTGCAGGATCGGAAGGTGGAGTCGGCGGGGCAGGGGATGCCGGCTGTTGATTACCTTGGACGTTGTGTTTCATGATGCCTTGCCAATTCATGTCTCCCTGCCCATCGACAGCGGCTTTGATGTGGCCGGTTTGAAGTGCCAAATTGGGCAGTTTGACACTACGTGTGGCTAGGTCAAACTCTGCCCCATCCAATTGGATATTGCCCAACTTAAACAAGGGGTTGGGGTCGGCTTTTGGGCCAGTCTCGGCTATGTTGATATCCTTTAAAATTAATTTAATGCCATGCACACCCACTTTGGGGTCGCCCACGCCGACTTCTGCTGTGGCCCCCAAGTCTAGCCCTACATTGCCTATGGTTGCGGCAAACGGAACTTGGCTGCTGGTATCGTCATACGCGAGCCCAATATTTGCTAGCTTAAAAGCCCCTAATTCCACCTTCCAAGGGGTCGCTTCGTCCTTAGGCTCGGGTGTGGTCGGTGGCGAGGAGGCAATGGGTGGCTGAGGGGTTTGGTCTTCGGGTTTCATGATGCGCTGCCAATTCATGGAACCTTGCTTATCAATAGCGGCTTTGACCTGACCGGTTTGAATTGTAAAAGAGGGTAGTTTGACATTGTGGGTCGCCAAGTCAAATTCCGCTTTGTCAAGTTGAATGGCGTCCAAATCCAGCATGGGTTGTGCCTCGTCGGCCAATGCCATGTGAAGTTTGGCGAGAGAGAAGCCTATCTCTTTAATACTCAGTTCCGTCTTGTCCTTTTGCTGACTAAAGTGATAGTTGGCAGACAAGGACAATGCGCCGCTTAACTCAGATAAATTGAGCCAGTCATGAATCAGTTTCCATGCCGAACCCAATTTGAATCCCTCCAGCCGGAACTCGCCATCGGCAAAAATGGGGTCCAAAGAGAACTGACCCTTCCAGTGAATCATGCCTCCATCATCTAATTCGGCATCCAATTTATTGGTGCCATTGGTTTGCGGCAGCGTCGAGACTTCGCCCAATTCCAGATTAAGCGGGCTTAAGGTCTTTGTACCGCCTTGGCGGGTATAGGTGACTATTCCGTCTTTCAGTGCCAAATGTTTCAACAAGAATCGAGGGGGAGGGCTAGGAGGTGGCGGTGGTTCTTCCGATTTTGGCAAGGAGTCAGCGATACTGGCGAGGTTGAGTTTGCCCTCTTTGTCTACGATTAAATCCACCTTAGGCCCTTCCAAGCTGAGGTCGCCGAACACCCAAGCACGCTGGAATAGGCTCTCCAATTCGAAATCGACCAATAAATGGCTCAATGCTAGGATTGGTTGGCCATCAAGCTCTTTTAGCGCAAAGTCATCCACCTCAAATTTAAATAAAAAGGGATTGAAATGCGCTGCACCCATGGATGCCTGCCTTTTTATCTTCTCATTGACAATGGATGGCGTGTAATGCTCGACCAAAAAGGGGATGAGAAAAAACCCAAGCAAGGCATAGGTTACTAATATCCCTGCGCCCGTCAACAGCCAAGGATTCTTTAACAGCGATGCCAGAGGAGGAAGTTTTTTCATGAACCTTAGACAAAATATTTAATGTGGAAACATGGGGAAACCGCTATCACCCGGCCCACCCAGCCTGTTGTACCTTTCCTCGCCTATGGAAAACCATACATCTGTTGCAATTTAATTTCGTGTTCGCTCTGTCATCAACCCTTGACGCTCCAAATCTTAGGCCGCTGCGTAACATCAGTGGCTAATATCATACACCGACATCAGCCACTAGATTTCTCCCATATTGAGATTGTTAGCCATAATCTCGATTGCTGCAAGGCATCAACAATCCGTGTGTAGGAGAAATTCGTTCTACCGACTGGATCGTTGTTATAAATGGGCAAGAGGTCGGTCACGATGGCGTTGTTTCGGAACTTCGCTTTCATGGCTTTGTCAATTAATTAAAACCCGGAAAAAGTGATAGTTTGAACAATGAACCTCGGGTTTAAGTTTGCAAAGTTGCTTACCCATTTGGATTCTGTTCACTCATGGAATACCTCTAATATTTTGTGCTGAAAATAAAACATATACATCTAATTTCAGCAGCGTGCGTTTTCTTTCTTTACCTAACCGTATGCTAAATTTATTGATAACTTGAGGTGAGCCATGAAACGATACTTCATTTGGTATTACAGGAAATTTCTTGCGGCTGAATCCCATGTAAGATGGATGATATTAAAAAAACAACCCGAATACCCCGAGGGTTCACGGGTTGTGGTGAAATTTAGATCGGCCATTTATGGAGTCGAAGAAGTGTTATGTAGGATAACGGAAATAAACTATAGATATCATGATCTCACCTACGATGTTATCGTACTTGAAGATAAAGAGTGGCTTGCATTCGGGACAAAAACTTTTGTCTATCCTGAAAATATCTTGAGAAAGCAATTAATCAAAGAGTGAGGTTCAACCGAACTTGTCGAAAACTTTTGACGGGTGTGCAGTTGTGCCATCCGGCCGATGCTTGCCTAACCCCGTCCAATTACCCCTTCAACGCCTCCGTCACGGCGCGTATGTCTTGCATGACCCAGTCGGGTTGATAATCGGAGGTTTTCAAATCTTCCTCGCTGGACACGCCAGTCAATACCATCAGGCTGCGCATATTGGCACGGACTGCACCGAGGATGTCGGTTTCCAAGCGGTCGCCGATTGCCATCGTTTCTGAAGGGTCAACGCCAAGTATGGAGATGGCTTGTTGGTACATCAACGGTTCCGGTTTGCCAATGATGATGGGAGCAACCCCGGTGGCGGCTTGCAATGCGGCTAAAATAGACCCATTGCCATGGGTGAAGCCCAGTTCAGTGGGTAGCGATGTGTCAGGATTGGTGCCAATGAAAATCGCACCATTGTTAATATTCAATGAAGCCGTCGCCAGCTTATGCCAAGTCAATTCCTTGTCCATGCCGCAGACGACATAATCGGCTCCAACTTTCGGTTCGCTTTCGCCGGGTTTGTCCACTTCGTAAATCCCAGTCAAGGTGAATCCTTGCTGAATCAGCGGTTCCGTGGCACCTTTCTCGCCAATGACAAACACGCGGGTCGAGGCCGGGTCGGCACGTTGGGCTAGGTATAATGCCGTCGCCATGGCAGAGGTCAGAATTTCGCCACTTTCAACCGTCACGCCCATGCGCGCAAGTTTGTTGACGTATTGCCCGGCCGTTTGGCTGGCATTGTTGGTGGCGAGTATAAATCGAATTTGGCGTTCGCGCAGGACTTGGAAGAATTCTATCAAGCCTGGAATGGGCTGGTCGCCATGCCATAAAACGCCATCCATGTCGATGATAAGTGTGCTGATGTTGTTAAAAGGTCCCATGGGGTTTTCACTCGCGCCAAATTATAAAATCTTATTTTTTTAAGGAAGTTTGTTTCGATAATCGCCCAAAGCCAACAGAGAAATGCCGACTTGTCAGGGTCGGCAAATTCATGTGACTCCTAAGGCGATCAGCTATAGAGCCTTAGTCGTAGTGGTAGTGCTTACGCAATGGTTTGACTACTTCCCACTGGGTGGACAATCCGTCAGGGAAAACCACTAAATCGCCGGGGACAATTCTCACAGGTTCTTCGCCTTCTGCTTTGACGATGATTTCGCCTTCCAACACGTAGGCGGTTTCCGTCCCGTCGAAATCTATGGGGAATTTGGAAACCTCCTTTTCCCAAGTCGGCCATTTGGAGACTCCCAGTTCTTTCAATTTTTCTTCGCTGGGGTTGTGTTCGATGATGATGCTGCTCATAAATGAATCCTATTGAAAAGTGAATGTTGTCAAGCCCGCAGCCGATACTGCGCAAGCACGGACTTCTGTGCGTCGAAACTATACTATTTTTATTGATTCGATGCGAATGCTTGCATGGAAACGCAGAAACTACGTTTGCAAATCCTTGCCTTTTTGAGGCTGGGATTTTTGCATTGCTTCCATGCGTTTGCGCAAATCTTCCATTTCCTTTTCCAATTTGGGCATGATTTCCTTCTTCATCGCATAGCCCGCCTCGTTTTGGGTTTTGGCAATTTCATCCATCAGCTTGTGCCATTCATCCTGCAACTGTTGCGCCTCAGGCGAGTTGGGAAGTTTTTGAAATTCCTCCCTGAATCGCTCGGCTTGACTACGCAATTGACCAAGTGCGCCGCCAATTTCGCGCAATAATTCCCCAAATGGGAAAATTGATCCCACCGGGGTAGGATAAGAACCCCGCACTTCTTGCCCTTCATTAATGGGTTTGCCACCAGGGCTGTTTAAGACTATCTCTATGCGCGATTGTTTTGGATTGTCTGGGTCAGGGGCGAGAATGAAGCTTGCCTCACTCGTGGCGGATGCGGCAGATTCTAGGGGGATGGACACTTCAACAAGGTGTCCGCCGTATTTGGTTTGCTCCAATCCGGTGACTTTGCCTATGGCTTGTTCGTCAAGCACTACCGGAGCGCCTTCAGACAACCCGTCAATTTTGTCGTAGTTGATTTTGAAATGTAAATCCTGCCCACAACCAGTCAGAATAAGCAACAGTAAACAAGTCAATACAACTAGCCTTGGCATCGGGGTCCTCAATGGATGGGTGAATGTTTAAGCCTATATTGTAACGCTTTGGCAATGCCTTGTTTACTTACTGATGTTAAACCTCGGTAAAGGCTGTCACGTAATGGCTTGCTTTTATGCCCCATCATTATCCTGCTGTAAGCCCTAAGTTTGATTTTTTTTCACCACTCGGTCTGCCACACGTTACAATTAAACCCATTACTTAATCCTTAGAAGTGGAGAGTTAACGTTGAAACGTTCAAAGTCGGTGTTACTGATAGTCCTGCTGGCATTGGCTTCCTTGCAAGCGAAGGCGGAATATGGCAATGGTTGCAAACCGAAAAATGAAGCCCTTAATTTGTTGACCGATGTGATTGTCATTCGGCCAGTGGGCCTTGCGGGAACGATTGCCGGTGGCGCATTGTTCATAGGCTTGTCTCCATTCACCGCCATCGCCAACATCCCCGAGCCTCATAATGCGTTTGACAGGGTGGGCAAGGTTTTGGTCGGCATTCCCTATGCCTATACATTTGTGCGGCCACTGGGTTATTTCTCCGCCAGTTGTTAATCTTATCACCGGTCTGGTGTTTTGATGCCGTATTTTCTAATGCGGTAACGCAGCGTCTCGCGGGATGTACCCAAAGCGCGGGCCGCCGCCACGGTATTGTGCTTAGTGCGCTCCAGCGCAAATTCAATGATATGGCGGTCCATATCGTCCAAGTTCATGCTGCCATCCAACGGAATGGAAATGACATCACGCTCGTCATCCTCTATTGGCTTGGGTGCTCTATTCTGATGCCCGGGAAGTTGTAGCCATTGCACTGGAAAATTTGACCCTTCCGAAAACAATACACATCGCTCCACAACATTGCGCAGTTCGCGCACATTGCCAGGCCAGTCGTGGTTACGCAATTCATTCCAGACTTCATCGCTGATGTGACGGACCTGTCTGCCTGACTTAGCGTTAAATTCGGCCACCAAAAGGGGCAACAGTTGCTCCAAATCCTCCTTGATGTCACGCAGGGGCGGCAGATTAAGACGGAATACGCAGAGGCGATGATATAAATCCGAGCGAAACTCCCCATCGCGCGACATTTTTTCCAGGTCACGGTTGCTGGCGGCGACAATTTGCACGCCAACTGAAATTTCACGCTCGCTACCCAGTCTTCGAATCTTGCGATCTTCGATGGCTTTCAGCAACTTGGCCTGCAAATCTAAAGGCATTTCGCCAATTTCATCCAAGAACAGAGTCCCGCCGTCGGCCTGTTCAATCAGCCCACGATGCCGCCCCGTCGCTCCTGTGAAAGCACCCGCCTCGTGACCAAACAGTTCTGACTCCAACAATTCCCTAGGCAATGCCGCGCAATTCAATTCAATCAATGGATTTTGCGAGTGGGGCCCGGCATAGTGCAAAATTCTAGTGACCAAGCCTTTGCCTGTCCCGGTTTCCCCTCCGATGACCAAGGCGCTAAATGGAACTTGGGTTAAACGTTCCAACAATGCACGGACATTTTGGGCGGCCTTGCTTTGACCGACAAATGCATTGGGGGTATAACGCTTGTGTCGCTGCTGGGCGTGTTCGATCAGGCGGCGCTGGGCACTGGCACTTCTTCCCGCACTGGCGACGACCATGTCCAAGCGTTCAAGGTCGCAGGGTTTTTCCAAAAAGTCATATGCCCCAAGGCGCAGTGCCCGCACCGAGTCGGGAACGCTGCCATATCCGGTAAGGAATATCCATTCTGCATAGGCTTGTTTTAGGCGCACGTCTTCCATTAAATCTAGCGCATTTCCATCAGGCAAATTCATATCGGATAGCACTAACAAGGGATCGAAGCCCTCCCTTAGCAGGAGTTTTCTCGCCTGCTCAATGCTAGTGGCCCATTCTACTTCCCAACCGCCCTTTCGATAATGACGGTTGATTTCCGCACCCAACAGCGGTTCGTCTTCGATAACGAGTAAACTGCCTGTATTCATAGGATTTTATTGCAGGGGAGGATCACCCTTACTCTGGCGCCGTAAGGGAGAAGATTAGATAGCTCGATTCGTCCGCCCAAATCGCGGGCAAAGCGTTGAACCATCGCCAAGCCTAAACCAGTTCCGCGAATGCGGCTGGTGCTGAAGGCGCGAATGCCATGGTTCAGTATTTCTTCACTAAAGCCGGGGCCGTCGTCGGAAACGTCAATTATGAGATTGCTTTCCTCGCAGTGAGCATTAATTTGCACTTTGCCGGATTTTTTGTCCATGGCTTGAGCAGCGTTGAGTACCAAATTGAGCATTGCCTGTTGCAAACCACCGCTGGGTAGGTAACATTCAAGATTATTAGGAATATCATACAATAATTCAATTTCGGGAGTGATCTGATATCGGGTCAAAGCCAATAATTCTTTCACCAAGATGGCAAGGTTGAAACGCGTCGAAGCGAGAGGTGTTTGCTTGCCCTGGTCTAACAACTCATTGAGCAAGCGGGCCATGCGCTTTAGTTCCGCACCAATCAGATCCAGCCGGTCACACTGATCTTTATCGTTGATTTCTTTTCGCAAGTTGGCACAGCTCATTTGTATGCCGGCCAGAGGATTTCGTAGTTCATGGGCAAGGCTGGCGGCCAATTCCCCTACAACCGCCAACTTTTCAGCATTGGCTAGGCTGCGCTGTTGTTCCAATAGGGCTTGAGTGGCCGAGCGGATTTCAGCTTCCAAGGATTGCGCATGCATCCGTTTGATTTCCTCCAACTCGCTTAAATGGATGACCATATAGTTATAGCTGTTGAACACAGGCAGCAACAAAGGGTCGAGATGGTCGGTCACTATCGGGGTGAATTCTTCCTTTGCCAATTTGAGCAGCAAATGCCGCAAATCATGCAAAGGATTGAGTATGCGTCGGCGCAGGAACAGCCACGTCAACAGCAGTATCACGGGCAAGATCAACGTTGCTAACGCCAATTCGATTAACGCTTCCCGGCTCACCTTCACCATTAATCTTTCTCGTTGCTCGGTTTCGGTGTCGAGGATTTCGTGCATTTCCCGTAATGCCTCAAACAATTCGGCCCTGCCTTGGTCAGGTGATTCCTCATCGACTTTGGCTAGTGAGGCATTGACCCGGCGAAGCATGTCTGGGGTATTCGGTGAAAGATGGGCTTGTTTCTTAGACAGGCTAAGTATTTTCGCGGATATGGTTTCTAATTGCTCCAATCCAATCGCCCCCCCAGACATTACATCCATCAACGCTTGCTGGAGGTTCAAACCGGCATCTTGAATACTGTGCGAATAGCCTACATAGACTTGCACCTTGTCCAGGCGCAAATGGTTGCGCCAGATCATGCCGACCAGTATGGCCAGTACCGAAGATAGCAGGGCCAGTAGGGCCAGAGCCCTGAGACGCGCAGGGCGATCCAGCAAGTTTTTTGCGTTGCGTTTGGAAAGTGGCATGGTCGGATTATACAACAACGGTGAATCTGGCCTGGAAGATAATCCGACTGTGTGTTCAGTGAAAATGTCAGAGCTTTGCATTGGTAGGAATAAGCTCGACAGAAAACTGGTTACGGGTAGCGGTATGGTTCAAAACTGTCCTGCCACAGATGCGCGTTTGCGTGCAGCCAAAGGATGGTCGGAAGATGCAATATGATGATCCAAGCCTCGAATTTGGAAATGCCCGCCACGACGCTCATAGTCCTCACAAAAGTCATGGATAAACTCCATGACAGTGTGATCGACCGTTTCCGCTTCTGAAAAATCAAAAATCAGAGTTTTACCTTCTGGCATAGTTGACAATTCGCTTTTCAGGGATAGGAAGTTGGCAAAGAAGGCAGCACCGTCAATGGATATGCGGAATACCCCTGGCTCAATTTCCTTGGTTTCAAAATATAGCTTGAGAACATCCCGCCAATTGACACTACGCAACAAGTGAACGATGAATTCGGCAACCATTCCGATGGCCACGCCAATTAGCAAGTCGGTTGCCAACACGCCGATGATAGTGATCACAAACACCACTAATTGTTCGTACCCAACTTCCATAATCTTTTTGAATTCGTGAGGCGATGCCAATTTGTACCCGGTGAAAACCAGCAAAGCGGCCAGTGATGCCAACGGAATCTCGTGGATCAGCCTAGGAAACAAAGCCACGAAAACAAGTAAGAAAGCCCCATGGAAAAAGTTTGCCCACGCTGTCCGTCCACCGTTGTTGACATTGGCGGAACTACGGACGATTTCTGCTATCATCGGTAAGCCGCCCACCATTCCGCAAATGGTGTTGCCGATACCAACGGCTGTCAAGTCTCTATTGAGGTCGGAATAGCGTTTATAAGTGTCGAGTTTGTCCACCGCCGCTGCACTTAGTAAGCTTTCCAAGCTGCCGACTAGGCATATGGTGATCACTTGTTCCCAGAATTCCAATGTGCCAATCAAGGAGAAATCTGGGAAGGAGAAGCCAGCCATGAAATGTTCAGGAATAGCCACTAGGAATTTAGGTCCAATGGTGAATTCGTGATGAGGCAGGATGGGATCGTCATGCAAAAACATATAAATATGCTCATGATCCAAATCGTAATACTGCCCAAGCACCAAGCCCACCACTACTACCACCAACGGACCCGGTATCATCTTCAAATAGCGGTTCTTTAAAAATGACCAGATAATCAAAATCATAAGGCCCACCCCTCCAATGAATGCCACCTCGGGGTTTAACTCAATGAAGCTATGGGGAATCTGGCCTATGGTTTCGAAAAGTGTTTTCGCATCGGGTTTAACGCCCAGCAGAGTATGAATCTGCTTGGACATAATGATGATGCCGATGGCGGCCAACATGCCATGCACAACCGATGAAGGGAAGAAGGCACTAAGTTTTCCCGCTTTGAAATAACCCATCAAGGTTTGGATGACACTTGCACAGACGATGGCAGCCAAGGTGTATTTGTACCCGGCCATCGCGTCGCCTTTCCCTAGTTCCTGCACGGAATCGAAAATCACCACGATCAAGCCTGCGGCAGGGCCGTTGATGGTGACAAATGACCCATTAATGCGTGACACTAATAGGCCGCCTATGATGGCGGTGATAATACCGGCTTGGGGTGGGAAGTTTGATGCCATGGCAATGCCAAGGCACAAAGGTAGCGCAATCAGAAAGACCAAAAAACCAGACATGGCATCGTATTGCCAATTCTGCACTAAACCGGCGAAGCCAGTTTTAGGGGCTTCGGGGACGATGATTGGGTTTGCCATAAGGATGAAGTCACTCAAGAGTGTATAAGTAGAATAAATACTGTGCAGAATCTATGCCGTGTTTGTCGATCCATCTGGTTAACTTTTCACTTTCGCAACAAAATCAACGGTCTGACGTTTATTGTCTGGTAAGCATGCGCTCGCTCACAAAACGAAGTGGTTTTTTTAAACCATTTAGTCTGTTGAATTGCACCATAGACCGCATTCAAGTCACACGATTGATTTTATCAATCATTAAAACCTGAAAAAATAAAGTGTTATAGGGGTATGGTTTACTAGAATGTCGGCTCTTCACTCTTTCTGTTCAACAATGCACCGTTTTAGTGAGATAATATCGACTATTCTGAACGGTTAGGGTGGGAAGCCAGCATTTTTCTAGCAATTTGCATAGGAGGAATGTTTTTTGCTTATACAACCCTTACCCCTATTTTCAACCTAGCATCGTAGTATATGCAACCCATGATTAGTAAATCGCTCATCAATAGCACGCCAACGCCTGCCTTGACAGAAAAACCACCGTTAGGGATGGATGCCGGTTCTTTGGCAGAAGACATCAGCCGCCATTTCAACTACACCTTAGGCCGCGACAAAAACTGCAAATCCGCCCATTACAGCTATACCGCACTTGCTTTGGCGGTGCGCGACCGCTTGATGGAGCGCTGGAAAAACACCGCGTATGCTTACGAGGAAGGCGATAGCAAGCGCGCCTATTATTTGTCGCTGGAGTTCCTGATGGGCCGAACCCTAGGCAATGCCATGCTCAACTTGGGATTGGAAAACCCCTTGCATAAAGCATTGCACGATTTGGGTTTGGACATGGAAGAGTTGATTGACAGCGAACCTGATGCCGGTTTGGGCAATGGCGGCTTGGGCCGGTTGGCGGCTTGCTTTATTGACAGTTGCGCCACCTTGCAACTGCCGGTGATGGGCTATGGCTTGCGCTATGAATATGGAATGTTTCGCCAGAACATCGAAGACGGCAATCAAGTCGAGGAGCCCGACCATTGGTTGCGTAACGGTCATGTATGGGAAATCGAGCGCCCCGAATTAATCCAGCGCATTCGCTTTGGTGGGCGTACCGAAGTCCAAGAAGGCCCCGGTCGTGTCAAACGGGTCGTTTGGGTGGACACTCATGATGTGCTGGCGGTTCCTTATGACATTCCGGTTCCTGGTTTCCAGAATGGCACAGTCAACACCTTGCGTTTGTGGAAGTCTGCCGCAACCGATGAATTCGACCTAGGCGAGTTCAATGCGGGCAGTTATTCTGAATCTGTGGCGGCAAAGAACACCGCTGAAAATATCACCATGGTGCTGTATCCGAATGATGCCAGCGAAAACGGTAAGGAACTGCGTTTACGTCAGCAGTATTTGTTGGCCTCCGCCAGTTTGCAAGATGCGATCCGGTTGTGGATACGCAAATATGGCAAGAATTTTAATCAGTTTGCCGAGAAAAATTGCTTCCAATTAAATGACACTCATCCCAGCATCGCCGTTGCAGAATTGATGCGAATCTTGATTGATGAGCATGACATTCAATGGGACGAGGCTTGGGCCATCACCAGCAAGACTATGGCCTACACCAACCACACGCTGTTACCGGAAGCGTTGGAGCGCTGGTCGGTGCGTCTGTTTAGGCAGTTGTTGCCCCGGTTGTTGGAAATTATCTTCGACATCAATGCCCGTTTCATGGGTGAGGTGTCCAACCGCTGGCCTGGTGACTTTGACCGCATGGCTCGCATGTCGTTGATCGAAGAAGGATGGGAGCAGCAAGTGCGTATGGCATTTCTTGCTATTGTCGGCAGTTATTCCGTCAACGGTGTGGCTGAATTGCACTCGAACTTGTTGAAGCAAGGCTTGTTCCGTGATTTTTATGAATTGTGGCCGCAGAAGTTCAACAATAAAACCAACGGCGTCACCCCTCGTCGCTGGCTGGCTTGGTGTAACCCCAAGTTGTCTGCCTTGATAACCGAAACCATAGGCGACGGGTGGGTCACTGATTTGGACCAATTAAGCAAGTTGGCACCTTACGCGGAGAATGCCAAATTTCGTGCGCGTTGGCGACAGATCAAGCGAGAAAACAAAGAGCGCTTGTTGGAGTATAAGAAAAATGAATTTGGCATTGAGCGGGTCAGTCCGAATATGTTGTTCGATGTGCAGGTCAAACGCATCCATGAATACAAACGGCAGTTATTGAATGCGCTGCATGTGATTCATCTCTATGACCGGATCAAGCGCGGAGATACTGCCAACTGGACGCCTCGTTGTGTGTTGTTTGGGGGTAAGGCTGCTCCGGGCTATTTCATGGCCAAGCTCATCATCAAACTCATCAACAATATCGCCAAGGTCATCAACAATGATCCAGCCGCTGATGGCTTGTTGAGCGTGGTTTTTGTGCCTAATTACCGGGTTTCCGCAATGGAAGTCATTTGTGCGGGCACGGACCTGTCCGAACAAATTTCCACCGCTGGCAAGGAGGCGTCTGGCACTGGGAACATGAAGTTCATGATTAACGGGGCGATGACTATAGGAACCTTGGACGGTGCCAACATTGAGATTCGCGAGGAAGTGGGCGATGAGAATTTCTTCTTATTCGGCCTGACAGCGGAAGAAGTGGAACGCACCCGTGGCAACTATGACCCCAATGGCATCATTTCTGCCAACGATGACTTCAGGAAGGTCATGCATTATTTGGAAATTAGCCACTTCAACAAATTTGAGCCGGGGATTTTTGACCCTATTATCATGTCAGTTCGCAACCCACATGATCCATGGATGACCGCAGCGGATTTTGACAGTTATGTCAAGGCGCAGCGCGTCGCCGCCGAGGCATATCGCGACCAAGAGGCTTGGACGAAGATGAGCATCCTCAACACTGCGGCCAGCGGCAAGTTTTCCACTGATCGGACGATCGGCGAATACAACCGCGACATTTGGAAATTGCAGACAGTTTCCGCTCTGCCGGGGAAATAAACCCCATTCGGCAAACCGACTCGGTCACCAGACCGGGTCGGTTTTCACTTGAGACTTGCCAATGTTTAGCGTCCTGCTTTACGAGCCTGAAATCCCGCCGAATACCGGCAATATCATCCGCTTGTGCGCCAATATGGGCGCAAACCTCCATCTGATCAAACCCTTGGGCTTCGACTTGGACGACAAGAAGCTTCGCCGTGCGGGTTTGGATTACCGCGAGTGGGCGAATGTCAAAGTGCATGACTCGTTCACCGATTGCTTGAGCCTGGTTCAACCGAATCGCCTTTTTGCGCTTTCCACCAAAGGGCGATGCCGTTACGACCAGCCGGAATACACATCGGGCGATGCGTTCCTATTTGGGCCAGAGACGCGAGGCTTGCCCATCGCTGTGCGCGAGTCGCTGCCTGCCGAACAACAGCTTTATGTACCCATGGTGGCGGAAAGCCGCAGCCTCAACCTGTCCAATGCCGTGGCCTTGGTGATGTACGAGGCTTGGCGGCAGTGCGGATATGCAGGAAGTAGGGGCGAAATTATTTGCCCTTAAGTTTAGTAGGATGATATTTTATTTTTGATCAAAAGCTTGAATGACAAAACCTTGTAAACGGATAGATTTGTCAGTTACAGCGTTTTCAATATCAATTGATTACTTTATTTGATCCGTAGGAGCGGGCCATGCCCGCGATTGTTTGGGCCAAGTCTTCAAAAATAGGCTATTTATCGCGGGCGTGGCCCGCTCCTACATGTTGCATATATTCAT
>CAIWDB010000528.1 GCA_903911305.1 uncultured Methylococcaceae bacterium | reverse complement strand
CTTGGCCAAAGCCAAGCCTATCCCACTTGCGGTTTTAAACGTAGCTTGGGAATCCTCCACCAACCCCAAATTTAACACAGCCAATAATTCAAAGCCTCCGTCTTGACTGGCAGCCGAACTGACTACCACCCCAGTGCCTTGTCCATCCCGGCCTTCGGTTTGTAGATTGTCCCCGGTTTTTGGGATTGGCTCGCCAAACCCTTCCAAACGAACCATGCGGCGTTTCAAGCTGCCTAGATAATGGGCACGGGCAATGATTTCCTGCCCGGTGTAACAACCCTTGTTGAAGCTGATGCCGCCCACCAAATCGAGGTTTAACATTTGCGGTACGAATTCGTCCGATGTTGGTTTGGCAATGGAAGGCAAGCCAGCCTGTATGTCTTCTAAAATCCAACGGGAGGGTTCGCAACGGGTCAGGCCATGAGATTCCATAAATCGACACATACCGGCGCTTTTTTCCGCATCCACCAGTGCCAATATCCGAGGGGTGTGGGCATCAGGAATGCGTATGGCGTAAAAGCGGGTGTAAAAGCTGCCTTGCCCTTCCGCCTCATTGTCTTGGGTCAGTAACGGCAGACCCAATAGTTGAAGTGTATCGGTGGCTTTTTCGCCAAACAAGCCAAAGATTGTCCAGTTCCAAGTCTCATCGTCAATTTTCACAACATCCCGCATGACATATCGGCGCAAATGCGTTTGCACCGTTTCCAGCATTTCTGTCGGCAATATGAGATAAATCTTGTCTTCTGCCCGTAGTACGCGGAACAGCGCGATGGCGCGTCCCTTCGGGGTGCAAAGAGCGCCTAAGGTGGTTTGGCCCGGTGGCAAACTCAAAATATCGCAAGTGGTTTGCCCTTGCAGGAGTTTGGCGGCGTCTTTGCCGCTGATGGTTAATATGCCCATTTCAGGGAGGGGGGAATACCAGTTTTCAATGCTCATGACTTTGGTAAATGAACTCCTGTGCTTTGGAACCAATGGAGGGAGGGTTTCTTGCTCTGACACCTAAAGCGTTAAAGTGTCGCGATTGAAAACCGCTCCCACGGTTAATGGTGTGAAGATTTTCGCTTTTTGCCCGATCAGTTAGTTGTCATAGGATTGTTTTTGCAAAGCGGCAATGCGCTCTTCAAGTGGGGGGTGGCTCATGAACAAACGGCTAAAGCCTCCGCCGGTGATGCCAAAAGCCGCCATGCCGCCCGGCAGGGGTTCGGGATCATGAGCTCGTTGCAAAGCGCGTAGCGCATCAATCATCTTCTGCCGACCCGCCAGATGCGCCCCGCCTGCATCGGCGTGGAATTCGCGGTAGCGCGAGAACCACATGACGATTATGCTGGCGAGAATTGAAAACAATACTTGTGCCACCATTTGGGTGATGAAAAAGCCCGGACCGAAGCCGCGCTCGTTGCGCAACAACACGCGGTCAACAAAAAAGCCAGCGATTCTGGCAAAGAAGATGACAAAGGTGTTGACCACGCCTTGCAACAGCCCCATGGTGACCATGTCGCCATTGGCTACGTGGGAAATTTCATGACCAAGCACTGCCTCCACCTCGTCGGCATCCATCTGTTGCAACAATCCGGTGCTGACCGCCACTAAGGCGCTGTTTTTATTGAAGCCAGTGGCGAAGGCATTGGGGGAGGGTGAGTCAAAGATGCCCACTTCCGGCATCCCTATGCTTGCTCCACGGGCCAATCTATGAACGCAATCCAGTAACCATTGTTCGGTTTGGTTGGAAGGGTGTTCAATGACATGAACGCCCATTGAACTCTTAGCCATCCACTTGGACATGATGAGGGAAATGAATGAGCCGGACATGCCGATGACTGCGGACATCAGTAGCAGGCTATCTAGATTTAAGTTGACACCATTTTGGTAGAGCACATCGTCAAGGCCGAGGAACTTGAAAATGACGCTGACTAACAGCAGCACTGCGGCATTGGTGAGTAGGAACAGTAATATTCTCATGGTTGGTTTTTCATAGGTAGTGGAACAGGTGATAACATAATTGGCGACTTAGACACAAAAATCAAGAAGGAGGCTTCATGAAATTAGTCAGTATGCTGTTTTTGATGCTTGGCTTCACTATTTCCGCCTGTGCTGAGAAGTCGAAAATCGACTTGGAAAAAATCAAATTGCCGCCGGGCTTTCATATTTCAGTGTATACCGACCAGACCCCTAACGCCCGTACAATGGCCTTGGGCGAGGATGGCACGGTCTATGTCGGCTCCATGCAGGGCAAGGTGTATGCAGTCCGTGACATCAACCGAGACGGTAAGGCCGATTGGGTATCGACCTTGGTTTCCGGTTTGAATTATCCCAACGGTGTGGCGGTTCTTAATGGCGATCTCTATATAGCGGAGATTGATCGGATCACCAAGCTAAAAGACATTGCCGCACATGTGAACAATCCACCCAAGGCACAGGTAATTTTTGATGCTTTCCCCGGGGACCAACACCACGGCTGGAAATATCTTCGCGTCGGGCCAGACGGTAAGCTGTATGCGGGGGTTGGTGCGCCTTGCAATATTTGCCTCAGTGAAAAGGACATTTATGCCAGCCTAACGCGCTTGGACCCGGATGGCAAGAATTTTGAAATATTCGCCCGTGGCATCCGTAACACGGTTGGTTTTGACTGGCATCCACAAACCAAAGAACTGTTTTTCACCGACAATGGCCGGGATATGCTAGGCGATGATGTTCCCCCGGAAGAATTGAATCATGCTCCAAAATCTGGCCTGCATTTCGGTTTTCCCTATTGTCATGGGGGCGACATTCCCGACCCTGAATTTGGCAAGCTTAGGCCATGTTCCGAATTCACTCCGCCCGCTTGGAGATTCCCGGCCCATGTCGCACCGTTGGGATTGCGCTTTTACCGTGGAGGGCAGTTTCCTTCAGCCTATCGGGGGCAGTTGTTTGTGGCCCAGCATGGTTCATGGAACCGTAGCACACCTCAAGGATATCGTGTGGTTGTAGTCAAATTCAAGGATGGAAAGCCGATTGCCGATGAGATATTTGCCGAAGCTTGGCTGCAAGCCAATGGAGGCGTGTCAGGGAGACCGGTGGATATTCTGGAATTGGCGGATGGCTCTTTACTCGTGTCGGACGATCAACAAGGGGCTATTTATCGAATTACTTACCAACCTTAAAATCAGATAGATTATCAATTATTCGGTAGGAATTTCGCCCGTGAACAAACTGCTTTTATCATGGTTAATCGTGCTGTTCTCGACCAATGCCCTGGGTGTCGATCACTACTATAAATG
>CAIWDB010000527.1 GCA_903911305.1 uncultured Methylococcaceae bacterium | reverse complement strand
TTGCGACAAACCGCTTGCCATAAAGAAAGGCGATGCCTAAATAGATCAGCCGCGTATGGCAATAATATCGGCGTGGATGAAAGGGCAGGGACTCCGGCAGCAGGAAAATCTCCGGTGGCAGCGAGTTCAGTCCTTCATATTCGTACAAGCCAATCATGGCAAGCCAGAATTTGCCCCAAGATGGGATGCTCTTCACACCATCGGGTTGGGTATTTAACCAAGCCCTAGCCTTGACCAGCATTGGCTCGTCGGGTTTCAAGCCTAGCAATCTCAGTGCGATGTAAGCCAAGCTAGTGAAAAAAACATAACCCTCAGATTCAGGGTGCATCCCCCAAGCCCCGTCGGTGGTTTGGGTCACCGTAAAATGCTTGATGATTTCTGCTTTGTCCGCCTCGGAATAAGGCAGGCCAAGCACCGTGCGGACGATGACTGCTTGGGCAAGAATCATCGTACACCACACCATTTCCCCTTCCCAATCGCCAGCCGACTTCTGCAACTGTAACAATCGACGCACCGCCTTAAGGCAGGAATCTGTCAGTTTAGTGTTAGTCACAGGGATTTCAGTCATCCTCTGCCATCCAGGGGAAGTCGCATGGTGTGTGGGTCAAAACCTAATTTTCTTTACTAATAGTTGATCAGATCAAGGGTGAAGGATACCGGTCATCGCTTCTAGGGGCTATGCATGTGGCTTGGAAACAACAAACTTGCCTTTAACAATCAATGCTGTCATCAAACAAATCCGCAAGCAAAGCAAAGCCAACTCAAATAACCAAGTATTATTGTGCGGGAAAAATGCGCCCAAGTCCACACTTTTTGATGGCATGTGCCTGTTATTTTTGACTAACAGGACTATTTACCAAGCAACACAATCCTGAGCATGGCAAGTAAACCCTGCAATTTCTTGACAAAACTAGGATCGGCATGAATAGGATAGACTCCGGGAAGTTGTTGCCCTTTTGCCAACTTGCTCAAGCGTTGCTTCACCGAAGCATCCAATTGACCATCGGCGGCCAGATCCATGAACATCGTCTTCACATTGCCTAAATCGAAGAAATCGCGCTGCCAACACCATTTATAATCGCCACCATAGCGAAACCACGAACCGCCAACCCCTGCCACTTCGTATTCAGTGCCGTCAGCCCGTTTTACCGGGGCGACTTGACGCCAAATCCCGATGATTTCCCCCTGTTGGTCGTCAATGATGATTTTTTCATACGGGTATCGCCATTTCTCAAAGCCTTCCATGTGAGCGCCCAAGGCCCAATCCTCGATTTCCTTTCTGCCTCTGGCGATAAACTCGCGGTTTGGGCCCATGTTCCAACTGTATTCGGCATCGTCGGTGTACATTGCACCCAAATGCTTGATCCAGTCGCCTTCTTGTTCCGATTTTTTGTTGGCTTCCAGCCAGCGTTCAACCATTTCTTCCAGTTCTTTGCGTGGGTATGCGGGCATATTGTTTTCCTGAATATGAATTGGAGCAAAATATAGTGCTGCCCATAATAACATTGTCCGGGCTAGGCTGGCATGGCTCAAGCCGCCCGCAATTCTTCGTGCAGAATCTTACGCAAGGTCTCGGCGGTGAGCGGGGCGGATTCCGGCGATAAGGCGGTGCGCAAGGTTTCATTAATCAGGGTTTGATAGCCCTTGCCGTTTTGCGCGGCACGCTCGCGGAATGTGGCCAGCACATCATCATCCAAAAACAGCGTAATACGGGTTTTGCCCGTGGAATCGGCCACCGGGCCGCGTGTGCCGTTGGAAAAATCGTATTCGTCTTGCATGGTTTAGCCTTCTTGGTATTCGCGCCGCTCGTGAGGTTCGGCGGGGCGGGCGGAAATAACCCGGATTTCATCCTCATCGCGATAATGATAAACCACCACCAGCAACCGCCCAAAGCCATCTATGCCCAGCGTCACAAACCGCTCTTCGGCATGGTCGCGGTCTACTATGGTAATGGCTCTGTCATCATAAAAAACACCTTCCACATCAGCCAAGTCAATCTAATGCTTTTGAAGGTTTATTTGATTTTTGACAGGGTCGTTGGTGATGTTCATAGGGAAAATTATGCATATTTAATATGCATAGGCAAGATTTGATATCCGCACGGCTGTGATAAAAAGTGACGGGTTTACCAGACCCGTCGCGCCACGCCTATATTCCGGTTCGCTTCGCGGGGCAATGGTAGTGCCATACACTGTAGGTCGAGCGCGGCTACATCGCGCCCGACGAATCCCAAATGTCGGGCAGCAATAAAGACGTTGCCCGACCTAGCCGGCTACCAAACTTGGGAATGAGCGGGAAGTAGGGCGGCAACCCTTTGCCGCCAGAAACCTACCCACCGGAATTTGTCGGCATGGGATGCCGACCTACATTGATGGCCTGACTCACGACTGAAATCGGGCGCAGCGGAAGCCGATGCTGGGGCTCCGGTTGCGAGGCCGGTAGTAGTCACGGGACTTAGAACGGCAGTCCCATGGGTCGCCGCCCCAAGACCCACCACGTAGAACACGCGCATTGTCAAAGCCCATGCCGATATTCTTAGGTACATGATATTCGTTCAGACACCACTCCGAGACATTGCCCGCCAAGTCATAGACTCCCTGCTTAGTCTGGCCTTGCGGGTACATGCTCACCGCTATGGTACGACCCAAATGACTCTCCTTAGAATTGACATAAGCTTCCTGACAATCGGGTCCCCATGGATACTTGAAATCTTTCCGGCCCGACGTCGTAGCTTGCTGCCATTCCCATTCGGTGGGCAAACGGATGTCACAACACAATTTAAAACCCAACCAACGGCAAAACGCGACGGCATCGTACCACGACACATTGTCCGCCGGACAAGTGCTGATGAGGCGGTATTGTTCACCGGGCTTATCTCGCCAGTTATAAAACTCTTGCCACCATTCTTGGTTTTGAAAACCATCCTCTGCTTCCAAGAAAGCCTGATATTGCAGATAGGTCACTGGATAACGGGCGATGGCGAATGGCTGGACTTCAAATTCTCCCTTGCCTTCTTCCAACACCACCGTACCACCTGGTATCTCAACCCAATCAATATCCGGCAATCCGTCAGACCGCAATCCCACACCCGGCCTAGGATCGCCAATTTGTGCCAGCCGGTCGCCAATTTCTGCGCGGCGATAATGGGTAGTGGCGGGGATTTCCAACTCTTCCAGCAAACGCTCGGCTTCCGGCCTGATAAATAGTTTTTCTGCTTCGGTCAGTTCGGGTTGTAGGTTTGCGACCATGCGTGGCATGTCTTTCAGCAATTCATGCGGCCAGAGGGCTTCGGGCTGGCGGCCTTTTTCATCCCAATGCGCCGCTTCCAAGCGCACTTGCCGCAATAAATGCAGGTCGTCGCGGCTGCGGTCTATCCAGTTTTTCAAATTGGGCCAGATTTCAGACAGCCGTTCGTGGGCGAGGGTGATGGTTCCAGATGAGATTGTCTTCTCGAAAATTTCCCCCCTCTCCCCAACCCCTCTCCCCGATGGGGAGAGGGGCTTTACTCTCCCCTCCGCCGTCAATATCCTTGCATGAACCAATTCGTCAACCGTCGCCAGAATAGCCGGTTCCAGACTGGC
>CAIWDB010000526.1 GCA_903911305.1 uncultured Methylococcaceae bacterium | reverse complement strand
CAAACAAGTCCGACATGAAAAGGTAGAGTGTGGCCCTTCGGACATCTCCCTTCAAAAATGGATAAGTGGTGTTGTCAGGGTTTTTGAGTTTGAATTGAACTTCAGAGGAGCAATTGACCCCGTTGTATAGGCTTGCAATATATTCAAAGGGATTTTTCGCTGGATCGCCGAATGGGTGGTTCGGGTCCCAATCGCAAATAAAGGTGTCTTGAGCGGTGACGGCTACCGTTGCATGAGCGGAAACCGGGATTAGCCCGGATAAAAGCACGGCGACTGCGGTTAATTTTAGACGGCTTTTCATAGGTTTTATACCCTTTGGCATTATAGAAAATGAAGGTTAGGGAAATTTTTTATCATCACATCATTCATAATTGTGCGACTGAAAAGCCATAAACGTCAATCTCATTTCATAAAGTATTGTTAAATCCGCTCCATCAAATAACCCAGGCAATCTTGCCGGATGATCCGCTCGTCCATGGATAACATGCAAAGCATGGCGGACTTAGCCAATATTAGCTGGTTGTTTGCAACATGGAAATATTCGGCTGCGATGTCCTTTCCGCCATCGGTGAGCGCAATCAAGGGCAAAAGGGTTTGCGGATTTATAGGGTTTAGTTTGCCCAGAAATGTTCCCGGCGGTAGTTCAACAAAATTTAATTCGTCTAGCGACTCGCGTAATAGCAAATCGGCTTGGGGTTCTGAATAGCTGAAATTAACCTCATCACGCACCGTCACTTGGGCCAAAGTGTTGAACAAGTCCATCGCTTGGGAAATTCGGGGGTGGCTAGGCATCCCGGACAAGCGCAAGCAGGTTTCGATAAATTCAACGGCATGTTTTACACCGTCAGTTTCGCCGGGGTAACCGCACTCCAATGTGACCGAAGGGCAAGCCGGGGCAAAGGCCCCGGTCTGGGAGCCTTTGGGATAGGGGCTGTAAATTACCAAGCGATCAAACAATACACCTAAGTTCAGCGATGGGCCATCCAGCCGTTCCAAGCAGGAATAGTGTGGATTTCGTCCGCTGTTGTTATGCACGTCAATGCTGGCGAAAACTCGTCGGTCGGCCATTTCGTCAACAATGGCGTGTGCCCATCGGGTTTCAGTGCAACTGCCCAGTTCTGTGCCGGGCCAGATGCGGTTGAAATCGGGTTGGTTGTCCAAATGCCGCAACCCCGCTTTTGCTGCCTGTACATTGCCAAAAAACAAAGACACGGCACGCGGCCAAGGTTTGTAAAGATATTTTTTCAACAGGGTTTGCACGGCGAATAAGCCAGTTGTTTCATTCCCGTGCAGTAACACAGAGACGAATAAAGGGTCCGACCGCTGCCCGTCTAGGTGTAATAAGGTGGGCTGGGGAAATAATCGGTGCAATTCGGTGGCGGAAACGTCAAGCAAGGCTTCAGGAATTTGTCCCAGCCGGATGATTCCTGGGTCAATGCTCACAACCCCTGCCTAGCTAGGGCTTCGGGCACTTCATAGGTCCAGATAGTGAAGTTTTCCAAGCTATGCTTGCCGAAGGTGGTGGTCAAAGCCACATCGGCGGCATCGCGACCGCGCGCCATTAAGATTCTGCCAATGCGAGGGCGGTTGTTCCGTGCATCGAAAGTATGCCATTGACCGCCTAGGAAAACTTCGAGCCAAGCGCTGAAATCCATCGGATTGGGATCGGGAGGCACGCCGATGTCCCCTAGATAACCGGTTGCGTAGCGGGCGGGTATCCCCATGCAGCGGCAAAAAGCGATGGCCAGGTGGGTGTAATCCCGGCAGACACCCCGGCGTTCGAGGTAGGTTTGGTAAGCCGTCCGGTCAACGCGGGCAAATTGATAGCCGAAGCTGACATGGTTGTGGACCCAGTCGCAGATGGCTTGGACCCTGCCCCATCCTGTCGGCCCTTGGCCAAACAAATTCCACGCTATATCCGAAAGCAATTCAAGTTCGCAATACCGGCTACCCAGCAAATAATGCATAGTGTCGGTGGGGAGTTCGTGCAGGCCGTATTGTCGAGACTGAGGCGATTGCGCATCCAATAAGCCGCTATCGCGAATGATGGCATCATTCTTTAGGCGCAAAACCCCGGGTCCACAGCGTGCCCTGGTGCAATGGTTTCCGTAGAGGTCGATGAACGGCTCCAGTGAGGTCGGCGGGTCGCAGCTCAAATGCTCGTAGGTTCTCATTGATGCGCACAGGCTTGGGTGCGTATGCAGCATCATGATCATGTCGGTCGGGGCGGAAAAGCGCAAACTGATGTCGTAGCCGAATCGTATGTGCATCTACTGGGTTCACAGTCTGCTCAACAGCTCCGCTTTTTTATTGGCAAACTCGTCATCGGATAGGATTCCTCTTTGCCGAAGTTCTGCGAGCCGCTCGATTTTGGCAAAAATATCGCCTTCGTCCACATTCGCCTGTTGCGGCAGTGGAGTTGCAAATTGAGGGGCGGGGGAATCTGATTGCGGATTGGAATTGCCTTGAACCACTGGCAAGCTTGCGATGGACACCAGCCCGAATTGACTGCTGAAGGTCAGGCTGGCATCAAAACCTTGTTGTTGACCGACACCGCCAATTTGATGGTCCAACGTGTCGTAAATCGTTACCTGCCCGTTGACATCAATCGCCAGTCGCCGAGTTGAAGGAAAAATGGCATAGCGGATATTATTTTGTGATCCGCTAGACGATGGCGACCCAAGTTCGGAAGGCCACCACTGTCCGCCTCCACTATTCATAAATAAGTTGGCCTCGCCATATCCACCTTGGTTTTGTGCTGGCTGGGCGAACATTGGCTGGTTAGCGAGCAGTCCTGACAGCTCGTTGCAAAGATTATCGACCTTGGCTTTCAAGTTGTTGTTGAACATGTCACCCACCATCGTCATGCCTCCCTGCATCCACTGCCCCGACCCGCCAAGATCAGGGTGGCTAAACTGTGCCATGGTTCCTCCGCCGTTATTGACAGCTTCAAGAAGGCTGATGACGGCATCCGCGCTGACGTAATAACGCCTTGCCATTTCTTCGATGATGTTCATGCCCTGATGGGTAAGTTGCATTTTATATACTCACTTTAATGTTTTGAAAGTTTATTGGTTAATGCCTAAACGGCAATTCTGAATTGTCTAAAATAGTTTGTATAATTTATTCTACATCAAATCAATCGTTGTAGGAGATCAGACAATATCTTGAAAATGTAATAAAGGTAACAATGGTTTTATTTTTGAAACGATCTTAACATGATTGTCCAACTACTACACATGGAAATGGTCTAATTCCTATAGAAACAGGAGATTGACCTAGCAACGTTAGGTAAGATTATAATTGAGTTAAACTAATTAAGATAAAAAATATTGGCTTAAATTGATGCGCTATCTTATCTCTTCTGCACCAAATTAATTCATTGTATCGAGTGCGAACTCAAGCATTGGCTTATCAGGATAATACATGAAAATGGATACTTTATTTAGATGGCAATGACAGTCAACATCACATTCAAGCCGGGGTTTAGGCTCTTTTGTGGCGCATTTGCTGCCGACTAGGGGGCAGCCCACGGCAGTCATGCTTGTCTTGTTTGCTTGTTGTATTTAATTGTGGGCGTAGTAATTGCATAGTGAAGTTGATGCAAGCATCAAAATGACTAAAGGGTGAAAAACTTTTTTACTTTGATGCAAACCTTACTTTAAGTATTTAATCCAGAATCTTTTGGAATTTTTTTCCATGCAATACAAAATGAAAATTCTCCCTGAACGGGAACGACTAATTAATGCCGCTCATCGGTTTGCAAAAATTTCAGAGCACGATCCTATGAAGGTATTTAGTTTGCTTTACATGCTGGATGTAAGGCTATACCGTGAAGTTGGAAAAATTTGCACAGGGGAAGTGTATTATGCCATGGCGGACGGACCCGCTCCAGGTTCCCTCCGTTCTTTGCTGGTTATGCGTGATTTGGACATACATTCAGCGATTGGTGTGCTTACGTCAACCGAATCCCTCGGTCCTTGGCGTTTTGATCCAAAGCAATATTGCCAAAATGCCTTGGAGATTATGCATGAACTTGAGTCTGCTTACCGGTATGCGGCTTCAGGGGATATCATTTTAGACGACGATAATGCTTGGTGGCGTGTATATACAAAGAGCAGAGGAGTGGGGGCAGTCATACCTTTTGAACTGACAATGGAAGGCACTCATTTTGGGTCTGTTACAGAAAACACAGTGGGTTCGAAAACATATGTGAAAAGTTTTAGTTCAAATAATACTTATTTGACAAGCTATCTTTGCTTTGGCAAACAAAGATGAGATTTCACTATGTCAGTAATTACTATATATTAATAATATTGTAGCGTATTATTATATAATTTGGCGTGTGATTTGATTTTTAGGTACTAAAATAGCTGTGGATGTAGAGTTGGTTTCTGTAATATGTACTATTATAATCGCTGTCTATCTTGGTAATAGGTATTTTAGTTCTTCGCCAGTGGCGAAAGACGCATTGGCTGAATCTGCAAAAATCCCCGGTGAAACAGAGTCGCTTGCAGATAAATATTTAATATCTGAATCATTCCCTGATGAAGATATAATAAAAGCTGGTCAACAAGGTTGCCACATGAGTTATCTGCTTCTAGGCGACAAACAGTGGGTGGTAGGTTTATCAAAAACCGATGGTTTCTCTGCACAAAAATGGTTTGTCACTCAAAGTTTCCCCAAGGAAGAAATTGCTTCGGGTTGGTCAGATGGAAATGAAATCACGGGGTGAGTCATGGGTGCGGGGAATGGTTATACGATAACAAGCCTAGCCTACGGTGATGCTCTTTGGGCGGTGGTCATGTCCTTGACGAATAAACGCAGGGAACAATATTGCCAAACCCAAGAACAATTCCCAAGTGGGGAAATATCAAAGGGCAATTCCAATGGGCACCGAGTTACTAGCTTGGTCTTTGCCGCTGGCATTTGGGTATTGGTAATGACCCGTTTCGATGAAAAAACCACTACAGTCAAACCCCTCACCGCTTAGCCAGTCTCTTCATTGTGTCCCGCTCGGTCATTGTCATCATTGATAAATCCTAATTTTCTAGCCAGTATTGCAAAAAATCAAACCCTTGCTGCCGATGTAAGGTTAAACTGATGGACAGTTTAAACCATGTTATCGGTAGGATAATGAATAAGGCATTGCGAATTTTTTGGCTTGCGATTTTGCTGTGTTTTGATCCCGTTCTGGCAATGGCAGATCCGCAAGAGGATTTTGAGGTTGGGCTTGAACTATATGATGCCGGAAATCATAGGGAGGCGCTGAAATGGTTTGGTTCGGCGGCAGAGCAGGGTTTAGCCCAAGCGCAACTCAAATTGGGTGCGATGTTTTTCAATGGGTTAGGCGTGGACAAAGATTATGGGCAAGCCCTGTTTTGGTTCACAAAAGCAGCCGAACGGGGAGATCCCGAAGCGCAAACCAATCTGGGTTACATGTATGACAAAGCCTTTGGTGTCCAGCAGGACTTTAAGCAGGCCATTGCTTGGTATCGCAAAGCCGCTGAACAAGGCTATGCCAACGCACAATTTGATTTAGGCATGATGTATTACGAAGGCTTGGGCGTGATTCAAGATTATGTCGAAGCGCACAAGTGGCTGAACATCGCTGCCAGCAACGGGCATCCAGAAGCAGCAAGTAGCCGCGAGCATGGGGAAAAGCGCATGACCAATGCGCAAATTGCCGAGGCTCAAAAGCGAGCCAGCGAATGGCAGGGCGAATTTGAAAAACATCAGTGCAAGGACGACGGGTGTGGGCCGAGGGCAGACTTTAAGCCGATACGCTAGGGTTTTGAAACCTTAGTATTGCCAAATGACGATTTTTCTTATAATTTAGCATGTGGTGGATGTCCAGCTAACCCGGCCAATGCACAATTCCCTAACAAGCGCAAATTACCGAAATGTTGGTTTTTAGTTCAGATATCTACAATCGCTGAATATTCATCAGACAACATCAGGCTGTCCTTTTCAAATAATTAAAGCTTCGGAGAAGAGATATGACAAGAATTTTTTTTCCATGTTTTGACAGCCATCATCGGAATCTTAAAGTACTTTTCCTTAACTGCTAATATTAGATTGAAATCCCGCACACACTGATAGCTTGGCTTAAACAGTGCGTGGGAAGTTCATCATCTATCATGGTATACTCAATTAATTCTAAATTTTATTAATACACTAACTATCATGCAACTATTGCGCGAACGATGGCATCCTTCAATCCGGCAGTTCATTAGGGCTGGATGACGTGCGTTATCCGCAAATCCCCCTTTGGGTTCAATTTTGGCAAAGCCCTGAAACATTAGGCCCACATACACTGTAGAATATTATGACTCCCGAACAATTCCAGAATTACACCCAAGAAGGTTACAACCGTATTCCTATTGCACGGCAAGTCCTTGCCGATTTGGATACCCCTTTAAGTGCCTATTTAAAATTGGCTGATGCTCCTTATACCTATTTGTTTGAATCCATGTATGGTGGGGAAAAATGGGGCCGTTATTCCATCATAGGACTCCCCAGTCGCACTGTCATCAAAGTCTATGGGCAAACCATCACCATTGAGCATGACGGGCAGATGCAGGAAACTCTGACAGTGGATAATCCGCTGGTGTGGATAAAAGAATACGCCGATCAATTTAAAGCGCCTGAAATCTTAGGGTTCCCCCGGTTCACAGGCGGACTGGTGGGATACTTTGGTTATGAAACAATGGCCTATATCGAGCCTCGCCTAAAAACCGACAAACCCGACCCAATTGGCACACCGGATATTTTGCTAATGGTTTCGGAAGACTTGTTGGTTTTCGACAATCTGAGCGGCAATCTGTTGATCATCACTCACGCCAACCCTGCCGAAGCCAATGCCGTCGCCAAAGCCGAATCCAAGCTGGACAAGCTAGTGGACACGCTTCGTAACAAGACCCTGCCCCCAAGGGAGGAGAAGCCGCCACACCATATTGATGAAGCCGATTTCGTTTCCGGCTTCACCCAAGAAGGCTTTGAGGATGCGGTGCGCCGGGTCAAAGACTACATAATTGAAGGCGACACGATGCAAGTGGTGCTATCCCAACGGATGTCGATCCCCTATACAGCCTCTCCAATTGATGTTTACCGGGCTTTGCGGTGTGTGAATCCCTCGCCTTATATCCACAATCTTAATCTGGGTGATTTCCACATTATTGGTTCCTCGCCGGAAATATTGGTGCGCTTGGAAGAAGGCATTGTCACTGTGCGCCCTATCGCCGGCACTCGCAAGCGCGGGAAGTCCGTAGAAGAAGATTTGGAAATGGAGAAAGACCTGTTGTCTGACCCCAAGGAAATCGCCGAGCATTTGATGCTGATAGACTTAGGCCGCAACGACGCGGGCCGGGTGGCGGAAACTGGCACGGTGCGAGTCACCGATCAAATGATCGTCGAGCGCTATTCGCATGTCATGCACATCGTTTCCAACGTCGAGTCCAAACTGAAAGCCGGTTTGAACGCTTTTGACGTGCTGGCCGCCACTTTCCCGGCTGGCACGGTCAGTGGCGCACCGAAAATTCGGGCTATGGAAATCATTGCCGAGCTGGAACCCGTCAAACGGGGCATCTATTCCGGTGCGTTGGGCTATATCAGTTGGTCCGGCAACCTCGACACCGCAATTTCCATACGCACCGCCGTCATCAAAGACGGTATTTTGCACATCCAGGCCGGGGCGGGTATCGTCTATGATTCCGTCCCGCGCAACGAATGGGAAGAAACTATGAACAAAGGCCGCGCCGTGTTCCGTGCCGTCGCGATGGCTGAAGCCGGACTTGAAAGGGGAAAAAGCATATGTGCATCCGAATTTTGATGATCGACAATTACGATTCTTTCACCTACAACTTGGTGCAATACTTCGGCGAACTGGGCGCAGAGGTGGAAGTCGTCCGCAACGACCAAATAGCCGTCGAGGAGATCGAGTCGATCAACCCCGACAAAATTGTCATCTCTCCCGGGCCTTGTTCCCCGAAAGAGGCGGGCATATCAGTTCCGACCATTTTGCAATACCAAGGCCGCTATCCAATCTTAGGCGTTTGTTTGGGCCATCAAAGCATAGGCTACGCCTTCAACGGCAATGTCATCCATGCAAAATCCATCATGCATGGAAAAACCTCGATGATTCATCATCACGATGTTGGCGTGTTCAAGGGGTTGAAAAATCCCCTGCAAGCCACCCGCTACCATTCCTTGGTCATCGAACAGTCCAGTTTGCCGGATTGTTTGGAGATAACCGCGTGGACAGAGGATCAACATGGCGGTATGGATGAAATCATGGGGGTCAGGCATAAAACCTTGGATATTGAAGGAGTGCAATTCCATCCCGAATCCATCTTGACGGAACAAGGGCATGAGTTGTTGGCGAATTTTTTGAGGCGGTAGTTTTTACTGGCTCACTAACTTCTTATCTCATCGTTTTGCACAAGTGTGTCACGAAGCCCGTCATTTCGGCAAGGATGCCGACAAATCCGCCGGGAGCTGATTTGGACGCAGGAAGTGCGGGGCGAAGCCCGAACCACAGGGATGTGGTGAGCCAATCCAGCGTCCATGGATGGCAAAACTGAGGCCATTACATATGACCGTTTGATAAAGGATATGTAACTACGGGCCGGCTAGTCTGATGAATCAAACACCGAACAATCAAGCGTGATCTACAACACGAGGAAACAATGAGCGCCCTATTGCATGACCGGGATTTTTATACTTGGACTCACCAGCAAGCTGATTTGCTTCGTGATGGCCGATTTAATGAATTGGATGCCGATAATCTCATTGAGGAGCTTGAAAGCATGGGAGCAAGGGAGCGAAGAGAATTAAGCAATCGGCTGGCGGTATTATTAGCCCATTTATTGAAATGGCAATACCAACCAGAGCGACAAGGCAATAGCTGGCGGCGCACGATCAAGATTCAACGCATTGATATTAAGGATTTACTAGCGGACAATCCGGGCCTTAAAAGCGAACTGGAGGAAATATTTGCCAAGTCGTATCAAAAAGCACGGGTGTTGGCGGCGGATGAAACCCGGTTTGATGAGGCTTCTTTTCCAGATGAATCGCCTTTTGGTTTGCAAGAGGTTTTGGATGTGGATTATCTGCCCAAGTAAATAGAGAAATTAGGCTTGAAACTTAAAAACCTGAAACAGTAGTCGATTGAAAATATGCAACTGTTTCGTTCGTGCGTAACATTAATTCTTTAAGTAATAATTCCAGAATGACGAGGTTCTCCTCCCATGGTCATTACTTACACCGATATGGAAATGATGGATTTAGTGCTGCATCCCGCGTCGCAAAGCTTGGTTGTCAACCTAGAGAGCCCTTTTCTTCCAGTTGCCTTGATGAAGTAGTGTTGTAGAAAATGACCATAAATAGCCATGCAACTGGACATAGAATCATTTGAGAAAATCGAAAATATATCACAAGGGTAATATATGACCGCCCTATATCAGCATCTACAAGCACAGAGAGATACAATTTTTTCCATAGCTAGGCATTATCATGAGTAAACCAGAAATATTATGTTCGCAGGATGGACGGATCACCATAGACCCGTCCATCTGTGACGGCAAGCCCACTATTCGGGGTAAGCGGATAGCCGTGCATACCATTTTGGATTTTCTCGCCGCTGGCGATGGCGAGGATGAAATTCTTGAACAATACCCGAGTTTGGAGTCTGATGATATCAGGGCCTGTCAACAATTTGCCGCCGAGCTAATGAATCGGCGTTATGAATGGGCTAAAGTTGCTTGATGGATGTTCGGTTTTTGATTGATGCCAACCTT
>CAIWDB010000525.1 GCA_903911305.1 uncultured Methylococcaceae bacterium | reverse complement strand
TGATGCAGTGCTGGAACAGTTCCGTACCCCAACCGGCCGTCATGCATTGCGCGAAGACATCATCACTCATGCTACCGGCTCGCAAGTGTTGAAACTTTTCCAGCCGATCCAGCGACGGTTTTATGTGGCCCTTGTTGAAGTTTTGTGCAACCAGCCAGGGCATCCACGCTTAGATCCGACCCAGGTTGATGGCGCGGGGATGGTGGTGCGGCGCTTGGGCAAGCTAGGCAACAATGGAATACCCGTTTACCAAGGGTGGATGCGGGGCAAAGCCAAATTGAGGGGGTGGATGCCATTGGATACCGTAGGCGGCGATGAAGCGGACCCATTGCCTGCCCATCGAATGGCGGCTCGTGCCACCGGGGTCGCTCAAATTGACCGCGCACTCGCGCCCCTATATGCCGGGCGGGAAGATGCCATCCTGTCTGAGCAAACCGTCCCTTTGTTTGTCGCACCACCGGATATTTGCTCGGATGCGAAGCAGACCTTATATTACGGGTTGGTACAGACGGCTAGTTCCGAACTGGCAGAATCCGAGCCAGAATCGCCTTACGCAAATTTTGGGCCGAAATCAAATGAGTTCCGCCTACATTTAGTTGAGCATTTACGGGGTGAATGGGTAAATTTCCCTCTGCCGGGTGAAGACATATCCCCTGAGTGGTTCGATGTGTTTGAACTTGGAAATGTGTCGGTCATCAAGAATTTGTCGCCCAACGTCGCTGCGTTGGCAAACAAGATGATCAATGAGCCTCAAAATTCCGATATTCTGGCTTTGCGGCGGTTTATCTTGCTGCTTCGGCAGTTGTCGGTGGAATTCGATGCATTTGGCGAGTCTCCCGAAAGCAAGGCAATTTTTGCACAATTGGAAGGGATTGAATTGCCTTATAAGCCTAGCGAGGAGCAGATGGCCCAATCCACAACGGCGGGTCAATTTCTCAAGCAGGCATCACAGGTGTTGCTCGAAAGGGATGCTACCGCGATACGCCCGGAAATGCCGTCGTATTGGCCAAACCTGACTGTCGCCGCCACGGACAGTCTGGCTCATGCGCTGTCGGATGCCATGATTTCGCGCTTTCGAGCATTGAATAGCAAAGATGGTCGTTTTGACGAACCAGACGCTCGTTATGTGCTGCGCGCCTTCGTGAGGCTCAAACCGGAGGGGGCTTGCCCGGCTAAAATCCATTGGACTGATTATACCGAGCCGTTTGTCATCGCACCGTGGTATGAAGGGGCGGGCGCTCCGCCGGCGAAAATCCCTTTGCCGGATTTGTCAAATAAAGATTTGCTGAAGTCACTGAAACCCAATATCGCTTTTGTAGTGCCGGAAGCCTTGCAAGGACTGCTCGGCAATAACCCTAAAGACATGTTGAAAGGCGAAGGGAAAAATCAATCGGCTGGCTTGGGGATAGGTTGGTTGTGTAGTTTCAGTATTCCGATCATCACGATTTGTGCGTTTATCGTGTTGAACATATTTCTATCCTTGTTCGATCTGTTTTTTCAATGGATGCTGTTCTTCAAGATATGCATCCCTTACCCTAAGAAAAATTGAAGGAGGCGGCAATGGTTGACGTATTACGTCCCCCGCTTGGATGGCCGCTACTACCGCTGCCAGACGAGTTTGGGCGGCTCGATTATCCTCGATTGGAGGACAGCGTCCGCCAGTCGATTCAAGTGATCCTCAGCACACGGCCCGGTGAGCAATTGATGCGCCCGGATTTCGGTGCGGGCTTGGATTTGCTATTGCACGAGCCGAACAACCTATCAACACGCCGCCAAATTCGGGATCGGGTGCAACAGTCACTTACCCGATGGGAGCCGCGTATTATGCTTGATGCCGTCGAAGTATGGGAAGTTGCCCATCAGCCGAGTCATCTGCGTGTCGAAATTGCCTACCGGCTGGTGCGCAATGGTTCGCCCGGACAGATGGCGCTTACCGTTCAATTAGAGGCTTAGCCATGCCAATTCTACCCCCCAGTCTCGATGACAGGCGCTTCGACGATTTGGTCGAGGAATTGTTGGCTCGCATTCCGGCCCATACCCCAGAATGGACTAATCCAAGAATGGGAGACCCTGGGCGCACATTGATCGAACTGTTTGCATGGTTGGGCGATACCCTGTTATATCGGGCCAACTTAATTCCCCATCGTCAACGTTTGGTTTTCTTAAAACTGCTTGGCCTAGGCATGAATCCCGCCAAACCCGCAGTGGGTATTGTCGGGTTGCGCTATGCCCAAACCACAGAGTTGAGCGCCACTAACCTACTACCCGGAGCCAGCATCAAAGGTCCTGTGCCTTTTGAAACCTTGGCAGACACTACGGTGTTGCCGATTACCGCTCAAGCGTATTACAAACGTGCGCTAAGCGAGGCGGAGTCCAGCCGAATGGGTGAAGTTATAGCAGGTTTGGCAAAAATCCATGGTGTCAGTGGAACCGTGGCGGCCTATGAGACCACCCCGATTTTTTCAGAGGAACGTGCCGATCCCAATGGCGTTGATGTGATCTCACAAAGTGCCGACCATGCGCTTTGGTTGGCCTTATTGGCACCACCAGCGTCGCAACCGGATAAACAATCAGCAATCAATGCGGCTGCATTGAAGGCATTGGGAGGCGGCGGCTCGGGCTTGCCAGCCTTTTTGTCGGTTGGCGTAGTCCCCGCTTTGTCCACGCCGGCTCTTTTTGAAGAAATAGGCCCTAGGGCGAAAGTCCCCATGCTTTGGGAAATCACTACGCCTGGCAAAGGGCCAAGGGAAACTGATTACCTGACACTAGAACCACTTCCGGGCAATGACACCACTCAGGGACTGAGTCAAGCGGGTGTATTGCGCCTACCGTTACCGGCGAGTTCGATGATTTGGGCACCAGACAACGATGTAGGTGACAATCCTCATGCCGGCGTGGGTGACACCCCGCCGCGTTTGGATGACGCTGAAAATGCCGCTCGCTTGTTGGCATGGCTACGGTTGCGACCTCAACCGGGGCAACCAGTTGATCATTTGGCTTTGTCTTGGATAGGCATCAATGCCGTGGAGATTGACCAGCTCGTCACCATCACAGGGCGTGTGCTGGGCGCATCGAATGGGCAGACAGACCAAGTGTTCAATCTGCCGTCGGGATCGGTGGATGCGGTCAGTCTACGCATAGAGGTCGAAGAACCGGGGCTAGGCTACCGGCTTTGGCGGCAAGTGGATGATTTGGCGGCCATTAGCAGCAATCCCACTGTGGCTAGGGAGGCGAAGGTATTCGAGCTTGACCCGGAAGCGGGAACCCTGAGCTTTGGCGATGGTGTTCGGGGGCATGTACCCGAAGCGCAAATGCGCATCAGGTTAGCCAGCGGACGCTTCGGCGGAGGGCGAAACGGCAATTTGCCAGCATTGACCCTGACTGAAATAGTTGCCAAGCGGGTTGATGGCAGTATTGCCCCATCGCTAAAAGTGTGGCAACCCTTG
>CAIWDB010000524.1 GCA_903911305.1 uncultured Methylococcaceae bacterium | reverse complement strand
TCTTCTCTGCCATTGCCCCATTGAAAAAGACATGTTTGATTTGGGTGTGTGTCATAAAAAATGTTCTGAAATCATTGGGTGAAATGGAGTCTTCGACGATATCGGCATCAAGGCTGCCATCACGCACACAGCAAGCCAGCACATCCCACAAGGCCATGCCAGCCGATTTCAATTTATCTATTCTCGCCAGATAAGGCAGGCATGGGTCTGCTCCGGCCAGTTCACCCATAATCGGCCAGAAGGCATTTCGGGGATGCGCATAGTATTCCCCTGCCAATAGGGAAGCCTTGCCCGGCATACTGCCGAGTATCAGCACGGTTGCTTGTGGGTTTTCGACAGGTGGAAAGCTTCTAACCCGTGTCATGTCTTCATCCGATTACATTTCGGCGATGCTGGTTAGTGGCTGACGTAGAGAAATGACAAATAATGGTTGTTCATGCTTGTAGACAAGTTTCATATCGGCTCCTTGAAAATGTATTGACCTAATGTTTCGCACTGATTTGTTAACAGGCATGAAACGCAGACAGAATAAGGCAAAATTGCCTATTCTGGAAGTATCCTAAGGAAATGACAGCCTGTATTTTTGCCATCGAATGGCAATATTCTGATGTGAAACTGGGAAATTAACGGGCGAGGCTTTATGCTTTAACCCGCTGACTGTTAGAATGCGCTATCTGCTTCACACCCTGAGAGTAAAACCATGAATCGTAAAAACACCGTCGGCGTCAAAGTCGGGAATATCCAGATCGGTGGCGGCGCACCCGTCGTCGTCCAGTCCATGACCAACACCGACACTGCCGACATTGAAGGCACCGTCCAGCAAGTTTACGAATTGGCCCGCGCTGGCTCGGAACTGGTTCGCATCACCGTGGACCGGGATGAGTCCGCCGCTGCCGTCGCGCATATTCGGGATAAACTGGCTGCGAAAGCTTGCGAGGTGCCTTTGATTGGCGACTTCCATTTTAACGGTCACAAGTTGCTGGAAGCCTATCCCGATTGTGCCCAGGCACTGGGCAAATACCGAATCAATCCCGGCAATGTGGGGCGTGGCTCCAAACGAGACCCGCAATTTGCGCAGATGGTCGAATTTGCTTGCCGTTACAATAAGCCGGTGCGCATCGGTGTCAACTGGGGCAGCTTGGATCAAAGCGTATTGGCCCGTTTGTTGGATGAAAATGCGCTACTATCAGAACCAAAACCACTGCCAGAAATCATGCGTGAGGCAGTGATCACGTCCGCTTTGGAAAGTGGTGAAAAGGCGGTGGAACTGGGCTTGCCAAAAGACCGCATCGTGCTATCTTGCAAGATGAGCGGGGTTCAAGAATTGATTGCCGTCTACGAATCCATGGCTGCCCGCACCAATTTTGCCCTGCACCTTGGCTTGACCGAAGCCGGCATGGGTTCCAAGGGCATTGTTGCTTCGACTGCCGCGCTGTCGGTGTTGTTGCGGCAAGGCATAGGCGATACCATCCGCATCTCATTAACGCCGGAACCGGGTGCGGATCGCATCTTGGAAGTCATTGTCGCCCAAGAAATCCTGCAAAGTTTAGGGGTTCGGGCCTTTACGCCTACGGTGATTTCCTGCCCCGGATGCGGGCGCACCACCAGCGATTATTTCCAAAAATTGGCGCAACAGATTCAATCCCACATGCGCCACCAGATGCCCATTTGGAAAAAGCAATATAAAGGCGTGGAAGACATGCATGTTGCAGTGATGGGTTGCGTGGTCAACGGGCCAGGCGAAAGCAAGAACGCCAACATCGGCATATCGCTTCCCGGCACTGGCGAACAGCCTGTTGCCCCAGTGTTTGAAGACGGACAGAAGACCGTGACCTTGAAAGGGGATTACATCGCCGAAGAATTCCAAGAAATCGTCGAGCGGTATGTGCAGAGCCACTATGGACAGGTGGATGCATAAGGTTTTGCCGGTTCTCAGGCGCTTAAAGGAGTATGAATAGTAAGCAAGTCATAAATCGACTTGAATCTGAAGGCTGGCAATTGGTCAGAGTCAAAGGTTCACACCATCAGTACAAGCACCCGTTAAAGCCTGGGCGGGTGACCGTTAAACATCCTGACAGCGACATTCCCGCCGGTACGCTGCATAGCATCAAAAAGCAGGCGGGATGGTGAGGAGTGCTCAATGCGTTTTCCCGTAGTTTTACATACCGACGATGGCAACCGCTACGGAGTCACCGTACCTGATTTGCCCGGCTGTTTTTCGGCGGGTAATTCCTTCGATGACGCATTGGCTAGTGCGGTAGAGGCAATCGATCTGCATATTGAAGGCATGACCGAAGACGGCGAAGAGATACCCACAGTAAGCACGATTGCTGAACTGCGGCAGAATCCTGATTTCGATAAGGGTGTGTGGGCGCTTGTTGAAGTGGATATTAGCCGTTTTGATGGGCAATGTGAAAAAATCGACATTACTCTGCCGCACAGCTTATTAGTTAAGATCGACGACTACGCCCGTATCCATGGATCTACCCGGAGCAATTTCTTGGTGGATGCTGCCCGTCGTGCAATAGGGCAAAATAATTGACATGAGACGAGGGTTCCTCTTGGGTTAAAGGTGTATTTAGCACCATGAAATCGCCCATTATGTCCCCTCCTCCACATCAAGAATCAATTCATACCGTACAACCCCCCTACAAGGCTCGACATGATCACGTTGCAGATCACTTAGCATAGGCATCGCCCCTGATGTGGTTGACGAAGCACTAAATAATCCTGAAAGTCGCTACTATGCTGGATATTTGACACCTGAATGTAAAAAAAACAGCATAGAAAACATTATTATCCTATAAGCCAGCCATAAATATTTTCCAGTCCTTATCACATCTGTATTAACATCTTCCCAAGTGATACAGGCTTCGCGTGTGTAGCATGAAACTGTTTTTCATACCCCTACTGACTAAGGAATTACCGCCATGTCTACCCCGCTTTCCTTCTTCCTCAACGGCCAACACATTGAACTGGAAAACCCTCCGCCTGATTTATTATTGCTCGACTTTTTGCGATCCCCCGAAATTGGTTTGATAGGCCCAAAAAAAGGCTGCGGGCAAGGGGGTTGTGGGGCATGTACGGTAATTCTGTCTCACTGGGATGCGGAAAATGAAGTGGTGGAACATCGGGCGGTAAATTCCTGTTTGCGCCCGGTGTGTGCTTTGCAGGGGTTGGCGGTGACGACGATAGAAGGCACTGGTTCAGTGGTTCCTAAAACAATCGGCAATACCAAAGAATCAACACCATCGTTTTCGCGTGCAGGCATTCCGCTCACACGCATTTCCCCCGAATCCCGGCAACTGATTTTGGCTTCGGTGGCTGATGCCTGTAGCGGGGAAGCCGAATTCGATCCGGTTTGCAGGGTTAGCTTAGTCGCCGATTGCAGTCACTGCGGCGACAGCGATGAATCTCTAGTGCCAAAGGGCACCAATCCGGTGGCTTATCGACTGGCGGCCAATAATGGCACGCAATGCGGCTATTGTTCGGTGGGTTTTGTGATGGCTATGTCGGGTTTTTTGCTCAATCATCCCGAGCCAAGCAAGCGGGAGATTGAGGACAATTTCGATGGCAATATCTGCCGATGCACCGGGTACAGGCCGATACTGACGGCAATGAAAACCTTTGCATCAGACTGGACTAGCGAAGATCAAGACCAGTTGAACGCCAGTAAGCTAAAACTCGATCCAGCTTATGACACCCAAAAGGTTTTGCCGAAAGTGGTAATTCCATTCCCTGAAGGCGCGAAAATCAGCCCGCCCGGATTGGACACGGGCAATGCGCGACAGACATGGATTGGAGTGGACACGATTGACGACTTGGTTATGCAAGTGGGCCAATTACGCGGCAAACCTTTCCGCTTGGTGCATGGCAACACCGCTTACGGAGTCTACCCTGCGGAATTTGAAAATGCCCCAAGCTTGTTTGATATTCG
>CAIWDB010000523.1 GCA_903911305.1 uncultured Methylococcaceae bacterium | reverse complement strand
GGCACGGTGGCTTCGTCGTCTCTATTATTTTCGCTTAAGCGAAAATTTTTGCCGACTTTATCAAGGTTATTGGCGGGCCGTTCGCTGGCCCGTTTGGCGAGTTGGGCCTTGTCCTGTTCCGACGGGCTGTAACCCTTGACTTCCATTCCCCGCGCAGCCGCTTCCAGCCAGACTTCACGGCGGAAGGTTTCGGAGCCGGACACTTTGATGTCATCCCATCCCCGGGCCTCGGCAATGCGCACCATGGATTCGGCGATGTGTTCGCTGTTGGAACGGGTTTCGAGTTTGTTACCCTTGTCCTCAAAGGCCACTAGGCCGGTATTCTTGGGATGGTAGAACTTGCCGCCGACCCGCAAGTATTGCTTTTCGATTTCTTGCGGAACTATGGGTTTGATGTCGGCTTGGCTGGCAGTGAATATCTCGTTTGATTCGATGGTGTTGTCAGAGGCTTTTTTTTCGGTAGCCGGTTGTGCCGATGCTTGCGAAGTCGCCGCCTTGCCTTGCGCCGACGGCTGAACCGTTGCAACGCCCTCTTTCAATCGTGTCGGCGCTTGTTCCTTCCAAGCGTTGAACTTGGCTTCATTCTCCACTGGGGGAACGCCGAGGCTCATCCTGACATGACGCACAAAATAGGCGGTGTCACGATAGGGGCTATCGGGGTTGCCTTCCGCCTGTGATTTGACGACCTCTAGTTTTTCCTTCAAGGCTTCTGCAATCCGGCTGGCGGTCATGCCGGAGAATGCCAGTTTCTCAATGTCGGCAGTCACCCCGATTTTATCGGCCAAGTCCCTTGAGGCTTCGATCTGCTCCCCGACCGGGCCGAGTACGGATACATCCTTGCGCGGCAAGGGCATGGGTGTGCCTGGCTGTTGAATGTGCGCTTCCATTGGTTAGTTGCCTGCTATCAGTTGTTGCCGTGATGGGGAGAAATGTCGGGGGCTTGGTTTCCAACGGTTCATTGGATTGATGGCATGGTCACGGCCTTTTTCTGCCTCAGAAGCAAAGCCGGAACCTGATTGTCCTAGGCCATGAATGCGGGTTAATCGGTAATTCATTGATATGGCTACCCTCAAAATGTAATAGTTGTTTGCAGGGCCAAGCCCTTGGCGTAGTTGTACAGCCCTGCCTCGTTCATATCGCCTTTTTCCGGTATCGGAATGTCGGTGAATTCCAGCGCATACCCATCCAATGAACGTGTCTGCAATTGTGGAATGTCATCAACCGTGGCCTCCCGCTCAATCTTGACCACTTCGGTCACGGTTTGCTGTGGGGCCGTGACGGTGATTGGCTGATTCTGCCCTTCCATGCGTTGATGGTGTTCTTCAAGGTTAATCCTAGGCACGGGGGATGCCAGTTCGCCTTTCACCATCGCCTCGTCGAGTTGTTTTTGGTTTGGCAGTTTGCGGCCTAGCTTGTCGAGAGAAGCTGAAACCTCCTTGAGCCTATCCATGAAGTCATGGCTTTTGTAATAGACGAGTTTGTGGGCGAGGATGGGCGGCAGGTTTTCAAGGATGACCAGTTCCCGATCCTGACCAAGGCCGGTGATTTCCTGCGGCAACAGCAATGCACGGCGTTGGTCGGAAATGTTTTCCGAGTTGTGCCGTTTGGAAAACAATTCTTTGCCTTTCGATTCGGAAACGCCCTTGACGGTCTGGTAGCCTAGCCATTCGGAAATGTCCTTTGCCGTGCGCGTCTCCGAGGCTTTCGGCGGGAAGACGATTTGCAGGGCGTGGTTGGTGGTGAAGGTCTGGGCGGCTTCCTTGCCGTAGACATCGAACAACTGCGACGGACTTTGGATGATGGGCATCATCCGCAAGCCATAACCGGCAATGTATGAAATGCCTTTCGAGAGAATCCCGATCTTGCCAATGGCGGTAAACTCGTCCATGAGTAGAAGGCAGGGGTATTTGAGCGCCTTGTTCTGGAAGCTGCTGGAACAGCAAATTCATCAATGGGGCCAGCCTTTCCAAGTTGTCAGGGGTAACACCCAGATAGATGGACATGCGTTTCTTGCGGATGTCCCGCAAGTCAAAGTCATTGGCACTGGTCGCCGCATTGACGAGCGGGTTCATCCAAAGCTCAAGCCTGGAGCGGAATGAGGTGATGACACCGGCACGGGTGTTTTCCGAGGAGATCGAGATATAGCTGTTCAACGCCCGGACACAGGCCGGACTCAGTGGGCCGAGTGGCTGGTTGGTTTGCGCCAGATGATTATCCGCTTGCGGCCCACTGAGAGGCCGATCCATCTGTGCCAGTTCATCATCGGTTTGCTTTGCCCGTTCATTGATGAGTTTGGCGAAATAAGCCGAGCCGTCGCCATTAGCCAGACTCTCGCGTAACACTTGACCTATAGTGACCGGCTTGCCGGGGGTTTCGAGCAGATACAAAACCACGCCGAGGAAAAAGCTCCTTGGGGTCGCCGTCCATATCACATCGGTCCCCGGCTGGTCGGGGAATAGCATGTTGGCGATCTTCTGCACATCATCAATCCGAAAGTTGGGATCTGAATTGATGTAGGACAGCGGATTGTAGCGGTGCGTCCGGTAATCCGTGGCGGCGGGGTTGAACAAATAGCAGTCCTGCCCGTATTGGCTTCGATACCCGCTAGTGAGGTTCCAATTCTCCTGCTTGATGTCGAGGACGACGACGCTATCGGGCCAGTTCAACAAATTAGGGATGACCACGCCTACGCCCTTGCCGCTGCGTGTAGGGGCCGACATGATGACATGCTGTTGACCGTCAAATATCAGGTACTTTCCGGCGTATTTGCCGACTATCAAGCCTCTCTCCCCGAACAGGCCCGCTTTGTTGATTTCCTTCTGCTTGGCAAACCTTGCATCTCCAAACAAGCTTTGCTTGTTTGGCAGCAGAAACACCAACAACGGCGACAGCACAAACGCCAGCGCAATCCCGCCCGAGATATACAGCCAGCGTTCAACGGTGTCGTTTGACCGGAAGTGATACCAATACTGGTAGAAGGTCAGCAGGGTTGCGCTGTTGTAATCCTTGCCGAAGGCAACAAGGAATATCGCCCCGGACAGGTAGGCCCAGAGTCCGGCAAGCCCAAGCAACAGGCCAAGGGCAAGCCCGGACCTAGCCCAAGAGTTTTCGCTTATGTTCAGGGTCATAATAGACTTCGCGCAATTTGCGCTTGGAGTAGTACAGCACAATGTCGATGGTGGTGAACAAACGCTGTTTGATGTAGGCCATGTCCAGGTGTGCGCCGGTCTTGGAATCCTTGATCAAGGCCGTCAATTGCTCAAACGCTTCGTAAGCGCCGTTGGCATGCATCGTTGAAATGGAACCGGGGTGGCCGGTGTTGATGGACTTGATGAACTCCCAGGCTTCATCGCCGCGCAACTCGGCCAGTAGTATCCGGTCGGGTTTCATGCGCAAGCAGGAAGCCAAAGCTTGCTTAGGGCTTACCTTGGAACCGCCCTCGTCTTCCCGCGCATAGAACAGATGAACCTTGTTCGGATGCTGGTTGAGGAAAATCTCATGCACGTCCTCGATGGTAATCAGCCGTTCCGTAGCCGGAATGCTTCTGGTCAGGCTTTTGGTGATGGTGGTCTTGCCGGAGCCGGTCTTGCCGACAATGAGGATGTTGCGATGGTTTCTAACCGCCAAGTCGAGGAATTCCATGTAGCGTTTTTGCTGCTTGAGCGACAGCAGTTGGTATTCAAACGGCTGCAAGCCATCGCGGTGTTCTTCGGATTCGTCAAACGCCCCTTCCGCGTTCAATTCCTCAAGGGTCTTGTCGATCAGGCTGGGCTTGCGGATCGTGATCGACACGGTGTTTTGCTCACAGGCCGGCGGGATCAGGACTTGCACCCGCTCCCGGTTGGGCAGGGCCGCAGAGAGCACCGGCTTTTCGGTTCTGACTGCCCTATGATTTAACGCGGATTATTGCTTTGATTGAGCCAGCAATGCTTTAAGCCTTTCAATTTCTGCCTGTGCAGATTCTTTTTCTTGCAAGGCGGCTTGCTTTTCTATCCGTTCCCGCTGCAAATCCTGTTGAGCCTGTTCCATGTCATGCTGTATCCGCTCGTTTTCCTGCTTAAACCTTTCAATCTCCCGCAAATCTTCTTCCCTTTCTATTTGAATGGTGCGCTGTTCGCGCAAATAGTTTTGCCGCGCTTGGTACGCATGATAGTCGCGTTCTTTATCGGAAAACAGTTTCAGGGTTTTCATGGCTTGCCTCATTTCGTCAGTGTTCATCCAATCCGGTAGTGCCGCCTCGTCCAGTTGCTCGCCTTCTTTGAAGAACTGTAACCAGCGTTGTTCCTCGGTTTCAATCCGTTCAGCCGTGAATTTTTTCAACTCCAACAGATGGATGCCGCCCAAATCCGCCAAAGTACGGCCTTGGCGGTTTTGCAATTTGTATTCGTGGGCATAGTCGGTTTCACCGGGCAGCAGATTTTCCGCCAACAGCCAAATGCTGTAAACCGGCTTTAACAGGCTGTAATCATTGCCGCTTTGCAGTTGCTGGCTGATGATGTCGCACCAAGTATAGACCATCCGCTCCGGCAAATGGCGATAGGTCAATAACTGGATTTCAATCTGGTAAAGCCGTCCTTCGCTGACCTTGGCTTTGACATCCACCACCATTAGTTTATCGTCGAGAAACTCCTTGTCATTGTAGGGATTGAGTATCTCCACTTCGGTTATCGGTGAGGTTTAATCGCTGGTTAATATCGCATTGAGGAAATGCACCAGCAAATTCCGGTTTTCCACCGAGTCGAGCAATGCCTTGAATACGCAATCTATCTTGGGGTCTATGCGGTGTTTCATGGTGGTTTTAGTAGCCCGGATGGAACGAAGTGGAATCCGAGTTTTCAGGTTAACTTTTCCCGGAGTCCGCTACGCTTCATCCGGGCTACGTTGCTTACTCAAAAGAATGGAGTCGATGAATTCTACCTTGTAGGTTGGGTATGCGTACTTCTAATATATGTTTAAATGCACTGTGACCATCATAGTTTGCACGATTTGAACCTTGTTTAGAAAAAAATCTAGCTCTTCCAAAACACTCTTTTGCCATAACTGCCAATACTTCCTCACTTGAATCTGATCCATTATAGAATTCATTCTTTAAGCGATTTAATATTGTACAATCGTTGTTTTTGATAGTTGCTTCTTTGAGTCTATTTCTTTCAATTTCCGCAGACTTAACAAAAAATTCTAATATGCCGAAAGCATTTTCTACCATTGAAATAAATGACTTGTCAGTTCCCCAAGTTTTTCCATCTAACCTTGGATGGGGTGAAACATCTGCTATAGCCTCACAATACCTAAAAGCATATTCATAGAGCAACTTGAAAAAAACAAATTCACCTGTTGGTGTAAGCCTGAATCTGTCTGTTGTTTTAAATTCATCGGAAGATTCTATGTGTGTCTGCCTAACTGTCTCGGCAATAAAACCTCTTCGGACAAGCATTACTAAAGCTTTTCTAATATCTTGTTCATTATACAATATTGATTCAAGTACACCAAGTAACTCATTATAAAATACACCATATCTGTGAACAGATTTTCTAGCTGACAATGCCTGTAGGATACGTATTCCTAATATAGCATTATCATTATTATCTGGCAGGTCAGATAATAAAGAAATATCAGAAACTGGGTATACTGAGGTTCCAGCTCTATAATGTTTATAAACCCCCCTAAGATAGGCTGTTATTAATTTTTCTGGTTTTTTTAAGCTAGGTATAGATTCATCTGTTGTCCCTTCTATCGTTCCTTCTCGAAATTGTTCTGAAAAATACTTAGTTAAAATTATAGCTGATAATATCTTTGAAACATTCCTTAAATTGCCATTATGAAGGGAATAAAGTGTGTTTTCTAAAAGATTGTCACCGCATAGAAGATTTTTAATATTTCTATGAAATTGCTTAAGATTAAAATCTGATCTGTCAAGCATTCCAGTATAAGATAAATTAATTGTTATGGCATTATCCGATAAAATGGATCGTATTTCATAAAGTCGCTTTTCTCCAGCATCAGACCATAAATAATTTAAACGAGATTCTAGTAACTGTTCTAATCGAGGAGGTGATATATAATATATCAAAGGATCATGCACATTTTCAGTGAACATTTTATCATTCATAGTATCAGGGCGAAGGGCTACGAATGACAAAACGCCCTGAATAGAAGAAAGCCAAACCGCTAATTCAAAGGCTTTCTTTTGCAAAGATGAATCAAATTGATCGATATTGTCAATTAAAATAAATAATGTTATACCGAACTGAGCATAAATACTTTCTATTGTTTCCTCAAATAGCTTGAATAATTTTATAAGTTCTGGGTTACTATATTCGATAATATTCTCGCATTGTACTGAAGTTAGTGCTGTTCCAGTAATACCCCTGCTTTTCAAAGAGGTTTGAACTTTATCAAACAAAAAATACCAAAATATTTTTTCAAAATGAACCTCTGATGTAGTCGATGATATAATTGGTAGGTGAAAATCGACTTTTTGGTCATAATGAAACGAAATAGAATCATCTTTATTAATCACAATTTCAGAAAAATATCTAAGCCATGAAGTTTTTCCCACACCTGCCTCACCTACGAGAACAACTGGTTGTGATCTGTGAGTAGTTAATGTAGCTCTAACATCTATAATATCGCTAGGAAGTGTTTTTATATTTTGAGAACTAGTTTGTACTATATCTAACTTTGAAAAGTTATTTGAAGATTGCCGAACATAAAGTGTAGAGAGGTCTTCTTTTGCATCAATTTTTAATGCTTCTGCTAAAGGAGTTGCCAAAAGACGCCAATCATGTGGTGGATCTTCTTTATCTTGCTCTTCTGTTATCTTATCAATAACTCTTAATGCCATATCATTCTCCTTTTAATTTATTTAATCTATCAAGTAAAACTGAATCTAATGGAATATTATCTAACATATTTATTATGGATTCACGCTGCCGAATTAATATATCTTCTCCAGATTCTGTAATTAAAACTTCTGCTGGTTTCAAACGCCCATTGTATTGATAGCTCATACTATAACCATAGGCACCTGCATCTAAAGCTACAACTAAATCGTTTACTTCAACTGAATCAGGTATTCTTCTATTTTTATCCCAGAAATCTGTATTTTCACAAACTTGACCACAAATTCCAGCCATCACCATGGCTTCGTCACTTGAACCGTCAAACATTAACCTATGAAAGCCACCATCTTCTTTATACATAGCAGGACGAGCAAGTACATTCATAGAAATGTCAGTACCAATAATATGACCTGATGGGCGCGGCTTAATTGAATGCACTTTACCTAACAAAACACCAGCATTACCGACAAAGAATCTGGCTGGCTCCATGTAAATTCTTCCATTTTTAGTCAATAATTTTCCCCCTATATCACGGAGTTCCGAACTAATAGCATCCCCCACAGCATTAATATCTAATGGTGATTGTGCATCTCGATATGGAATGCCAAGCCCACCACCTAGATCAATGAAGTCAAATTTAATATCCAGTTCATTATGAATTTGATTGGCTAAGTTTAAAAGTGTTTTTGTGTTACTGCGAAAATAATCGACATCAAGCGCGCATGAACCGGGCATCATGTGTATCCCAAATCGGTTCACACCCCCATTTTTTGCAGATGCATACGCATGAACCGCATTTGATGGTGAAATACCAAATTTTGCCTGTGACCCACCAAAAGTTTGTTGACCAGTTACGCTTACATCTCCACCTGGATTAATTCTGAAAGATAGTATACTAGGTTTACCATAACGAAATATTCTAGGTAAGATTGTTTCATCATCGACATTAAATATAACATCTTCATCAACAGCAAATTTTATATCTTGATCGCTTAGATTATTTCCAGTAAATAGTATATCATTTCTACTTAGTCCAAGAAGTTTAGCCAAGATAATTTCATTTGGGCTTGCCGCATCAATTCCTGTACCAGATTCTACAAGAATGCGAGCAATATATGGATTGTTACATGCTTTTATTGCATAGAATATTTTGCTAGTAAATGGCATAATATTTAATGCTTCTTTGAGCGCATAATAATTTTGCCTAATTTTTTTTTCTGAATAAATATATGTGGGGGTACCATATTTCTCCGCAATTGTCTTGGCTTGTATTCCGCAAATTGTTATATTGGCATGAAAATCACGTTTTAGCATTTTATTATTCTCTTCTATCAGACAGTCTTATAGTTATCTCATGCGAAGGCAAAAGAACCGGAACCCTAAATTTAATTTTATGCGAATTAGTTTGCTTATCAGAATCTGCGAGTTTTGCACTAGCCCCGAATTTTAATATTGAGAGGTTCAACCCCCCTTCACCAGTATTAGTTGATTCTGCAACTAGGTTTATGTCAAATTCAACAAAAGTAGCTAAATTAGCATCATTTGTTTTTAGCACAACTTCTTTCCCAGATTCAGAAATATTTAATCCTGTTGGATTTACCTTTGCAGATAATGTTTCTACATTTTTCTGTGCTTCAACTACACCAACAACAATCTGTGTAAATACATGATTTATAAATTCACTAAGCTCACTCATAATTTGTTCTCTTCTATTAACAATAATTTTAAACCATCTTTATAATTAAAAAAACAATCACCTTCCCATCACTATAGATCCATAAACATAATGGTGGAACCATAGATGCATTCCACCAAATATTGGCGGTGCGCTCCCATTATAAGGGGGCTATGGGATTTATTTGGATTTTCAAAAGCATTCTTGTTCGCGTTCTGTGGCGAATCATCGGCAATATAGTCATGTATGGCTTTGAGATCAGCACGGGCGCGAGGTGTCCATATCACCATTCCTCAATCTCGCGCCTGAGTTCTTCCGTGGTAATCAAGCGGCCTTCTTCCACATCTTTCAAGCCTTGATTAATTTTATTCAAGACATGGAGGCGATAAACGATTTCGTCAAAATCAACACCATCGGGCAAGCGTTGGATGATCTCCATGGCTGCTTGTTTGGCATTCAGAGCAGCCATGATTGTTATCCCCCCACCACCACGCTCAACACATCACTCCATTCCCCCACTTGCTCGTCATGGTAACGGTAGATCGCCTTATATTTCCACACCACACTGGTTCCGGGAGGCGGAAGCGGGGCGGGGTCGGGGGTGTTTGGCTCGGTGTGGATGATGAGGAACACAAAACCATTGCCGTCATTGCGGTCTACCCATATTTCTATCGCGCTGGCCTTGCCTTTGGTCCAGACGACGGTGGGGTGTCCGGCTTGCAGCAAGCTACTTAACACCGGCTTCCATGTGCTTGGGTCGATGATGTATGCCGAGCCGATGACTTGTAAATCTTGCCCAATGGCGGGTGAATAGTTTTTGTGAGCCTTAAGCCGAGTGACAAACAGGGAAAACCGGGTGATGATCCCGGATTTGACGATGGGCGGGATGGGTTCGGGCAACAGCGGCGGAATCGGCCACAGGGTCGCGTCAGTGCCGCCATCCCGCAATTGGTTTTTGAAGGCTGTGCAATTGTGGTGATAACTCTGCGCGTAGTTGTGTAGGTTAAGCCCATAGCGGAAAGCGACGGCATCGGCTTGCTGTGAGGCCATGTCCTCCGCGCTGATTTCAAGCATTGCAGAATATTTGGGCAGGGTGGCGGCGACATGATCGAGCAAATCGGCCTTGCCACTGTCGTCTTTGGGCATATATGAACTGGTAGGCATTGTTGTTTTATCCTGAATGACTAAAAATTCGTAAAAATAAGTGACCTTTTCCTAAACAGCTTTCCCCATGCTGTTTCACCGTTCCTTGGGACTTGGGGAGTGTTCCCCGATGGTTTTTGAATGCTCCTCAAGCCTTAAGGAGCATTTCCCAATGATTGTTGAATGCTCCCGAAGTCTCGCGGAGCATTCCCCGAAGACTGGGGAGCGTTCCTCAAGGCTTGGGGAATGGTACAAAATCTATTAGTCCATTTCTCAAGGCTTGAAGAACACTTCTTAACCGCTGAGGAGCATTCCTCAACCGTCGGGGAATGCTCCTCAGTGATTGGTGGAGCGTCCCAAGACTTAAGGAATGTTCCGCAAGGCTTGAGGATTGTTCCGCAACAGCCGGGGAACGGTGAAAAATGCTTGGGGAGCGTTCCTCAGCAGGGTTGCGATGTCCAAAAAGCATGTTGAAATCATTTTTTCAAGCCGACATAGGGTCAAATCGCCTAGCCTGTTCAGCCAAATAGGGCATGACTAGAAATAGTATACTCCAATGCCTATGAATACGGTTGATTTGTGACCGTATTTATGCTCATAGCCGTTAGTCCTGGCAACCTAATGCATAGCGGGGAAGTGCGCGAAACCGTCACCCTGCCAAGCATGGGTTCATGTCTGGTCTTTTGCCTACCGCTGCAATGGCCCGGTGATTTTGTAATAGCTTTTCAGCCAATTGGTGAACGCCGCCGCCGGGTTTTTCGGGATTTCCCCGCCCGTCCGTTCCAGCCAGTCTTGGAACTCGATGTAAAACTGGTAAATGTCGTAACCGAAAAAGGTCTTTTTAAGCTGCTCACATTCGCGAGTGTTCAGTTCGCGTAGCCGCTTGCCGGTGTTCGGGCTTGCGCCGGCTTCGGTTTCGTTGCCGACAACCCGCAAGGCCGGCCTGTCTACCCGCGCAGACTTGACCTTGGGCAAGGCCGGGGCGTTCTTCACCGTTTCGTCGGTTTCCTTTTTACGCCATGAAAGCCGAAGGCCGACAACCTTGCGCCCTTCTTTAATCTCAAGCAATTCGCAAAATACATCCGAAATCTCATTGACCTCAGTTTTAGCGGGGAGGATGACTTTTTGATTTAATGACCGGTAGGCAGGATACAAGTCTTTTTCCACGCCTAGCTTTTGCCTGAGATCATCCAGCGTGAAATCTTCACTGGTTTTGAAGGACAGGTTTACCCGCTTCTGCACCATCTCATACAGGCTCAAGGCGTATTTGCTGCGAAACTGGCACAGCAAATCCCGCCTTAGCCGTGCAAACATGGTGGACGATTCAACCGCCGCCCGTATCGGTTCGGGGAAAGTGTAATAAACCAAGCCTTGCGGGTTATGGTCTAGCTTGCATGGGCCTAAAAGCTGAGACAGCACTTCACGCTTGATGCCGTCCTCGACCACATCAAACGCGATGACCACTTTCATCAATCGCCGCAAGCTGTCCCGTGGGCGGGTGTTGTCTTTATCGGTTCCTCGCAGATCATGCAAACGGATAGGGTGCAGGACAGGCTGATTGATGTTGTCCCATGCATCGGCAATTAGTAGGTTGTAGATTCGCCTGTCGGATAAGGTCAGGCTATCGGATATTTCCCGAATGTCGATTAGTTCTGCTGGTTTCACGATATGCGCTTCGGTCTGGCGTTGATGAAGCGTTCTAGTTTGACGTTTTAGCTGTTGCATGGGAAGACTCGCAGTTGTGGCAGTCAATAAATTATCGGCAAAAGCAACTTATATCATCGGTTGCCGTATTGCGCAAGCCCACCAATTTGTTACCGTAGCCGCTGATTTTTTATCCACAGCCCCCTCAATTGGTTGCTTTTGCGCCCTAAATTCGTTGCTTTAAACCCCTCAATCGGTTGCCATAGCCCCCTAGATTGGTTGCCGTACTCCCTCAATTCGTTGCCGATGGCTCCCTAACAAATTGAAATTTTGCAAATTTTTCCGCACGAATTATCAGAAATCAGAGGAAGTATTGAAATATCAGAACCGCCGCCCTGTGGATAACTTCGATTTCGTAGCCTTATCGGCCAAAAAAAGGCGCAATGCGCCTGATAAAAAAAGTTTATACATGCCCCCTCAATTCGTTGCCGATGGCTTCAAAAAACCGCCCTCCAACGATAACGTGTATTCCAAGTTATCAAACAACCAATACAAAGGGCCACCCCGACACCACCGCGAAAGCCTGGGATGCAGCCCGTTTGGGTCTGTCGAATCAAGAAACTCAAGCACGGAGCCTAACCGCCTTCTGGCTTTAGGCGCACCCATCACCCCGGCAACCGCCTGACTGATCTCGCGCTCTTGTGCGGAGGTTAGCGGCAGACTGTCACGATGCACCAGTTTTTTAATCAGGGCTTCCAGAAACAACAGGTTTGCCGGTGTGCCGTCGAGTTGGAACGGCGCAAACCCGGAGGGGATACCATTCTTGACGAGGTAATACTTCCCACCCATCGCCCTCACACCGATGGATGCGCCGAGGTCTTTGTCGAATACGACATAAGAAGCCGGCGTGGCCGGTTGGTTAAATTTCTGCGCCATCGCCAGCATCGCCATTTCCAGCACGGTCTTACCCGCCCCAGCCTGACCAATCACCATCGTATTCGCCAAATCCCGATGGTTGGGGTCCAGCTTGCTCTGTCTGCCTTCACTACGATGGAAGTTGAAGTAATAAGGGCTACCCGATGTGGTAGCAAACAGCATTACCGCATCGCCCCATTGATTGCCGCGTATCTGCCCAATCGGATAATTGTGGAAGCTGGAAAACCCGGCAAAGTTGCGACTGGTGATGTCGCCCACTCTGACCCGATAGCGGAAATTGCCGGGCAGTTGCGCGTAGAAAGAACCGGCAATCCCGGCATCCTCCCGTGCGTATTTGATGCCGACATGGGAGAAAGCGGAACCGGCGGCGTTGATGTTCTCGTTCAGCCGCTTCTCGCCATCGGCCAGGATGAACAATGAAAGGCTATGCGCCCCCATCACAAAGCGGTTGGACATCAAATCATCCAATGCCGCCGAAATGTCGGCAATCTGCGATTCCGCGACATCCCCGGCATTGACCATCCGGGCCTGTTGCCGGGACATGCGGCCTTGGGCGTGGGCCTTGGACAGAAAGGTGAAGGATTGGGTCAGCACCAGTTCAAACGGCAGCGACAGCAAGCCGTTCAAGATGCCGGGGAAGGTATTGCTTGGATAGTCCTGTATCGCCAGAATGCCAGCGTACTGCGTCCGGGTCGGGCCGGACAGAGCCATCATGCCGCCCTTGCCGAAAAACGGGCGCGAGGTACACAGGATGTCTTTGATTTCGGCACGGGGCAACGGAAACCTACGCCACTCGCCATCCACCAGAAAGGCCAGGAACTCCAACAACTCCGAAAACATCACCCCATTGTGTCCGTAGCAGCCGAGCAGTTCCGGCTCGTAGCGATCCAAGGATGCCAGCGCCGCGCCGCCGAGGTCATTGATAGCCTGTATTTCCTCTAACTGCTTTACCCGCAATTCGTGGCCTTTCGTGCCGAACCGATCCAGCCATTGGGTAAATTTGACCGGCTGAGGCCGGTATACAATGGTCAAATACAGTTCGTTGACCAGCATCCGCTGGCGCGAGATGCGTTGCTGGTACTTTTCGTTGAAGTCATGGCAAAACCCCGGTTGAAACTCGCCGTCTGGATATTCCCCATACTCACGGCGAACCACATGCGACCACACCGCCACATGCGGCGAGGCAATATTGCGCATGAAGTTGTTGAGTTGGTCGTGCCAGATGTTGATGTCTTGGATATCCGCACTTTCATGGGCCGCGCCTTGCAGCCGCAGGGTTTGAATGTAATCCCCGCTATCCAGCTTGATGATGTTTTGAGTCACATGGCTTGAGTACGGGATGAATTCCGACACATCAACTTCATGCTTCAAAGCAGCGGCATATTTGGGTTGTGCGCTCATATCGTATCCTCCTGTACCTTGTGTCGGGTGCTTCTTCAGTTACCAAAAGTGATCGAAACGGCCTGTTGGCCTATGCCACAGCCAAATCCTACCGAATCATAGGGCGGTGCGTGACCCATTCATTCGTGCCAGGAGATCAGGTGGTTAAACATAAAATTTTCGCCTAAGCGAAAATTTCACTTAACCCATTTTTTGGAGGCCAACGGCGAAAAACTCGCCGCGCCCCCCCAAAAGGGGGTGTTCTTGCATTGCCCCTTCGTCATCTGCCAGACCTTCAGCGAACCAAAGGCCGCGTGGTTTTGCCCGCCAACCAGATACATCACCCCATGCAACGGCACGATGAGCAACAAGTAGAAAATATCGCCAACGGCAAGGAAAACGATGGCAACCAGCACAAATTCAGCAACGAAGGCTTCATAAGGAATGCCAAAAATAGTGGCCGGACGGGTCAAGCCGACAAACAAAGGATCGACCGTCACTGTGACATCTTGCCCGGATTCCCACATGGCCTAGGCACTCGCTCCGGCAATGACGTAATCGACGATGGAGGCCGAACCAAAAATCAGCACAATGCCGACCACAATCTTGATCGTCCAATCCCATGACAGCTTCCCGGCAATGGCAGCAATACCGGAGGCAATCACCGCGATGATGGCGAATGTCCGGGTTAAGCCACCAGTGAAAATGCCTAGAATCTGGGTGGCCGTGGAGTCCCACGGGGCGGCAAAAGCGACCTCTGGCAGCAACACCGCAGCACTGGCGCATAACGAAAAGAACAGTTTTGTCAGTGCGGTTTTTTGTGATTTTGACATCTATCAATCCTCTTTTTAATTAGGACTTACGCAAAATATATATTATTAGATATATATATACTTGGCTAAATGGAGTATAATAACTGACCATGAGCCAAAGAATATACTCCGGTTTAAAGCCAACACGTCGGGACTATTGTCAATTCATCCTTACGACATTCATAAACTACACTCAAACCTATATGGCCGAGCACCAACCGATTTTCTCTCATGATGC
>CAIWDB010000522.1 GCA_903911305.1 uncultured Methylococcaceae bacterium | reverse complement strand
TTGACAATAGTCCCGACGTGTTGGCTTTAAACCGGAGTATATTCTTTGGCTCATGGTCAGTTATTATACTCCATTTAGCCAAGTATATATATATCTAATAATATATATTTTGCGTAAGTCCTATTATTATGACATGGCCCGTGAAAAATATGATGAGGAAGATAGTTTGGATAAATTTAAAGCGGCGATTGGTCATACTGAACCGGGAATAGCCGAATATTTCTTGGCAAATATCTATGCAAACTCGGAAGATGAGAAAGATCAAGAATTAAAAAGTCAATATTTGGAAATAGCTGATGTAGATAAAGTCTGGTCTTACTATGATATTGACAGATTATTGAAAAATGACAAAAGTCTTGAAAAGAATTTTGAGATATTGAAAAAAGACTATACATTAAGTAAAGCCAATCAAGAATTGGCAGGAATGTATAGGCAACTATCAGATGCACAAAAAGAACTGGAAGAGATGATGTCCATGTTTGCGCATAAGTTCCGCGGCCCATTGGATGCCATCATCTCCAACACTACCCACGAAAACCAAGTCAAGCTGTATACCGAGGCAGCGCAAACCATGCGAGGTTTACTGGATGTCTTTAGCATCATTTCCACCGATCCTAAAATCCTAAAAGACAAGATCAAGCTGGATAAGCAGGGTAATGGTACATTATCAACCGTGTTCATGAAAACATTGGATATGATGATACTGCACTTGCTCTCAGCAATAGGCGCTGAGAAAATCCAGCAGCATTATATGACCTATGCCAAAACCCACGGATTATGTAGCCCTGAATTAAGTTACAAAGGCTGGATTGAGGAGAACTTTGAGCTGGAGCAACAGTTGCAATCCGAATGGGAGCAAAGTTTCGCGCATTTATTGGGGGAATCCGACCAGTTGGAGCCTCGTCTGGCATGGTTGGAGGTACATTTTTTCAAACTGGAATTGTCCGGTTTTGAGGAAGCCAATATTCAGTTTAGGGCCAATGGCGTCACCGAATCATTTTTGATGATTCTGCTGAATGAAATACTGGTCAATGCCTTCAAATACTACTCGTCGGCAACCCGCCAACCGGTGGTGTTAGAATGGATGGAGCGCGACGGGCAGCAGGTGTTGGTTTGCCGCAATCCCAGTGTGCGCACCGAACGGACGATCATCAAAGGCAGTCGCAAAGGCCATGCGTTTCTGTCAACGCTCGCCAGAAAAACCGGCAGCCAGTTTGTCAAGCCACAACCGCAAGATGAATTTGTGCTTGAGTTTGCCATTCCTAACGAATTATTACTAGCCCAATGAAGGTGGAACATGAGTTATTTTCTGTGGATCGAGGATTTTGAAAACTACCCAAAAGTCACTGCAAGCGAGGTGTTGGGTGGCATCGTGGAGGAGCAAAGCTTGTCTGATAACAAGCAGCAACTAAAAAACAACCTAAAGAAGCAAGGTGTTTTTGTCGAACTTAGTTTTCAAGATGGTTTAGGGTTTATTCGTAACTATCTAAATAAAATTGACTACATTATCCTCGATATTGACCTTCCCGCGTATTCCAAGGGCGATGAGATTAATGCCGATGTTTTGCACTTGCTGGAACAATATTATGGTTATGACAACGAAAATGATGACGAAGTATTGCTTCTTGACAAATGTAAAGAACTCAAGGAAGTGGCTGGTTATCATATTTATACTGAATTAGTCGTTCAACTGGGTTTTCCAAAAGAGCATATTTTGTTTTGCTCCAATCACGGCGAAAATTTAAAATCCATTCAAGATGCCTTTAAGATTGCCAAAATTACACTTCCAACCATTTATCAAAAATCCAATCCAGAAGTTCAGGTATGGGTTGTTGAAAAACATCAAAACCCGTATTCACGTTTGCGTAGAGGAATCATTGAAGGGTGTCAATATTTAAGGGGTTTGCCCGAAGAAAAGTTGCGATTCAACGAATTCATTAAAAAATCAGATAAATCAATCGGCATTGAGGATATATATGACTATCTTGGCATTTTGGAGAACTTTTTTCCGTTACATCATCCCGACAAGTCCCTTAATAAATACTTTATCCGGGTCCTTGCGCATGAATGGGATGTAGCAGAACCTAAATTATTGAGACAGTCTGAAACAAAAGAAAAGCAGCAAGAGACTTTCGCATTTTCATCCATTATGAAAATGACCCGTAACTGGTCGGCACATGGTAATGTATTTGATAAAGTAAAACCACAGGATGTTGCCTACCTATTCATTATCAATATGCGGACGATGTTTGATTTAGGAGACAAAATACTTCCCTATGAGAAGTATTTACTGAAACTATTTAATGATATACAGCGTTTTCAATACCAAATAGTTACTTAATAATGAATATATGCAACATGTAGGAGCGGGCCACGCCCGCGATAAATAGCCTATTTTTGAAGACTTGGCCCAAACAATCGCG
>CAIWDB010000521.1 GCA_903911305.1 uncultured Methylococcaceae bacterium | reverse complement strand
GCCAACGAGGCGGTCATCAAAATGTTGACCGAAATTGGCGATTCCAGCCAAATCCCTAAATTCATTGCCAAGGCCAAGGATAAGAATGACCCATTCAAGCTAATGGGTTTTGGGCATCGCGTGTACAAAAATTTTGACCCAAGAGCCACCATCATCCGCAAAGCCTGTTATGCGGTATTGGAGAAGTTGGATTTCAACGACCCATTATTCAATTTGGCTTTGGAATTGGAAGAAATAGCTCTAAAAGACGAGTATTTCATTGAGCGGAAACTTTACCCCAACGTGGATTTTTATTCGGGCATCATTTACAAAGCCTTGGGTATTCCGGTCGAAATGTTTACCGTAATGTTTGCCATTGCTAGAACTGCCGGTTGGACGGCGCATTGGCTGGAAATGAAAGATGAACCCAACCAACGTATCGCCCGCCCAAGACAATTGTATGTGGGTGTCCCGCAGCGCGAGTATGTGTCGATAGAAAAGCGGTAGCGTTGCTATTACGTTAAGATTTTTGCACTAGCGGTTTATAGGGTTTATTCCCTTTGATTGAAGGCAAGGCAGTTGACAAGCCCGTTCCCTTTTTTTAGGGAAAGGGCTTGTACTGTTTAAAACCACATGACTCAACAGGCTTGCCCATTTAATCGGCAAAAGGTTTAGTATATGACTAACCTTTTTCATTAACCCGGAGTCAATCCATGACGATTTCAATGTACCAAGCCTCCATCCCCGTTTTGATCAAAGCCCTGAGCAACTTATCCGATATTCTGCAAAAAGCCGAAGCCCATGCTGTGGCAAAAAAAATCGACCCGGCAGTGTTTGTGCAAGCCAGACTGTTTCCCGATATGTATCCGCTGTCAAGGCAAATCCAAATTGCCACCGACGTGGCGAAAGGCTGCGGGGCAAGATTAGCCGGGCTGGAACCGCCAAGCTATGAAGACACTGAAACCAGCTTTGCCGAACTTCAGGCCCGTATCGCTAAAACCATTGCATTCCTAGGCACTTTTTCAGCCGGGCAAATTGACGGTTCGGAAGACAATACCATCACATTAAAGGTCGGAGGCCGACCAATCTCGTTTCAAGGACTGCCCTATCTGTTCGAGTTTGTGCTACCCAATGTTTACTTTCACACTACCATGACCTATGCCATTCTCCGACATTGGGGTTTGGAGTTGGGAAAAAAAGACTTTCTTGGCGCACATTAGATAGAAACGATATTTTCTATTATTTCGATGTGCTATTGTATCGGACGGCACTCTCAAAACAGTCAATTCACGCCTGAAAAACTTTATTTAGCTTTAAGCCATGAGCAAAACTAGCAATGAAGTTAAAGCAGAAAACCCCGTCTTTGGTTTGAATGAACTTACCGAAAGCCTAGGTCAAGATATGCCCCCTAACAAACCCTATGTAGTTGGGATAGGCGCATCGGCAGGCGGCTTGGAAGCTTTAGAACGCTTCTTCGCAGCCGTGCCGGTGGATAGTGGCATGGTGTATGTGGTCATCCAGCATCTGTCGCCCGACTTCAAAAGCTTAATGGATGAGTTATTGGGTCGGGTTACACCGCTAAAAATTGTCCGCGTACTTGAGCCGGAGGAAATTAAGCCCAACACGGTCTATATTCTTCCTCCGCGCAAGGAAATGGTGCTACAAGGCGAGCAGTTGCTTACCTTTGACAAATCCACCGACCAGCCCCTTAGTCTGCCGATCAATACCTTTTTTCGCTCCTTGGCTAGGGAATGGGGCGAGAAGGCGATTGCGATTGTCTTGTCTGGCACTGGCTCCGATGGCAGCATAGGCATTCAAGACGTTCATGATGTAGGCGGGTTGGTTTTTGTCCAAAATGTGGAGACCGCCAAGTTTGACGGTATGCCTCGCAGTGCGATAAATACCGGCTGTGTCGATTCCATCATGCCGCCTGAAGACATGCCAATGGCGCTCATTGGCTATGTGCAAAACCCCAATCGTTCACTACTAGACTTTCGCCCCGGTCACGGCGAACCGCTGACCGGAGTATCGGCAGTATTTGAAAAGTTGCGGGAAATCTATGACTTGGATTTCAACTACTATAAATCGGCTACGGTTTCCCGCCGCATCGACCGCCGTGTGTTGCTCGGTGCCACGGGAGTTTTTCAAGATTATATTGATTTGGTTCTGCGCGATGAATCTGAACTGGATAAGTTGTATAAGGATCTATTAATAGGGGTCACCCGTTTTTTTCGCGATGCCGAGGCGTTTCAACTGATCGCCCAACGAGTTATCCCTACGCTGATGGACACCCACCTACCGGAAGAAGAAATGCGGGTTTGGGTGGCCTGTTGCGCGACGGGTGAAGAAGCCTATTCAGTGGCGATGTTGTTCCTTGACGCTTTTGAACAGTGTGGACGTGAACCTAACATCAAGATATTTGCCACCGATATGCATAGGGAGTCCTTGCAAAAAGCGGCGGAGGGTGTGTTTAGCGAAGACAGCTTAGCCGCAGTCACGCCAATCGATCGGCGCGAGCGCTATTTTCACAAAGAACCCAATGGACTCTATCGGGTTTCATCCCGGTTACGCAGATTGTTGATCTTTTCTCAGCATAACCTAATAAAAGACCCACCTTTTACAAGGGTTGACTTCATCAGTTGCCGAAATATGTTGATCTATTTGGAGCCTGTTGCTCAAAATAGAGTGATTGCAACCTTTCACTTTTCTCTAAAACCCAACGGTTATCTATTTCTTGGGCCTAGCGAGGGAACCGCCGATCTAGTTTCGGAGTTCGCCACGGTAGATCGACAATGGAAAATATTCTGCAAATCCAGCGATGCGCGTTTGCCGCTTGACCGGCGCTTGAGCCTTGGGGTTGCCCCAATCAGAATTCCGACCAGCATGCCTTTGTATTCAGCCTCCAAATTGCCCAAGGTTTACGACCAATTGCTGAATAATTACATGCCAACCGGGGTGTTAGTCAATGACCGGCGCGAGGTGGTGCATATTTTCGGCAATGCCAACAGATACATGCAACCCTCCGTGGGAAGAATGAGTAACGATTTAGTTAGCCTAACTCAGGGGGATCTGCGCATAGCCCTATCCTCTGTCATTCAAAATGGGTACAAGAAAGGGCAGCGTGTGACTCTGAAAGGCATCCGCTACCAAGATGCGACGGGGAAGCAGATACTTAATGTGTCCGCTGAACCCATCACCGACAAATCCACGGGTTCAAACTACGTCATGGTGTTGCTGGAGGAGCAAACCTTGCTTCCATTGACTGAACAAACTATCCCAACTGACAGCTTTGATGTGAGCGAGGAAGCCAGAACCCGCATCCTCAGCTTGGAGCATGAATTGCAGCATACCCGTGAGGCACTACAATCCACCATTGAGGAATTGGAAACCAGCGGGGAGGAACTGCAAGCGAGTAACGAGGAACTCTTGGCCTCAAACGAAGAGATGCAAAGCACGAATGAGGAGTTGCATTCCGTCAACGAGGAACTGTATAGCGTCAATGCCGAGCATGAGCAGAAAATTAAGGAACTCAATGAACTGACTTCTGATTGGCGCAACTTGATGCGTTCGACTGATATTGGTGTGATTTTTTTGAATGGAGATTACAGCATACGCTTGTTTTCGCCCAAAGCGACTGAGATATTCAATCTATTGCCTATGGATATAGGGCGGGATATGCGTCACATCACTTCCCGGGTCGCCAATGACGAGTTTTTTGACATTTTAGCCAAGGGCATGAATAGCCAGCAACCGGTTGAAGGCAAATTGGCTTTGGCGGATGGTCGCACCTTCCTGCGGCGTGTTCTGCCTTATGTTGACGAAGAAAAGGCCAGCAAAGGCATCGTCATCACCTTGGTCGATATTACCGATTTGGCTCAAATTGAGTCTGCCTTGAGAGAAAACGAAAACCGCTTCCGGGGCATGGTCGAGGCGTTAGGTGAAGGCATTATGTTGGTTGATCAACACGGCAGCGTATTGTCTTGCAATGGTGAGGCAGCCCGACTGTTTGGGCTAAGTAACCATGGAATGATTGGGCTGGAATTGACCGATCTACAGCAGATTGAGTTTCTTAGCGAAGAAGGGTGTCCTATGCGATTCGAAGAAACTCCATTTTGGCAAACTTTGCAGAGCGGAATGCCATTAAAAAATACCATGATCGGCATCCGTCATTCGGGTGATCCAGATTGTTGGGCCATCATGAATACAGTGCCTATCTCTACTAGGGGCGAAACCGGTCATTTGGCAGTGTTAGCTTCTTTTACCGATATTACTGACCGTAAAGAGGTGGAACAAGAGCTTAGGATATCAGCCGTTGCCTTTGAAGCGACTGAAGGAATCATGGTGACTGATGCCCAAGGCAATATCCTTCGCGTCAATCAAGCATTCACTTCAATAACCGGCTATAGCCCCGAAGAAGTCATAGGCCATCCCCCATCCCTACTCCATTCGGGATTGCAGAATAACGAATTTTATCAAGAAATGTGGCACCAACTCAGCAGAGAGGGAAGCTGGCGCGGGGAAGTTTTGAATAAACGAAAGGATGGCACAATATACCCGGAATGGCTCACCATTTCGGCTGTACAAGGTGCGGCAGGGGAAATTAGCCATTTTGTTGGCACTTTTACTGATATATCCGCTCGCAAGGAGGCAGAGGAAAAAATCAGGGAAATGGCCTTTTTTGATGCGCTTACCAGCCTGCCTAATCGCAGGCTGCTGATAGACCGACTCGAACATGCGCAAGCATCCAGCGCTCGCAATGGGCAGTTTGGTGCAGTCATTATGCTCGATTTGGATAACTTTAAAAACATCAACGATGTTCATGGCCATGATGTCGGTGATAGTTTACTGATAGATGTGGCTAACAGGCTCCGTGCCAGCATCCGTGACAGTGACACAGTCTCGCGCTTGGGTGGGGACGAATTCGTGATCATTCTTGAGAGTTTGGGAAATGACGAAATCTTGGCAATCGGCAACGCCGAAGAAGCGGTGGAAAAGATCCGTGTGTCCATCAGCGAGCCTTATCAACCGAAGAATGAAAACGAAGGTAATCGGCATCACACCTCAATCAGTGGCGGGGTATGCCTGTTTTTCGGTCAAAACATTTCAACTGACGAACTGATGAAACAGGCCGATATCGCCCTTTACCAAGCCAAAAGCGCAGGGCGTAATGTTTGCAAGTTTTACAGTGAATCGGTTCAGCTTGAAATCAATATGCGGGCGCAAATCGAGGCGGGATTGCATCTTGCACTTAAAGAGGGTCATTTCTGTTTGCTGTACCAGCCCCAAGTTGATGAAACAGGGAAAATAGTGTGTGCCGAAGCCTTGATTCGGTGGTTACCAACCGGTAAAAATGTCGTCAAACCTTTGGATTTTATTCCCTTGGCTGAAAAATCCGGCCTGATACTACCCATTGGCGGATGGGTGCTGGAAGTGGCCTGTGCAACTCTGCAACGTTGGGCAGGCAACCCAAAGACGGTGGGGATGAACCTAGCCATCAACATCAGTGCCCGACAATTTAGGGAGCCGTTATTTTACGAAAAGCTTCGCCAAACGCTGCAACGATTTCAAGTCAACCCGGCACGCTTGGAATTGGAGTTGACGGAAAGCGTCTTTCTGGATGACCTGAACGATGCCTTTGTTAAAATTCAATCATTGAAAGCCTTGGGTATTCGCATTTCGTTGGATGATTTTGGCTCTGGCTATTCGTCCTTGACTTATCTCAAGCGCTTACCGTTTGACAAGCTAAAAATTGACCAAGCTTTTGTGCGCGACATTACGGTTGATATGGACGACGCGGTGATTGTTCGGACAATCATCGCCATGGGGCTTGCCCTTCGGCTCGAAGTCATAGCCGAAGGCGTGGAAACCGAAGCCCAACGAAAATACTTATACGACCATGGTTGCAGGGCATTCCAAGGCTACTTGTTTAGCCCCCCGGTTACATTAGATAATTTCTACGAACTATTGGAAAATAACCATCAACTCAGTGAGTGATGAAATGACCCATACTAATCACGCGCTACGGATTAAGCAGGTTTGAGGAAAAAATCGTGGGTGATCTGATCGAACTGAAAATTTACATCACTAGCGGAACAGACAACTCCGAGCAGGCTTTGACTCAATTAAGAATGGCTTTGGAAAATAAACCATCGGATTGTTTTCGGCTAGAGGTTATAGATTTAAAAGGCGAACCCTTACGTGGGTTGATTGATGGCATAGTCGCCATACCCACGCTGCAAAGGAAAGTCGGTTTACAAACTGACCGACTGATTGGCAACCTAACCGACATAGTGGTTTTAGATTCGTTTTTATCGCTGTAAGGCAAAGGGAGCGTTTATTGCTGCGGTAAAACTAGACAAATTTCAAAATCATCTTAACGTTCTGTCCGTGCATGATGGATAATGTGGCTGTCGCACCGCCCGAGTCACGGCTACCCAACCCTTATCCGAAAACTAACGCAAAGAGAGTATTTATGGCCATAGCAAACAGCGTTACCGATTTGATTGGCAACACGCCCCTCGTCCGCATTAATCGCCTTGCCCAGGGCGTCAATGCGGAAATCCTTGCCAAACTGGAGTTTTACAACCCGGCCCATAGCGTCAAGGATCGCATTGGCGCGGCGATGATCGAAGCCGCCGAAAAAGCCGGCCTGATCAAGTCGGACACTATCATCGTCGAACCCACCAGCGGCAATACCGGCATTGCCCTTGCCATGGTTTGTGCAGCCCGTGGCTATCGGCTGATTTTGACGATGCCGGAAACTATGAGCAAGGAAAGACGCATGTTGCTCCGAGCCTATGGGGCAGAATTGATTCTAACCCCCGGCCCGGAAGGCATGGGCGGGGCGATTCGCCGGGCCGAGGAACTGGCTGCCTCTGACCCTCGCTATTTCTTGCCTCAACAGTTCAAAAACCCAGCCAATCCAGAAATCCACCGCAACACCACCGCCGAAGAAATTTGGCGCGATACAGAGGGCAAGGTTGACATCCTGGTTTCTGGAGTTGGCACAGGCGGGACGATCACCGGAGTCGGCGAAGTTTTAAAGGCGCGCAAACCTGGATTCAAAGTTTACGCGGTGGAACCTGCCGCATCTCCCGTGTTATCCGGGGGCGCAAAGGGACCGCATCCGATTCAAGGCATAGGTGCGGGTTTCGTGCCGGCCATTTTGAACACTCAGATTTACGATGAAGTGGTCTGCGTTGAAAACGAAGATGCCTTTACGACGGCCCGTCGCGCCGCCAAAGAAGAGGGGCTGTTGGTGGGGATTTCCTCCGGGGCCGCGCTGTGGGCCGCCATCGAAGTGGGGAAACGCCCTGAAAACGAAGGCAAGATGATTGTGACCATCATTCCATCATTCGGCGAGCGTTACTTAAGCACGGCGCTGTTTGCCGGTTTGGCGGATTAAACCCATTATGGTTTCGACTCGGAAAAACTTGAGGTTCGCCACCCGCGCCATTCATGCCGGACAAGCACCCGACCCTGCGACGGGTGCGCTGACCACGCCGATTTATGCCACTTCGACCTATGTTCAATCCAGCCCCGGCGTGCATAAGGGGTTTGAATATTCGCGCAGCCAAAACCCGACCCGCTTTGCCTATGAGGATTGTGTCGCTAGCTTGGAAGGCGGCTTGGCCGGTTTCGCGTTTGCCTCTGGCTTAAGCGCGTCGGCCACTGTCCTCGACTTGCTTGATGCACACTCCCATATCATTGCTTTGGATGATCTCTATGGCGGTTCACGGCGGTTGTTTGAGCAAGTCCGCAAGCGCTCGGCGGGATTGGAATTCAGCTACACCCCTATGCAAACAAGGGAGTCCATCGAAGCTTTGATCCGCGACAACACTAAGATGATCTGGCTGGAAACGCCAAGCAACCCTTTGCTTAACCTTGTCGATTTGGAGATGGTGGCCTCCATCGCCGGGGAACACGGCATAATCACTGTGGCCGACAACACCTTTGCCACACCTTGGGCGCAGCGGCCCATCGAATATGGATTCGATTTGGTTCTGCATTCGGCAACCAAGTACCTCAACGGCCATTCCGACATCATCGGTGGAATCGTTGTATGCGGCAACGAGGAATTGACCGAACCCTTGCGGTTCTTGCAGAATGCGGTGGGGTCCATCGCCAGTCCGTTTGACAGTTTCCTTGCCTTGCGCGGGCTGAAAACTTTGTCCATTCGCATGGAGCGGCATACTGCCAACGCGACCGCCATTGCGCAATGGCTGGACCGGCATCCCAAAATTGAGCGAGTCATCTATCCGGGGTTGCCTAGCCACCCACAATACGGTTTGGCGCAAAGGCAAATGGGTGGCTATGGCGGCATGATCGCAGCAGTGTTAAAAGGCGGTGAAAATGAAGCGAGGCGTTTCTTGCAGCGTTGCGAATTGTTTACCTTGGCTGAAAGTTTGGGCGGCGTGGAAAGCCTTATCGAACACCCCGCCATCATGACGCACTCGTCAGTCCCTGAAGAGGTTCGCTATTCTCTGGGCATAAGTGACGGGTTGGTTCGCATATCAGTCGGTATTGAGGATATAGACGATTTGATTCTAGATTTGGAATCGGCTTTGGCCGGGGTTTAAATGGCGGCGAAGCTTGCTTCGCCTGTCAAAGCAAGCCCTTCGACTTCGCTCAGGACAGGCTTTGACGCTCCAATACTAGGCCACTGCGTAGCATCAGTTATTAACCAGATGTTTGCTGTATGCTTCTTTTTGGCTTGCTAGAGAATCTGACTGGAAGAAAACCATGTGCCAATTGCTCGGCATGAATTGCAACGTGCCTACCGATATTTGCTTTTCCTTCGAAGGCTTCCATGTGCGGGGAGGTTTGACCGACCACCACCGCGACGGATGGGGCATAGCATTTTTTGAGGGTTCGGGTTGCCGCATGTTTCTGGATTCCAAAGCGACCATCGAATCCCCTGTGGCCGAACTGGTGCGCAAATATCCGATCCACTCGAAAAACGTCATCGCCCATATACGCAAAGCGACCCAAGGATTGGTCGCATTGGAGAATTGCCATCCATTTCAACGTGAGTTGTGGGGGCGATATTGGATTTTCGCCCACAATGGAAATCTGGAAAACTTTCACTCGGATAAGCTTGGATTTTTCCGCCCTGTCGGTAATACCGACAGTGAGTTGGCCTTTTGCCATCTTTTGGAAAGCGTATGGGGGGAATTTCCAGAGGGTTATCCTGGAAGCGCTGCACTTTATCGCTATCTTGACGTGTTGGCGCGGGAAATCGCAACCTATGGCACGTTCAACTTTTTATTATCCAATGGCGAATTTCTATTTGCCTTTTGTTCCACTAACCTGCATTACTTGATTCGTAAAGCCCCTTTTGGCAATGCTCACCTCATCGACCAAGACATGACAGTGGATTTTAGCCAAGTGGCAGGGTTCAATGACAAAGTGGCGGTAATCGCCACCTTTCCCTTAACGGACAACGAAGTCTGGACTCCTTTTGCATCAGGTCAATCGCTGATGTTTGAAGAAGGTGAAATTTTAGAGTTGCCGTAACTTTCAATATAAAAAACTAGATTACATTTTTCAGGAGTAACCCTATGAGCAATCATCTCGTCGCCGCGATTCAATTTGCGGCAGGCACCGACGTAAAAATCAATCTGGGAGTCGTAGGCGAACTAGTGGAAAAAGCCACTGAACGGGGCGCCAATCTTATTGTGTTGCCGGAAAACCTTGCCCTGATGGGCCAAAATGAGTCTGACAAACTAAAAATTGCCGAGACGGAGGGGCAGGGACCCATCCAAGACTTTTTGGCCGATTTGGCGGTGACCAAGGGTGTTTGGATCGTGGGCGGCACCATCCCTCTAAAATCGTCGCCCGGCAAGGTGACGGCCAGCAGCTTGGTGTTTGATGATTCAGGCAAATGTGTCGGTCGCTACGACAAAATTCATTTGTTTGACGTGGATGTTCCGGGCAGTAAGGAGCAATACCGTGAATCATCCACGATTGATGCGGGTGACAGGTGCTTGGTGATAGACTCGCCCTTCGGCAAGCTTGGGGTTACCGTCTGTTACGATGTGCGCTTCCCTGAGCTATACCGCCAAATGGTGGATGCAGGCGCGGAGATTTTTGCCATACCGGCCGCCTTCACCGCTAAGACGGGTGCAGCGCATTGGGAGTTGTTATTGAGGGCGCGGGCAGTGGAAAACCTAGCGTATGTGGTTGCTTCCGGTCAAGGAGGGCTGCACGAGAACGGACGCGAGACCTACGGCAACAGCATGGTTGTCGACCCTTGGGGAACCGTGGTGTCAAGGCTGGGGGTTGAACCCGGTGTGGCGGTTGCGGAAATTGATTTAGATAGCCAACGTAAATACCGGGAATTATTCCCTGTACTCGCCCATCGAAAAATAAATTCTGGACACCATTTGGTTGCAGAGCGGCACTTATCCCACCACGAACCTCACAGTACTTATATGTAGTACGAGCCTGAAGTTGTTTGGCATTGGCCTTTAGCCGGAATTGCCCAAGGAAGAAGGGCATTTCGGCTTGGGTCATGGCTGTTGGACGATTTAGCCTCTTTCAATTTGCCCTAATTCATCGTCTGACTTTGACTACCTTACGATTCCCTTCCAAGGCTACTCGATCATGTTCTTGTTGCAATCGTTCGCTTTCCCTTTGTCCATAGTCCTTGATGATGGCTGCTTGAAACTCGGGCCATCGGGCTTTGAAGCCTTGATAATCTGCCGAAGCAACTTCGCTTTCTGATGGAGGCAAAGAACTAATGTAAATTGAAGCGTAGATGTAATGGGGGGCTACCCATTTGCTTCGTTTGTCAATGAAGGTGGTGCTATCACTACATTGGCAGAAAAAGAAATCAGCCACCAATCCCGATTTGTTGCTTGGCAGTGTGCGGTCAAGCACTACCCAACCATGTTCTTTGCTGTACCCCCACCAAGGGGGTGCATCCAATACTTTTGCCATGTGTCTCCCTCAAGGTTAGACGTACCCACTTGTCAACTGAGGATTGGCGTGGATGCGCCATAAGCATAAAAAAACTATTTTGCTGGTTTGCGTTTCGTCTTGCCTTTGCTTTCTTTTCGAGGGCTGTTGCCTTTCATGGTGGGTTTCATTGTTGCTCTCCTCGGTTTATGCAGACATTTTGCTTACCATCATGATGCGCTTAATTTGGATAAATAGATAGTATTTGAATGTAAACAGTCAAATGTTATATTTCTTCCGCTTTCGCCACAATGTAACTCGGCTCATGCCAAGCTTCTCGGCTGCTTCATCCACTCTGCCGCTTGTCAAATCCAACGCTTCCCTAATGCGATTCGCTTCATCCAAGGCGGCTAAGCGCCCGCCTGAAGGTTTTGTTGAGAAGTCAAGGGTAGGCATCGAGTTTGCCGGCGAGTTAAGTTCCACCTTGTTTTCCCTAAATTCGGGCGGTAGGTCGTCCAATGTCAATTCGACCCCTCGTCCCACTGCAAACGCATATTCCACCACGTTATGAAGCTCCCTCACATTGCCCGGCCAATCGTAATCTAGCAATCGCCGCATCGCTTCGGGTTCAATGCGCTCAATTCTTCTTGGGCCATGAACATTGTGGCGCTCTATGTAATGCCATAGCAGAAAGCTAATATCCGAGCGGCGTTTTCTGAGTGGGGGTAAAAATATGGGCACTACTCTCAGACGATACATCAAATCTTCCCGAAAAGAGCCTGCTTTGACTTCTTCGCGCAAGGAGCGATGGGTTGCTGTAATGATCCTAACGTCCACTGTCATATTGCGCTCACTACCCACCGGGATGAAGGTTCGTTCCTGCAAAACCCGAAGAAGCTTTGATTGCAATTCCAACGG
>CAIWDB010000520.1 GCA_903911305.1 uncultured Methylococcaceae bacterium | reverse complement strand
CGGTGGACATCAATGGCAATCCACTAAAATCCAATGAATGGGAAGGCAATGCTTATCTGGAAGCCAAACGGCTACGGGAAGGGGCGTTTATCGAGTCTTTTCCAGTGCGTCTGCATTCGGGCGAAGCGGGATTGCAAGCATGGGCAAAATGGAAAGGAGGTGCCATAAACGAAGTCATCAGTAAACTTGATTTAGATCGGCCCGTATTCGTTTGGCGTGGATCAGACGGAGCGGATGGTTTGTTGAATTTGGACAAACTTAAAGGTTGGCTGATTTGGCACAAACTGGATAGTGGATGGAGTTTGACTGCCAAACACTTTAACCTTTCCCAACGTGGGCGTGCTTGGCCGGAGACTGATTTTGCCGTTGCTGTTGGTAAAGGACCCGATGACGCTCTTCAATCTTTCCGGGCCGCGGTCAATTATTTGCGATTCGACGATGCCGAGGCTTTGATAAACGCTGGATTGCCTCTGTTAGACAAGAATGTAGGCGAAACCCTACGCAGCTTTGCCCCAAAGGGCGAAATACGTGATGCAAGATTAGTTTATCAAACTGATGGGCATTTTGGATTTTGTGGTCAATTGTCCGATATTGCCTACACCCCTCCTGATGGATGGCCGAAAATTGGCAAGGTGAATGGGCGTTTGTGTGGCAATGACCTTACTGGAAGTTTAGAGTTTAATGCGGTCAAGCCAGAGATTAATTTGTCCAGTCTCTGGCAAAAGCCTATCCAGCCGGAAGTGTTTAGTGGGAATTTTCAATGGATCAGGTCTGGACATGACGCATTACCTTTATTTCAGAACCCCTTTGATGCAACCAAAATGTTTGCGGATTCGGCTTGGCGCATCGTCGGCAACCACATTGAACTGGTTGCCCCCGGCTTGCAACTCGGGTTGGGCTTTGCGCTCGATTTGCCTGCGGGAGAGGGTCTGTCGCCAGCCATCGACCTGAAAGCGCATTTGCACGAGGTGGAAGCAGCCCGTCTGCGTGATTATCTGCCTATGTCGGCATTCAACCCAAGTACAGCCAAGTGGTTGGGCGGGGCTTTCGTCAATGGCAAACTAAAAACTGCGGACGTGGTTTTGCGGGGTCAACTGGCTAATTTTCCCTTTCGCCAAGGGGAGGGACAATTCAGTGCGCAAGTGGACACTGAAAACTTGGAGTTGGATTTCAACCCAGATTGGCCTCACCTGTTCGATATCAAGGCAAAACTACAGTTTTCAGGCTCTTCGCTCATCGTAGACTCGGTTGGAGGTCGCATTGGAAATATCCCATTCCATGCAGCCCATGCCGAAACACCGGATTATTTAGGCAATGATTGGCTATCGTTAAACGGAAATTTAGATGGCGAATTTGCCACGACGATGAAGTTTTTGCGACAAACGCCCGGTCGGTTCATCCCTGACCGATTGTCAAGAGTGGCTGAACCAGCCGGGCCTTATCATCTTGACTTGAACTTGCAGATTCCCTTGGCACCCGGCATGGGCGATGTGGGTGTTGGCGGCTTGTTGCAACTAAAAAGCGGTAGTCTGGCGCTGAAAGGTTCCAACCTGAAAGTGCAGGGAGTCACCGGTGAATTAAGTTTCACTGGAAAAGGCATAGAAGGAAAACAGCTTTTTGCCAACATAATGGACGAACCCGTGTTGTTTGACGTAGCCCATAAACAAGACAATATTCATATCGACATGCTTGGCAAAGCCGGTGTTCCGGCTTTACGGAAAGCGTTCCCAGGCGAATTTTGGAAACACGCCGAAGGTGACTTCAGCTACCATGCCAATCTTCAAATCCCTGAATCTCTGGATACAGCCAACAAACCCATGCGCTTTAATCTGAACACTGACCTGGCAGGTTTGGAATTAAAATTACCGGCGCCCATGGTCAAATCGGCTGATGAAAAAAAAGCGTTTAATGCCGACCTCGCAATGCGCCGAGGTGACCACTTATCTTTACATTTGGCTTATGGCAATGAAGGTCGCGCCCGCTTGTTATTCTCCGACGCAGACGCTTTACGTCTTGAAAGTGGGGATGTGGTCTGGGAAAAGTCGCAGCCTCCTGCTTCAGGTGAAAGGGGATTGGGGCTTTTCCTAAAATTGAATAAACTTGACATGGGTGAATGGCGCAGACTGTTTGCGGGAATGGGTGTCGGGCTAGTCAAATCCGTCCCTCATGAACTTGACATTCAGATTGGAAAGTTGCTCTGGAACGGCGAAGACTTAGGGCCATTGAATCTGAAAGGAAAACCAGAATCGGGTGAGCTATTGGGCGAACTGGACTGTTTCTTGGGCAAAGGATCATTTATAGCGTCATACCTTGAATCAAACCAAGTTCTGCTAAGGATGAATCTTGAGTATTTGAATCTGCCCAAATTTGCCGATGAAAGGGAAGGCCAGCCTAGGGTTACCGCCATTGATCCCGCTGCCCTTCCTGTATTGCAACTTCATACCCGGCATCTAATGCGTCAAGGGATGGATTTTGGCGGGCTGGAATTGGATACCGAGCATTTAACAACGGGCCTTAATATTAAACATTTAAGATTAGTGGCCGAGAACCATGATATTGGGCTGAGAGGCAGTTGGATGCGCCAGAATGGACATGACGAAACCAAGCTTGAGGGAAGGCTAAAAATCAATGACCTTGACCAATTTCTAAACTTGTTGGGTTACGGCGAGGAAATTTTCCGCACTCCCACCGAAGCAGTGATTTCACTGGTATGGGAAGGCGCCCCGCAGCAGTTTTCTGCGGCTTCCGTGGTTGGCGATATCCGATTCAAAATGGGGCGAGGCAGGGTGCTGCCAGTGGAACCGGGCGCGAGCCGGGCATTAACCATGTTAAACTTGCAGACCTTGCGGAAAGTGTTATCAGTTGATTTCAGCAATTTGTTCGGCAATGGGCTGGCCTACGACAGCATGGAAGGCGCTTTCCAATTATGGGGGGGGCAAGCACGGACGAAGGGTTTCTTAATTGATGCAGTCGCCGGCGAAATTTTGATTATGGGCAGAGTCGGACTCGTCGACCATGATGTTGAACAAAACATTTCGGTGATTCCGCAAAGCCAATCATCGAGTTCCCGATCTAGCTCCTTTTTCGGCGGCGCAGTCATCGACATGTCCCATCGCCTAATGAATGCCGAAGATGTCAATCTTGCAAGCACTAATTACTCGGTGACTGGCAGTCTTGACGACCCGCAAATCAAGCGCATTGAAGGCGGGTTGACCTTGGAATTAATCAATCGTGCTTGGTCCGATTTCAAGTCAATGGCGGACATGGATAAACGGGGCGCAGACGTAATCGAATAACGACTATTGAATTTTAATTTTATTGAATCAAAAAGAGACAACATGCCCAATCAATCCTTAGAACTTGCCCGCCAGTCCATCCTCGAACCAGCAGGACTCACTTCAAACGATATCGACCAAGTGATGGGGGCGCTGCTCGGCGCGTCGGTGGATGCCGCCGATATTTACATGCAATCCAGCCGCTATGAAAGTTGGGGATTGGAAGATGGCATCGTCAAGGAAGGTAGCCATAGCATTGAGCAGGGTGCGGGGGTTCGCGCCGTGTCGGGTGAAAAAACCGGGTTTGCCTATAGCGATGAAATTGCCTTGCCGGCCTTGATGGACGCGGCCAAAAACGCCAGGGCCATCGCCTTCTCCGGTCACGAAGGGAAGCTAGCGATTGCCGCCGACACGTCGAGCCGATTGCTGTATCCGCCGATTGACCCGCTGCAATCCATGCCGGAAGAGGAAAAGATTCAATTGTTAATGAAACTGGATGCCGAAGCGCGAAAAATTGATTCACGAGTCGAGCAGGTCATGGTCAACCTCGTCGGTGCCCATGATGTGATCCTCGTATTAGGGCAAGACGGTATTATGCACGGCGATGTGCGTCCTTTGGTCCGGCTGAATGTCAGCGTCATCGTTCAACAAAATGGGCGGCGGGAACAAGGCAGTTCCGGTGGCGGTGCGAGGGCGGATTACCGCTATTTTCTGGAAAATGACCGGGCTTTTGGGTATGCACGGGAAGCGGTGCGCATGGCGCTGGTCAATTTGGAGGCGGTGGATGCGCCGGCTGGCAATATGACGGTGGTGCTGGGTTCTGGCTGGCCGGGTGTGTTGCTGCATGAAGCCGTGGGCCATGGTTTGGAAGGGGATTTCAACCGCAAAGGCACGTCAGTTTTTTCAGGCCGCATCGGTGAGCGGGTGGCTTCTTCTTTGTGTACGGTAGTCGATGATGGAACCCTGCCGGGACGGCGCGGTTCGCTGAATATCGACGATGAAGGCACGCCAACTCAATACAACGTATTGATTGAAAATGGCATTCTAAAGGGCTATATGCAAGACAAGTTGAATGCCCGTTTGATGGGAACCAAGCCAACCGGCAACGGACGCCGGGAATCCTATGCCCATCTGCCGATGCCGCGCATGACCAACACCTATATGTTGGCCGGTCAACATGACCCAGCCGAGATTATCGCCTCGGTGGAAAAAGGCTTGTACGCGAAGAATTTTGGCGGCGGTCAAGTCGATATTACCTCCGGCAAGTTTGTATTCTCCGCCAGCGAAGCCTATTTGATCGAAAACGGTAAAGTCACGCGACCAGTCAAAGGCGCAACCTTGATCGGCAATGGACCCGAAGTATTGACCCGCGTTAGCATGGTCGGCAATGACATGGAACTCGACCCCGGTGTGGGTTCTTGTGGCAAAGAAGGCCAAAGCGTCCCGGTCGGCGTAGGCCAGCCTTCCATGCGTGTGGATGGTTTAACGGTGGGGGGGACGAGTGTTTAGGGGTGTGCGGCAAATGGAAAAAAAGGAAAATAACTTATGCCAAAGTATAATCGAACTCTTACAGAGCTAAAATCAAAGGCGGTTTTGCATTGGCCCGAAGAAATTCTTCATGCAGCAGGAAATGCAAGCGTACTGCCTTTGTTACTAAAAACCCAAGATACTTTCATTTCGCTCCTAAAAGTTGCCAACAAAAACCCATTTTCATGGATGGAAACCATACGGCATAACAAATTGTTGTCAGGTCCGTTGTTTCTCAAGCATCTAATGGTTATGACTGATCTTGGTGGCGAAGCGTTGAATAAGCTTCCTCCATTATCGAGTTATTATCCAAATGGTGTCTTAAATTTCAGTTGGGATAACCAGTATTGGGAGTACAAGTTCAAAAAGATTCATGAAAAGTGTTTGCTGGATAATGCAGCCTTGCTGGTTGATTCAAAAAGACTGCTTAAGGGTGGACAATCTACACCGAAAATGACTGATGTGGCTATGCTTCTGTTATATGGCTCATCAGGAGAAAATGATTCTTTGCCAATGGAAGTAAAGGAACGATGCATTGTTGGATCTTTGATAGGGCGACCAGAAGAATTGGATCAATTCGTCAAGGAAAATTATATTCGCGTAAGTAGACAATTAGGAGGGGCGACCTCTAATGCCCTTGGTCAATTTGCTCAAGACTACGTTGTAGAACACCTAAAATCTTTATTGCCATCCGACTGGATTGTTACCAGAGATTCTTTTTTACCGGGAGTAAGCCATAATACAGATGGTAATGGAACAAATTTTGACGTGATTGTTAAGTCCCCTCAAGGTAAATACTTTGGAATTGAAGTCAGCTTTCAAGTGACGACCAATAGCGTTATCGAAAGAAAGGCGCGTGAATCAGATTCGCTCATGGCTAGTGTTCATAGTGCTGGTCACAAAATTTGCTATGTCATTGATGGTG
>CAIWDB010000519.1 GCA_903911305.1 uncultured Methylococcaceae bacterium | reverse complement strand
CCCCCCACCCTAAATCCCTCCCCCGCAAGGGGGAGGGACTTGTTTGTGTTTAACCTCTAGCCATTCCCGCTAGCCACTAGACGTGTCGGGCGGGGTGGATTTGGGGTGCTTGACGAACCGATGGCCTAGGTCATTCAAGGCATCTTCCAACACGCCGGTGGCGACATTAGCGGTTTTCGCGTATTGATACACCAAGCGGGCGGCGGTGTAGGCTTCGCTGCCGGCGGCGAAATGGGTGTCTTCCAGTTTGCCGAGCAAGTTGGTGACAGAGAGGATTAGCGGGTAAAGATCGTCAATCAAAGCTACATGGGCTTGCATTTCTTCAATGCTGAAGCTGCGAGGCAGGATGTCGGGGTTCTGCTCGGCGACGGCTAGGGCTTTGGCAACGAAGGTTCGGTTCTTCTCGCCGTACTTCGCCATGGCTTGACGCTCTTCCGGCTTGAGGTCGATCAGGAAGGGTAGGTTTTGATTAATGCTGTTGAGCGAATCCCGCACCGCTTGCAATTGGGCGGGCGCGATGGTGGCGTTCACACGGTTGACGGTCATGGCTAATCCTATCAGCAAAACGGAGCAAAGTTTAAAAGCTCGATTACCGCGACTTACCTTAAAATCCAATCATGCGGTAATGTGTTGGCGGCTATTCTGGACCATGGAGGGGGGGGGGAGTCAAGCGGGGAAACTGATTTTCTGTTGTTCAGTTTGTTTCTTTATGGTTAACAAACTTGCCTAGCGATTAATGTGATTTGTTGCCAGAATGATCGGCTTTCCATGTTGCGTCTTTGCTGCTAATTGGTGCGCTTAAGGTCAATCAGGGGTGCAAGGCTTGTCATCTGAATGCTGGATTTTGGCGCATCCATGCCGAAATGACGTTTCTACAACATGGACTTAGCTCATACTAAGAATTGCTGCAATGACAAACGAAAGAGCAAAGATCACCGGGGTTGTGTTAGCCGGCGGCAGGGCAAGGCGGATGGGCGGGCAAGACAAGGGCTTGATGCATTATCAGGGCCGGCCTTTGGTTGCTTATTCACTGGATGCGCTACGACAGGTTGCCGATACGATCCTAGTCAATGCCAACCGCAATCAGCAGGAATATGCCCGTTTTGGTTACCCCGTCATTTCCGACCTAAACAACAGCTTCGATGGCCCGTTGGCCGGGTTGCTAAGTGCCATGCACAGTGCTAAGACTGAGTATGTACTGACGGTCCCCTGTGATTGCCCTCGGCTTGATGGATCACTATTGGGGCGGCTGTATACGAATTTGTTGAATGGACAATCTGAAATTTGTGCCGCTTATGACGGTGAAAGAATGCATCCCGTCTTTTTGATTGCCAAATGCAGCCTTTCCAAGGATTTGGCAGCTTATCTTGAGAGCGGTCATCGCAAAGTGGAAACCTGGCTCAGGTCACACAAACTGGCTTTGTCAGATTATAGCGACTGCCCTGAGCTGTTTATTAATATCAATACACAGGAAGAATTGAGTGGCATTGAGAACGCATGAGAGAAGGCCAGGATGTATTGCTCAGGTCTAACTTCTGCGTTGGTTTGTTTGGATTCTGAGTTATAAAATGCCTCGGAATTTAATTTTGGAGAGAATCTTGTGACTGAAGTTCATGCTGTTGATATTGCAAGGGGGTTAAAGCCGCTTGCCCATCTTTCCCATCCACGTGAGGTCATTCGCCAATTTACCCCCAATTGGTTTGCAGCCACCATGGGAACGGGCGTTCTCGCTTTAGCCTTGGCACAGTTTCCAGTTTTCATTCATAATGCAGCGACTCTGCCGATGATATATGGTTGGCGACAAATGCCGGATAAACTGCGGCCGCGGAGCAAGTTACCACAGCGAGTAATGAAATCCATAAGCTGTCCTGAGCGGAATAAATGAATTCATATTCAAACAAGGTGAAACGGTCAAGGAAAGAAACGCTAATCGCCCCCATGGCATTGCCCAATAGAATAGAAAGCAAGGCAGCCACTAAGCCGATGATACCTCCTTCCACCAGTAATAACCGCATGGTTTGGGCGCTGGACACCCCTAAAGTTCGCAACACAGAAAACTCACGGCTTCGGTTATGCACTTGAATTAGGATGTTATTGGTGACTCCCACCGCCGCTAATACAATAGTCATCACTAAAATAAAATCAAAAATCAAAAAATCCCGGTCGATTTCAGCTTGCTGCCAACGCTTTAAAGCATAGCCCTCTTTAGTGATCGTATAAAAGGGTTTCAAATCGGCTAACGCTTGCCGACTCGGATATTCACCGTCTTGCTTAGGCCGAATGACCGCCAATCGGCCTAGGGTTTTTTCGAGGTTATCGGCAAATAGTGGATTGCCATCGCTAAACAGTAGATAAGATTTTAGGTCTACATATTGATCATCTTCCGCATAAAACCCTAATTGATCGGTTACATCAATGACTGGAAAGTAGTATTTTGCGCGATCACTTTCTATTAATACCCTATCTCCAGGCTTTAAGCCAAATCGTGTCGCCATGGTACGCGATGCGATGACCGTCCCCGGCACTAGGGGGGCTTTGCCTTGTTCCAGCAAGTATGGGTTGACATCGGCTGCGGCTATCAGACGTATGGGAAACTCGCCCCGAACCTTATCTGAAAGCCTAAAAAAATACAGCTTGTTTGCTGCTAGGATTTTACTGAACAAATCAGGATTATTGGCTGACCACAGGTTTTTTTTAAGAAATAGATAGGGCGAAAGCGCCTCTTCGGACCAGTGTTGTATTTCGTGTTTCAGAGATCGGGTAATGTCATGCAAAGCCGTCAATAAACTGAATACCAAGGTGACCCCGGCTAGGGTGAATACCAGTTTCTGGCTAGTCAACCTCATACGCCGGCCCGTCAAAAGGGTTTCGAGTGGGAGTGACGGTTTTAGGGCTTTTTCAAATAACAAAATCAGACCGCGTAATAAGGGTCTCATCCACCACAAGCCCACGAGCGTTAGCATCAAAACGAAACCCGATTCAAACATAAAAAACTGAACCACAGATAGCCACGAAAGCAAAAAAGGCCGCAAGGCTAGATAAGCTGCTGCTAACAACGGGGGTATGAGCAAGCCAAATCCACGAATTTGCAAACTGCTTTCGTCAATCTCGCTAGTCAGAAACCTAGGCTGTAACACCTCGACAATTTTCATCTTCAAGATAGCCCAAGCAGGACCGAATACGGCTAGCAGTGCGATCAACACGCTCAAACCGCCCATCACCGCCAGCTCCAACCACGGCATGTCAAATCCTGCGCTAGGCACCCGCCCGGTTGTGGAAATGCCTGAGCTTATCAAGGCCATCGCAATCGGAAAGGCCGCCAGCAACCCCAACGCCGTGCCGATCATACCCAGCACCAGGGTTTCCACCAATAGAGACAAAACCACATTGGCTCTCTTTTCCCCCAAACATAATAGTAAGCAAAACTCCCGGCTGCGCGAGGTGACAGAAAATCGCATCGTGTAAAACACAATCACCGCGCCAACCGAAAATGCCAGCAATGAAGCCAAACGAACCGCCAAACGCATGGCTTGATAATCTTCCTCGCCACGCCTATTGGGTAAGGATTCAACGGACAATACCTGTTTCACCTGTCCCTCTTGACTAGGAAAACGGTTCTGCTGATTACTCAAATTTTTTCCGTCACGCTCAAACGAAACTTTCAAGATACGCAACGGGGATTTGCCATACCCTGCAAACAAGGGGTCAGTCGAAATTTGGGGTGGGTCCGTCAATTGGGTTTGGATACGGGATTGAGTGCTGTGGTAATCAACGATAAGTATGGCTGCGACCACGACCATTCCGAGAGCGACACCCAGCACGGTTGCAATCGCCACTGTCCGATGATGACGCAAGCTTCTCCAAGCTAAATAAGCGGCAAGCCGGAGATTCATTCAAATCTCCAAGGCCAATAGCTTTGCATGGATGGGGGCTAACACTTCTCGCTGCCCATCATGCCTCAATTCATCGACAATACTCCCGTCTTTCAAAAAGCAAATGCGATCAGCCCAAGCGGCATGTTCGGGACTGTGTGTGACCATCAGCAACCCCGAGTTTTCCCGCTTCGCGGTGGCACGAAGTATTTCCATGATAGAACGTCCAATATGCGGATTGACATTGCCGGTGGGTTCGTCTGCCAACAGCAATGCGGGTCTTTGTGCCAACGCCCGGGCGATGGAAACCAACTGCATTTCCCCGCCTGAAAGCTGAAAAGGCAGATGGTCACTGCGTTGGCTCATGCCCACTTCTTCCAGCAACGCCTGTACCCGCTGCACGGGTTGATTGCCACGGATTCCGCTGATCAGAAAAGGCAGCATCACGTTTTCCCTAACCGTCAGGGTGGGTATCAAATTGAAAAACTGAAACACCATGCCGATTTTCAAACGGCGCAATTGAGTCCGCTCGGTTTCCGAATGGTAATCGACCAGTTTCCCCTGCAAGTACACTGTACCCTCGTCGGCTAAATCAATCCCAGAAATGCAATTTAGCAGGGTGGTCTTGCCGGAGCCGCTTGGTCCCATGATGGCCACCATTTCCCCTGCGCGTACATCCAGTGACAAGTCACGCAAAACGGGAACTTCGTTCGTGCCCAAGCGATAAGATTTGGAAAGGGATTGAATCGTCAGCATTGCCGAATCATGATTGATCTGTTTCCTCAGAATTAAGCGCGAGCTTGCGCAGGATCTCCCAAATTTCCTCTTGTGCGGTCGCCATGACATTCTCCCAAGTTTGTTTTCGCCTATTCCACAACGTTTAGGTTTGGATGTCCAGTGCTTTTGAATTCTGGCCAGACGAACAGTGAGGTATGTTGCTTAATTAAGGGTGCTGCGCACTGAATCACCGTGCATCGGCATCTATCAATAAAGCCCCTAAGGGGGTATCATTACCTACCTGATTTACCAACAAACCCTTCGAACCCTTTACCTTGCCCTCGCTCAATAATCCCACCCATACCAACCCTTTGCTGGCAGTTGTCGATCTTGAATGTATCCGAGGTGACAATTTGTTGTTTTCCGGTCTGAATTTTTCCTTGGGAGAAGGGCAATTGATGCAGATCGAAGGCGCTAACGGCAGCGGCAAAACCAGCCTGTTGCGAATTCTGGCGGGTTTGAGCCGTTCTAGCGAAGGGCAAGTGCTGTGGCAAGGCGAAGACATCCTCAAACATCGCTCAGTTTACTTTTCGCAAGTCGCTTATCTAGGCCATACCCTAGGGGTCAAGTCCGATTTGTCGCCCGTGGAAAATCTGAAAATCTCCTTGGCTTTGGCAAGCATCCCGTTCGATGAAAAGGCGGTTTATCAAGTGTTGGAGCAAACCGGACTTGCAGGGAAGGAAGACATGCCCGCCCGTTCTTTGTCGGCAGGCCAGAAACAACGGGTTGCCTTGGCGCGGTTGTTGGTTTGTCCGGCAAAATTGTGGATCATGGACGAGCCATTCACGGCCTTGGATGTTTCCGGTGTTGGCCTAGTCCGCGACCTTTTGCAAACCCATTTGCAACGCGGCAACATGGCGGTATTGACATCCCACCAAGCCGTGGATGTGCAAGGGGATGTGGTTAGGGTGAATTTGTCGGATGGATAACAAAAATTTCGAGTGTCTTTTATGAGTATACCTGAAAACCCAGAACTTGAAGGTTTCGATGAGTTTGAAGACTTAGACGATGAGGCTTGTGATTCGGGGATGGTCGAGCCATTCGACCCTACAAAAATAAATATATTGCCTAAACAAGATACATTACGAAATCTAATTGATCGACTACGTAATGAAGAAATAGATATGAATACTGATTTTCAGCGTCATGCTGATCTATGGTCATCTTCACAAATGTCAAGACTGATTGAATCTATCCTTATAAGATTTCCTCTGCCTGCATTCTATTTTGATGCTTCAGATGACAATAAATGGCTGATTGTAGATGGTTTACAAAGATTATCATCTATCCGAAAATTTGTTGTCCAAGATAAAACAATCAATCCAAGACCGCTTCGTTTATGTGGTTTAGAATATCTTAAGGATTTAAATAAAAAAACTTATACCGATTTACCACGCCATTATATTCGTAGAATAGATGAATGCCCAATAACATTGTTTCTGATTCAACCAGGCACACCTATTAATGTAAAATATAGTGTGTTTCGTCGCATTAATACTGGTGGTTTAGTTTTAACGAATCAAGAAATTAGAAATGCTCTTGCAAAACCAAGAGAGCGTAAATTTTTAGAAGACCTCGCCAAGGACGAAAACTTAGTTCGCATCATGGGAGATCAATCAAAGCGAATGGTTGACCAGGAACTTGTTCTCCGTTTTCTATCATTTTACAGTCAAGATTTTTTGAAAAGCCCTAAAAATATAGCTGATTTTATGGATGAAGAAATGGAAGCGCTAAAAAGTTGCTCAGAAGTTGAGCTTAAATCACTAAAAAGGGCATTTAAACGCTCAACTCGTCTCAGTTTCGAGTTATTTGGAGAGGCAGCTTTTGAGAAACGTGATTCATCCGAACCTGACCGCCGTGTCCGAAAGAACACATCTTTATTTGAGGTTTGGTCAGTATGTCTTGCTAAAATTTCTGAACAAGATGCAATGGTTCTTATATCAAGAAAACAAAAAATAATTGATAAACTCAAGTTTCAGCTAGAAAACGATACTGTTTTTTATAGGTCAGTCAGCATGGCGACTCAGAAACGAGATCATGTGCAAATTCGATATGATCGAGTAAATAAAATTATTCAGGAAACATTAAATGCTTAAATTAATTAGAATTCAAAGTTTTAAAACATTATTGGATGCTACGTTTAACTTATCCAGTTTGAATTTATTATCTGGCCTAAACGGAATGGGGAAATCCTCTTTAATTCAAAGCTTGCTTTTGTTGCGTCAATCCCATGAGAGAAGAGTGTTGCAAAATCGAGGATTACTACTTAAAGGTGATTATATAAACTTAGGGATTGGACAGGATATTCTCGCCGCTCAGGCTGAAGCTGATTTAATCGAATTTAATCTTGAATGGCAATCACATGGTGATGTTAAGTTCGCTTTTGACTATGATCAAAGTTCTGACTTACAGCCATTGAAAGATGGTAAAACTATTATTTACCCTGAAAATGTAAGTCTTTTTAATGGCAATTTTCAATATTTATCAGCCGAGCGGATTGGCCCTAGAAATCAGTATGATCTTTCGGACTTTTCCTTAAGAGGACTCAACTCCCTTGGAAAGCATGGTGAATACACTGTACAATATATAGCCGAATATGGTACGGAACCTATAGCTATTGATGCTATGAGACATGAATTTGCATCATCAAGTACGTTTTCTGAAAATCTCAATGCTTGGATGTCAGAAATTACCCCGGGAGTTAGAGTCCGAACTAGCATTCAACATCAATTCAACTCTGCTATCTTGGCTTATGCGTTCGAGCAAGGCAAGGAGTTGACCTCTGACTTCAAACCGCAAAATGTAGGATTTGGTCTGACTTATGCCCTCCCTGTAGTGACTACACTACTTCGCGCAAGACGGGGCGATCTAGTTTTAATTGAAAACCCAGAATCTCACTTGCATCCTGCTGGGCAATCTGCACTTGGGCGTATGTGTGCTTTAGTTGCTGCAAATGGTGTGCAATTGATACTAGAAACCCACTCGGATCATTTCCTGAACGGTATCCGTGTGGCTATTAAGTTAAAATTAATTTCACATGAACAAGTTCGGATATTTTTCTTAGAGAGATCAAAAGAAAATTCCTCTCATGCATCTATTGTGCATAATCCGAATATTGATTCTCAAGGCCGTATAGACTACTGGCCAAATGGTTTTTTTGATGAGTGGGACAAGTGCTTGGAGCAATTGCTTTGAAGGATTATTTTTTGTTCAATCACCATAGCTTGCCATATTCTTCTCGTGCTCAGGTCAACGAAGCAATGCCAGAATTTTTAAAGTTGTGTCTAGGTTTAAACCGATTGGGCTTACAGACATTTTTAGTTGACCAAGATCAGGATACACATTGGTTTCAATTAGAACTTGCCCCTAGATATTATTGGCGTGATTGGTACAATGAATCACTTTCCCAAGGTACATTAAAAGATCAGATTCGTGCATTCCGAAGTATATCGACAAAGCAACCTTTTTTTAACCTAGAAAATGATAACATAAACCTCGCTCAATATGAAGTTTACGAACTTGCAACAAATAGTTCATATGAAGTTTTAAAAGCGGCGGTTTTGTATAATTCACCTATTGTCAGTTTCCCAACTCGTAATCCTTGGAATCAATCTCCATTACAGGTTGTTGTACATATTCTAGATGTTAATGGCTATTATGAAGAAAATTCAAGAAATATAATAAACCTATATAACTGTAAAATCCTTAGTGAAAATGAATCCAAACTCCATACACCAACGAACAAGTCAAGTAGGATTAGTGAATTTTTTGGGATTACCGTCCAGATGTTTGTAAATGATAATGAGCGGCATCATCTACCGCATATTCATGTCAATTATCAATCTTATAGAGCATCAATTTCTTTAGATGACAATAAAATTCTAGGCGGTAATCTACCGGATAGCCAATATCGGAATGTCAAAACTTGGATGGATATTAATCGGAAAAATCTTATAGAAGCTTGGAGATTAGCTTGTAAAGGAATTCAACCAAATAAATTAAGCCCACTTGAATGATAATAGTCATTAATTTATTCCAAATTTATCTAAATGTTCCAAGCCTTTAACGCCCTCATCAAACGCGATTTGCTGTTGGCTTTCCGTCATCGCGGCGAGCTTGCAAATCCCTTGTTGTTCTTTTTTATGATCGTCACCTTGTTTCCACTAGGTGTCAGCCCGGAAGTCACCTTGCTCCGAAAGATCGCCCCCGGTGTGATCTGGATTGCTGCTTTGTTGGCCGCTCTGTTTTCGCTGGAAAATCTATTCCGCTCCGATTTTGAAGACGGTGCATTGGAGCAGATGTTGCTCAGCCCGCAGCCTTTGTCGTTGCTGGTGCTGGCGAAAGTGTTGGCACATTGGCTGGTCAGCGGCT
>CAIWDB010000518.1 GCA_903911305.1 uncultured Methylococcaceae bacterium | reverse complement strand
TTGTGGCCTACAACTTCTGATTATCGTAATTATTCATATATAAAACAATATATTGAATGTTGTTAATACGCTAATTTTACCTTTTCGGGGCGTTGGGTAAAAACAGCCTACATATTAGTTACACATAATCAAAATTATGTCGAATATGGCGGCATTGGGGGCAGAAGTGCGTCCAACACCTTCTATTTGTCGGCAATAATCCGACCTTATGGCTTGGATCAGACCCCACACAGGGCATTAGTCATGCCAACAGATTCCAAACTAAAATCTGGAATGGCAAACGGAAAACATCCGATGTTGAAAGTTGAAAATTTTTGGATGGCGATTGTTGACACAGCAAATGGCTTTAATCGCCAAGTTGCAACGGTTTCAGTGTTCCACAAACAACCATGGAATCGACATAGCCCTTGGCCTTCATCAGGAAATCTGGATTTTTCACCAACACACCCACTTCCAAGTTTCGATTGAATGCGTCGTCCGTGAGGTTTGCGCTGGACACGATGGCGGTGTCGTCCACCATTGCCAGCTTGGCGTGAAGTGAGGTATCCTGAATTTAATAGACACTCTCGCTTGGTACACTAACCCAAAGGGGAGAAAACAATGGAAAAACCACAAAGCTATACAAACGAATTCAAGTCAGAGGCGGTCAAGCTGGTGTTGGACCAGGGCCTTTCGGAACGGGTGGCGGCGAAGCGGCTGTCGATGCCCAAGGGCACGCTGTCGAACTGGGTTCGGGATGCCAAGGGCGGCAAGGCGATTGCGAACCCTGGGGCGCGCTCGGTGCCGGAACTGGAGGCCGAGGTGTCGAAGCTGCGCAAGGAACTGGCCGAGGCCAGGATGGAGCGCGACATATTAAAAAAAGCGACGGCGTATTTTGCAAAGGAAGAGCGAAGCGAAGGATTCCGCTGCAAGGTACGCGTCCATGAAGGAGTGGCGACTCGAATTCCCGGTGGGGGTGATGGCGCGGGTGCTGGGCGTTTCGCGCGGCGGGTTTTACGCGTGGCTCGGCCGCCCGCCTTCGCGCCGGGGGGTCGAGGACGTGCGGCTGAAGGTGGCGATTGCCGCCGCCCACGCGAAGACCCGCGAAACCTATGGGTCGAAGCGCCTGCAGGCCGAACTGGCCGAAGATGGCTTTGTGGCCGGACGGGACCGGATCGCCCCATCCTTGCTAACGCAACTGAACCGCAGTGTCCACTATAACCGGAAAATCTCGCACTTTTGTTGATCGCCAAAATATGGCCTTGAAATTTGCATGAAATCAGGTAAGGATAATGGGATGGAATCCGGTGGAATTGCAACCGAAAAAACAATCAAAAGCACTGCATACCGTTTTTTCATGGCTTTCCGAACAAAAGTTCACTATCAACGCAAGGGCATTATCTAATGGTCAGAAAAGCAAGCAAGGCTCCTACCACTATCCCGTCAACATCATCACCGCCATCCCCCAATGCTGATGCGTTCCGCTGCCGACAAATTGATCTATTTCAAACATTCCTATGTAACACCAAAGACGAAAAGGAACGATTGTCCAATGCCCTCGACTTATGGGACTGCATTCCCCGCTACTCTGTGTCGCGTCAAGAAATGAACAAGCGCCGTAACTCGGATGGTATATTACCCATATTAAACATCCCATTTGAATACAAGGGACAACGCTACATAGCTAAAATTCAGCCTGCCATGATTGAAGATGGCGATGGCTTCATCCATTACTACCCAAGCGCGAATGAGGAACTGGTCGAAGATGCCCTGCGTAAAATTTCGGCACTGCAAAATCAAGGTTTTTTTGATGGCGAAAGAGACAAATCCAGTGGTGTGACATTTTCTCTTTACGGACTACGGGAGGAACTGGCTGCACGCAAACATACTCGATCCTACCAAGAAATCGTCCTCAGTCTAGAGATAATGCGAAAAAGCCATATTGAAATCAGGTCAGGCGAAGGACGTGGCGAATCGCTCGTCGCAGCTAATTACCTTCCCGCCATGGCAGCCGTTTCGAAAAGCAAACTGGCGGAAGACCCTTACGCACGATGGATTGCACAGTTTCACCCCTTGGTGACTCGATGCATCGACCATGTCGCCTACCGACAATACAATTATGCGGTAATGATGTCCTTACCAACGCAACTTGCCCGCTGGCTACACAAGCAACTTGCTGTCAAATTCACCTTCGCTGGAATGATGGCAAATCCGTTTGAGATGCGCTATTCCACAATCAAGCGTGACAGCGCCTTGCTCAACCGTGGGAGGGAAAGAGACAACATACGCGACGTAGAAGAGGCGATGAGGCAACTTGCTCATTCAGGAGTCCTGCGTGATGTTCAAAAAGAGTTAATCACAGCAGAAAGAGGACGTATAAGCGAAGTAATTTATCGGCTCTACCCAACTGCTGAATTTGTAAGGGAAGTCAAAGCCGCCAACAAACGATTACAAACAGCAAACAATAAAACATCAGGAGAATCGAAAGAATTACCCAGGCACTAGGAATGGCTAATAGTAGCATGTTATCCACAGGACTTAATTGGACGCGGTAGGTTTAGGACGCGGGATACGGTAGGTTTAGGACGCGAGTCAGCCCATTATCCAGTAGGTTTAGCACGCGGGATGCGGTAGGTTTAGGGCGCGGGGGCAAGTTATCCACAGATTCTACCAACCGCATCAGTAGGTTTAGCACGCGGGGCAGCGTTTTTCCAGTAGGTTTAGCACGCGGGTCAGCGTAACAACACCATTCTATGACGCTCTTTCAGTAGGTATAGCACGCGGGTTAAGCGATTTCTTTATTATTTTTCAAACACATAAAGAACTCTAATCTTTAATCTTTATTTAACCTTCTTATATTAATCTTACTTAATTAGTCATAACCAGCAACAGCTTTCCAGCCGACCTTCATACTCCACTATGACACAAGAACTCGAAATGGTAGGTGGTGTTTAATTGTGGGTATTACGTGATCTTTCTTAATCGATGAAAATAAACAATTGACCAATAAATTTAACGTCATTTCAACGGTTTGTTTCCCCCTTTGCAAAGAAAACAACATGCCGAAGTGCGACAATACGTAGCAAGGCAAACAGCGTTATTTGTATATGAGTGGGAAATGCGCTAAAACAGAGTAACCATCACAAGAGTGATGAGAACGCGACGGACATCAAGTCATACAAGGAAGAGACTAGCGATGAGATTAAGATACGCCAGATCAAGTACCAACCCTTTCAAGGTGATCACTCACATGACAAAAAGCAACCAGCGCAACCCTATGATTTTGCTATAGCCCCTGTAAATGATGGAGTTCAAACCTCCCGCACCACAAAGGGTTGACCTACAAGGCATCTAACTCGTGCACATGATCAAGAAAGAGCGAAAAGTGGAATTAACCAAGCACAGCAGTTCAAAAATATCGGACATCCGATATTTCTTTCATCAGAAATAAAATGTAGCTTCGGTTCAATTTGCTAACCTCCTGACATTGACATTACCATCACACTATATATCATTGAATGTTAAGACATAGACATGTTACGCACAAACACCAGCATCAGCTTCACTATTTCGCCCTGTATGACAAAGGAGCATTTAGGTGGTTTGTCCGCAAGTAGCAGAACAAAATACGAACTTTCATTGCTTTAGCAGACTATTAAACTCAGCATGCAAAATACCATAATTTATATTATTCCACTTGCAACCACTTAATTACACGAACACTATGGTCAAAATTATCGCCTTGGCGAACCAAAAAGGAGGGGTCGGGAAAACCACATCCACTATCAATCTAGCTTATGCGCTTGTGCAGAAAGGGCAGAGAGTACTCATGGTAGACATGGACCCTCAAAGCAGCCTAACCATCTATTGTGGTCATGATCCAAGGGTTTTGGAGCAGCAACAGCGGACTGTATATTGGGCACTTATGAAAGAAAAAGAGATAAGTGAGATTTTAATCTCAGACAATCCTTCTGTAATAGCTTCCAGTATCCATTTAGCCAGTGCAGAGCCTGAATTGGTTACACTGTGGGATAGCGCTACAGTCCTTAGGGACAAATTAAGCAGTATCAAGAACAACTACGATTTTATTCTCATTGACTGCCCTCCGTCCTTAACCCTGCTTACTATTAATGCCCTAGCTTCCGCCGATACTGTCCTTATTCCTGTAAAAACGGATTACCTATCTATCATGGGGATCCCGTTGTTATTAGATACCGTCGAGAAATTACAAAAGCGCACCAATACGAGGCTCAAAGTGTTTGGCGTTCTCCCCACGATGTTCAACAGTCGCAACACACATGACAATGACTGTTTAAACGATCTCAAGCAGTCATTGGAACCCCGTATCCGAATTTTTGACCCTGTGAAACGCTCAACCAGCTTTGACCGCAGCGCCGCCGAGGGTAAATCTACCCTAGAATTGTCTCCGGGAACACCGGGAACAGAAGTATATAACTCACTAGCTGAAGCCATCATCGCTTATGGAAAAGAAAATTAAACCATCAACTTTATCGGGAAAGTTGCGACCAGATGTTTTCTTTGGCATTTCAGAGGACTTGCCCAAAGTAGTCGAACTTGACGTTGACGCAATCAGGCAAAATCCCGATCAACCCCGCAAGACGTTCAACAAAGAATCACTGAACGAACTTGCCGATTCCATTGATAAGCACGGACTAATCCAACCGATTACCGTCAAACAGGAAGGAGAAAACGAGTATCTGTTGGTGGCGGGTGAACGTCGTTATCGAGCCCATTTGCTTTTGAAACGCCAAACAATACCGGCAATTATCACTAAGGGCAATGTAGATGAAATCGCCTTGATTGAGAACATTCAACGGGAAAATTTGAATCCATTGGAAACTGCCGAAGCATTTCAACAAATGATCGAGCGCCATAGCTACACTCAAGAAGAATTAGGCCAAGTGATAGGAAAAGCACAGAACACAGTAAGCGAGTTTTTAAAGATTAACAGCTTGCCACAGCAGATCAAGGAAGAGTATCGGACGTCCGATACTTCAAATATCACCAAATCGGTACTCATTGAGATCACCCGACTTAAAACACTCGAAGATCAATTGATAATTTGGGAAGAGGTGAAACGGGGTGGTTTGACCGTTCGGAGCGCACGCGCCAAAAAAAGCAAAAATTCCTCAACACATCTAAAATCATTAACCGAACAATCCTTGTCGGCCGGCCGGAAGTTTGTTCAAGTTTTAGAAACACTACAAATCGATGACATCGCAACCAACGAAGATGCTCGCACTGAACTTCTGGCGATTCGCCGACAAGTAAATACTCTGATTGAGAGCATTTGGCCTCATGAAAACTGATATGAATGTTTACAAAGCTCCGCATCACTTCAATAAACCAAAATAACAACAGGTATCATCATTTCTATGAACAAAGCCGAACTGATAAACTCCATCTCTGAGAAAACGGGCCATACCCAAGTCGATACCATCAAGACCAATGAGGCTACGGTTGCGGGTGGAGAAAAGGTGCAATTGGTCGGATTCGGAACCTTTCAGCCACAGCACCGGGCCGCAAGGGCAGGGCGCAACCCACAGACCGGCGAACCCATGGAGATCGCCGAGGCGACTCTTCCGAAATTCACCCCCGGCAAATTGTTTAAGGATAAAGTGGTGGATGCGCACAAACCCAAGCCAAAGCCCAAAGCGACCACGACAGCAAAAGCCAAGACAACCGAAAGGCCCAAGGCTAAACTCAAAAAAGTTTAGAATCCAAAAATGGATAAGACTTGGGCAAATAGGGGTCTATGATCCAGTCCTTTCAAGGTGTAGCCGCAGGATGGTCGCCAGAATTGTTGGTTTGCCCTCGAAGTAACCGGTGCGTCGACACATGACACATATAGATCCAGTGGATTTCCGGCATAAGGAGCCACTCCGCTCTCACCGTAAAGGCGGCACTTCAACTTTAATTAGGGGCTCGAACTTTCATTAATCGGTTATCCTCCTAGCTTTTTTTGCCAGAGGTGACCATGACTAAAGCGTTTGGCGGCCCACCAGTGTCGCCAGCACAATTTCGACAATCACGAACGCCAAGGAATGGCGCTTACATCGATTGTCCCGCTGGTCATGTTTGATTCTATACTTCACGCGGTGCAGTTTTCGGTTTTTGAGAACAATTGGAACTTCATTGTCAT
>CAIWDB010000517.1 GCA_903911305.1 uncultured Methylococcaceae bacterium | reverse complement strand
TCGGGAACCAGAATGTCGCCGCCTATGTGTAACTCGGGTTCGTCGAGTATCCACCAGCCGCCGGGACCATCTTTGCCAAGATCAAAAGGCCCACCAATTTTTACACCGAGGCTTGAATATGCCCGTGCATGGCGTGGCGCGGGTCGGGGTTGAGTGATTAAACGACCATTGATAATCTCGCCGACGAGGTTTTCCGGCAGGTCGAACAAGTCTTCATAAGTGGCGAGTTTACGGGCGGGTTGGTTCATACTTGGGTTTCTTCAGTTCACTCAACATCCGCTAGAATAGCTTATGGGCAATACCGCAAGCAAATTGCAAGGCCCATGACACGGGATACATTCGGGACAAGCTTGCTGAGAATTGTAAGATTGTTATCTTTCCCAAGTTCCACGCCAGATGGGCTAGGTTTAAGCCGCTTCTCGCACGTCAACGACACAATTCCGACCCAATGCGACCAAGGCATGTTCAAGGCTTGCCGTTTTGCTCGCATGGCGCGGGTCGAGTAGGCGACGGGCTTCTTTCTCATCCACGGCAAGCCGCCGCGCCAACTCGGATTGGCTAATCCCCGCTGCTTGGATAGCCACATACAGGGCCGCTTTCATTGCGGTCTGGACTGGCACTGACACCGCACACTCACCATTTAACAACGCTGAAGGTGGTGGAATTTCCATTTCTTCATCAATGCGAGCGGCAATGGCTTCTTCCAGGCAGTCGGCAGCTTCGAGCAAGGCCACTTCCCGCGTATCGCCTTGGGTGATGGCTTCCGGTAGGTCGCGGAACGTCACCACAAAACCACCATCGGTTTCATCGGGGGTCAAATTGGCAGGGTACACAAACCGCATTATTTCGCTCCTAAATCTTATCTAGGGTCAAGCCCAGTTGTTTCAACATGGCGTGTAGGGTTCCAGTTTTCAGCTCATCCTTTGGGTTACGAACGATGGTTAATTTGTCACCCAAAATCAGAGTCAGGTGGCTACCCTTGCCTCGCTTTTCATCCAGCCTGAAGCCAATGCCGTTGGCTTTCGCATAACTTTGTACTCGTCTGATGAATTCGGAACCTTTCATGCTCAACATTTTCGGACATGATCGTCTGACATACAAGAACTAAGACACAAAGACGTATAATCACTCGATTTCCGCCCCCGAATCACTGAAAAATCAGCCAATTCTTGACTTGGATGCCTTAGATCAAGGATAATGCCCTCTTTTTTGGTCTTTCCCACCCCGGTTCCCGCAATGACAGGCATCTTTGCCGAAGACGAAATCTTGGTATCCATCCGTAATCTGGTTTTTTTTCGCGGCGGCCGGAAAATCTTCGATGGCGTGGACCTTGACATCCCTCGCGGGAAGATTACTGCCATCATGGGTCCGAGCGGAACCGGCAAAACCACTTTGCTCAAACTCATCGGTGGGCAATTGAGGCCCGATGAAGGCAGTGTCGAGGTGGAAGGCCGCATCGTCCATGAGCAAAGCCGCAGAGAATTGTATGAAATGCGCAAGCGCATGGGCATGTTGTTCCAAAGCGGTGCGCTGTTGACCGATTTGAATGTATTTGAAAATGTCGCATTTCCGTTGCGCGAACATACCCACCTCCCCGAAACGATGATTCGCTCCTTGGTGCTGATGAAGCTGGAGGCCGTGGGTTTGCGCGGGGCTAGGCAGTTGATGCCGGGGGAGCTATCCGGTGGCATGGCCCGCCGGGTGGCACTGGCCCGAGCCATCGTGCTGGACCCCATGATGATTATGTATGATGAGCCTTTCACCGGACAGGACCCAATTTCCATG
>CAIWDB010000516.1 GCA_903911305.1 uncultured Methylococcaceae bacterium | reverse complement strand
GTCGCGGTTGTCGGATTTTCCGGCAAGGCTCAGGGACAGGAACGGCAGCCCGGACAGTTCGGCCAAGCGTTGAAGGTACGAGGTCTTGCCGACGCCGGGAGGGCCGAGCAGCAACAGCGGCGGTATCTTGAAGCCGAGCGTTCCGCTGCCGCGCACGGCAAGCTGGCGGAGTATCCAAGCGGTGACCTCGGCAAACCAGGGAAATTCGGATTCCAACGCTTCACTGATCGGCATCAAGTCCGGCACGCGGGCCAGCGGTGTGGGTAGGTTGCAGAGTGCTTGGTATTGATCCAAGATCGGCTTCACAACCCGGTCCGCCGAGGGCATGACGGTGTCCAGCACCCGCAAGGCACCATCCATAGAACGCAGGAATTCGTCGCGCAGGGGGTTTAGCTGGTCGGACAGCGGGTCGATCAACCCGGCTTCGCCGAGTTTCTTCAACAACACCGACACCCATCCGGTTGCGGCCTGCCGCGATTCATGGTGACGCCAGCGGATTAGTTTCCCCGCCATGTCCAGCAACCGGGCCGCCTTTTCATTGCGTTGGAACGACATGGGCGGCAGCTTGCTGTCGCCAAACCCATCCAGCACGGATTCCCAGGCAAGCGGTATCCACGCCGATTCGCTGCCCCGCCATTCCCCGCTTCCCAGACCGTACAGCCTCGCGTCGCGCTGGGCAAGTTCGAACCGGGAATCCATATCGCCCAATTGGGCGGCGTATGCCTTCCATTCCAAGGACAAGTCGTCCACCGCCGCCGTCCATGCGGATTGGTTGAGGTTATCGTAGGCATTGGAAATGCCCCTTGCCACGGCGAGCCGGGCGGCGGGCTAGGAAGGGGTGACAAACCGGCCTACGAACCCGGCCACTCTTGCGAATGCCCCGCCCGGCCCGCCATTGGGGAAAACGGACACGCAAAACAACGCCGTTCAAAAAAAGGATTAAGGCAGATGCGCCGTAGGAATTTCCAGGTTGTCACCCCTAGCCCCGGATGCCTCCGGGGTGCCGGACAGTGTGCTGAGGTTTATACCACGAGTCAACTGGAATTATCATCTGCTAAAACAACATCTTTGAACAAGTACGGCATGCGGTTATGCCCTCCCCTGAACATCTCATCCCATCAGCAAACAGCATACCTTCGACCACCTATGATACTTGACTACCGCAAAGCCAAAATAATGTATTGCCATCCATTCGCGAAAGCAAAATACACTCGTTAAAGCTCATGCCAATAGTGCCATTAGATTTCCTTTGGCAGTTTTGGCAGTACCATTGATCATACATTCTGAAATTTAGATTCATTTTTGATCAAACATGCATATTGTTGAACGCATTTTCTGAGCCATATTCCAGTATTCCTTCAGGGAAGAGTCTGTGTAGTTTTGGTGTAATTGGGGCAAGAAAAAGCCAGAATTTAAGGGAACAATAGGGAATTTTACGCAACAATAAAATGCCAGTTATACCTTATTTATCAGAATATTATGAACCTATGGGAAGAAATGGGAATTATTGCCTTAAATACTGAAAATCCCCGTGTCGGTGGTTCGATTCCGCCCCTGGGCACCAAAGAATTCAAAGGCTTGCAGTCAATCGACGGCAAGCCTTTTTTGTTGGGGTCACACTGGGGTCACTCCGTAGAAAATTTGAGGAAAATTTTAATCCTTATGAACAAGGACTCTTTCCCATTTACCGCCTCAAAAGTGGTCCACACGCTGATTTCTGTCAGATTGATCCCGTACAAAAGTGAACTCAGATTACCCTTTGAAGGGGAGGTTACACCGTTTATTTGGCATATCAACAATCTCGCCTCTGCTTCCCCAAGATTTAGCTTTCCTCTTGCGCTTCAGCCATCAGTTGCTTAAGCCTAGTAAGTGCTCCCTCCACCGTTCGCCCATGTTTGGCAATGGACTCAAGGACTTCCTCAGTCGTCCGAGTGTCCCGCTCCACGCGGGCGCGTGGGTTGACCGCCTTCAAATCGTAACTTGCCGCGTCGATGGCGTCAGCCTTGGACTGGGCTTCGCGTCCTGCCCTTTCGACGGCATCCAGCGCGATGCGGCATTTGGATATTTCCTCTTCGGTTGCCTTGGTCTTTTTCAGCTTGGCAAGTTCCTCTTTCAGCGATACTGCCTCGATTTTTCGCTTCTCAACTTCTTCCAGATGCGGGGCCATGTCCTCTTGGGCTTTGGCGCGTCGGGCGGAAAAATCGACTGTCCAAGAAAAATCGCTTTCCTCTTGGGGTGTGCCGCGTTGAGCCAGCATCTTAGCAAAACTCGGAAAAGGCTTGTCCGCGTTGCCCTCCTGTTCGCGCCAATCCATCACCAGCGAAGTCGGCAAAACCGTATCGTCCAAAATCTCGCCATTCGGACCCCAACCGAAATGGGCCAAGGTCATCGGCGATTTCTTGCCCATTTTGACTTGGGAAAGGTCGTAGTACCAAATCCGCTCGGTCTTTTTGCCCTTGGTGAAGAACAGCAAATTGGTTTTCACTCCCGCGCCAGCGGTGGAAAACACCCCACCCGGTAGACTGACAATGCACCACAACTCGCATTCATCCAGTAGTTTACGCTTGGTTTCGACGAAAGCGCTCTCGTTAGTGCGAAACAGCAAGCCTTCGTCCAATACCACCGCGCAACGTCCGCCCAGCTTGCCGTCAAAGGCCGGTTTCAAGTCAGCCATGATATGCTGTAAGAACAGCACTTGGGTTGAACCCGTCTCGAAAGCGTAATTTTTCTGCGCGGCCTTGCCTTCTTTACCGCCAAAGGGCGGATTGGTCAGGATCACGTCAAAAGTGTGAGGCGCATCCTCGAACAAACCGGCGTAGGTCGGCGTATCAGTCAGCGTGTTGCCATGCCATAGGTTCGGCTGGTCGATGCCATGCAAAATCAGGTTGGCAAGGGCAATGGGGAAGACAAGGTTTTCCTTTTCCTTGCCAAAAAAGGTTTGGTGTTTCAAGGCTTCATAGTCCGTTGCGGCGGCATTAGTGGCATCCAGTTTCTTTTCCATCAGTTCATAGGCTTGCGCCAAAAACCCACCCGTGCCACAACAGGGGTCAAAAAGCGTTTCCCCCGGTTCAGGGTTGATCGTCCGCACCATGGCCCGGATCACCTCGCGGGGCGTGAAGAACTGCCCGCCATCGGAGTTCTTCTCGCCCATTTTCAGCAACAAGTCCTCATAAACTTGGGACAGCGTGAAAAAATGGGTGTCGTCAATATGGCCGATGCTGATTTCATCAACCAGATCGAAGATGTCGCAGAGATTGGTCTCCGAATCCACCCGCACCCGCTCCACAGCGGTCATGATGCGGGCAATGACGCGCTGTTTCGGTGATGCCGCCAAATTGGGCAAGCCCGCTGCCGTCAGGTCCAGCCGATGCAAATAGGGCAACAATTCCCGGTTGATAAATGTGAACAAATCGCCGTCCTTGATTTTCAGGGTTTCCCGTTTCCAGCCAACGCGCTTGCCTTCCGGCGTATAGGCTGCGGCCTTTTCGTTGTAAGGCGCGGCCCAATCTTGCCAGCGGTAAGGTTCACGCAAGGCGGGGGAATAGGGTTTGCCCAACACTTCCGCCGTTTCACGGTCGCGCTCTTCTTGCGCGTCCAAGATGCGGAGGAACAAAATCCACGTCAGTTCCGGCACATACTGCAAGGCACTCGCGCAATTGGAGCGGCGCATGATGTCGCAAATGGATTTGACAAAGGCCGAGAGGGATTGGGTGGAGGCGATGGCACGGGGTTTTTTGGTCATTGGTTTTTGGATTTTTTCAGGGTGGCAATCGGCAAAAACAGGTATAGCGGGTTATCCAGCGATGCCATAAAGCCCAATTGCTGATAAAACGCCTTGGCTTTATCATGTTTGGCATCCACAACCACCGCGTACAATCCTACGCACTCAGAAAATTCCACAGCCAAATGCAAGGCAAAAGCGAGCAAATCCCGCCCGATGCCCTGACCTTGGCTCCGCAAATCCACTGCCAAGCGACCTATACGCAGAATAGGTGCGGGGTAGCGGGGCAGTTTGAGCGACGCTGGCAATTGTTCCGTTGCAACCTGACCTGCGCTGATGGTTACAAAACCTAGCACATTCATTCCATCGTCCGCCAAGGCCACATAAGTCTTTCCAAAGCCCTTGCGTTGCTGTTGCCCTGCCAAATTTTGCAGGAAATCATTTAATGCGGGTTCGCCACAGTCAAACGGTTTGCGGGAATGGTGGGAAGCCAGCAATTCGATGCGCATCAACGCCGAGCCATGAGTTCACGCAAAGCATCATTCGGTTCCAGTGGGGTTTCGCAAGCAGACACAAAAGCCTCAAAAGCCTGTTGCGACAGCAGCAGGGTGTCATTATCGGACACCACGCGGCGGGCCGCCTCATAAGCGTGTTGCAACATAAAGGCGGAAACCGTGGTTCCCATCAATGCGGCGGCACGTTCAATCATCAGCTTGGCTTCTGGGCTGGTGCGTAAGTTGATGCGGGCAGAGTCGGTTGTGGGCATGGCAAGGCTCCAAAGGGTTGTTTGCTTTATTGTACGTCATTCTGACGCATCAAGGTGGAATGGAGTTCGCTGAATGGTTGCTCGATTCAAAGTTTCAACGCAGGGTTAACCCAACAGCCCGTGTCCGCAATAATCACTCGTTACCCCACAATTGCTTTTCCGCAGGATTGCAAGTCTCCGACCGCTTCGTCTTGCTGGCGGATGCCCTCAAACGGGGCATGGTGGCGTTCTGCGATAATTTTGCTAGTCATAAAACTTCTCTTATAGATTTGACGAAAGTGGGGATAAATTGGGTGGCAATGACTAGGTGGGGTTGAGTTATCAGGTTTTTCAATTCCTGACCATTCCCGATGTCAGGACAATACCCACTCGCCAGATTGTTTAATCTGTTCGTGCATGGCATCTGGGGCTAAATCCAATTCCCCAGGCCAAGTTACAAAGTAATGGTTGACATACAATTGTTGAAAAAATGCAGGGTCGGCAAGTCGCTGGAAAACCCCGCGAAACGCTGAAGGTTGCATTCGTACAGTTCCTTCCAAGCCATCGGCAAACTTGACCCAAAAGCGCCCGTGTTCCAATACACGGGCATCAATAACATCCCAATACATGCTCATAAAAGATACCTCATTGCAATGGTTCAATATCATGGGGTTGATGATGTTTCGCACACAAATCCCAATCTTCCAATAACTCAGCTTGATGTAATTCAGCCCAATCCAAAACCAATTCCAAGGCTCGGCGGGTAAGTTTTCCTTCGATAACTTCCAATGTACGGATGTTAATGACAGCACGGTATTCGCCATATTCGGCATGAAAATGGGGTGGCGCATGTTCATTGAAAAACATACGAATGATGATTCCGAAAAATCGGCTGACAATCGGCATTTTAATCTAGTCCTGATAGTAAAGTTAGGTAAATTAAAGGGTAGGTTGAGCACTAAAATTGTCGAAAATTGCAACCCAAAATTCAGTATCCGCAATAATCATTTGTTACCCCACAAATGCTTTTTGTATTCAACCGACAAATTGCCATCGCCGTGCATACAGTCGATCAAGCCTTCCTCATCCAAAATGCGTAACAGCTTTTGGCCTTCGGTTTCTGGCGGTGCGGGGTTCTCGTCCAAGGCACGGGCAAGCAGGTCGGCCACCACGTCCGCCAGCGGCTTGTTTAAATGCTGTTGCCATTGCAACAGGCGTTCGGCATGGGTGTCGTCGAGTTCGGCTTCAATGTGCATGGTGGTTCTCCGAGGGGAAAGATTCAAGATTCTCCAAAGGCTTCGGCGAGAAGGTGGGCGGGTAAAAGCTCAAGATCGTTCATTTGTTGGTTAAGGGCTGATTGCAAGCGTTCAGCTTCCTCAATAGATGCCTTGATTTGGTTGGCTAGGGCTTCCTGCCGCTTTCGGGGTATAAGTGGGACGGTAAATTGATTAAGAATTTCACCGTTCAAGTTGGGTTGGTTGCCGCCCCTTGATTCCGATTGTGTGCGCAATACTTCATAGGAATGGCGTAACCAGAATTGCAGATACTCAGGATCGAATGCTTCACATGGCAGAATTGCAAAGCAAGCCTGATTCGTTGTGGCAGCGACTTGAAGTAATGCGGACTGCCCCCTTGTCTTGCCTTGCCCATACATTGCAATCAATACCGTGCCGGGTTGCAAAACTGATAGTGAACATTCTTTCAGTGCCTTTTCCGAAATATATTCCTCTGTTCGGATAATTGGGTTAAAGACCACTTCGCCAGTTTTCACCCAAGGGTATTTTGGCGGTTCCCAATAGTCTTTCTGGCTGCGCGATGGCGTTGTGCCACTTACAGTTTTGGCGGCATCCCCAATTTTTACGAACTCGCTGTTTATCGTTTCGGCAAAAGCGGCTTCCAAAATCGTTGGAATAAGCCGCTTGGCATCGCTAATCTGCGCCTGTGTTGCCTGTCTTGCCTCCTCAACGGCGGCGAGTTGGGCTTTTAGTAGGGCGGCAATGCGGCGTTGGTTTTCTATTTCTGGGAACGAAATATGAAATGCCTCAAGCGCCGACTTGGAAATCTCTGAGAAAGTGCTACCACTGCCGAGTGCCTGAATCTCACTCATTCGATAACGCAAGGATAAAAATAAAAACTCCGGTTCTAGTAAATCAGATGTTATAAAGCTTTTACAACCTTGATTTGTATACAAATCACACCCCGCAATTGCCAAGTGTCCAATAGGCGCACGAGATGACATCACCACGGAGTTTTTTGGGATGATTGAAAGATTGCTATGTTTTACTCCAGCCTGGGTTATCCGTCTATCAGAATCAGCTATTATCCAAGAGTTTAGCTTACCTAAATCAGTAGGTGTCACCCATACATGGGTTCCATTCCAATATGATGGATTAACAGATTCCGGTGTAGTTCCGCTAACGATTGTAGTTATTTTGCCAAGTGGCGCAATATTCCAATTCATACCCAAAACAACCTCACCTTAGCTTCCCGAAACACCTCAGCCGGTTTGCCTAATACTGGTAAAGTCGTTAATAAAATCATGTCAATAATTGGTTAATGAGAAAAATAATCGTAGGAGTGGGCCACGCATCAATACTGTTAAATTAAGCACCGTCATTCCGGCATGGATCGCCGGAATCCAGATTGCAGGACGCTCCGAATCCTGACCATCCATGGAGCCTAGGTTCCGGCGCTCCCCCGACAATCCCTGACCGGGGCAGACTCTGCCGGAACGACGAAAATCCGTATCGTCTCGCGCTTCCGCCTAAGCCTCCCAAGCACTGTCATTCCGGCATGGACCGCCGGACAAATCGGCAGGATTGCCGATTTGCAAAGCTTTGCTGCCTGAAGGGTGAGGGACAAGGATGTCCCTCATGCATCCAGATTGCAGGACGCTCCGAAGACCATCCATCCATGGAGCCTAGGTTCCGGCTATCCCCCGCAATCCCTGACCGGGGCAGGCTCTGCCGGAACGACGATATTGTTAAAATGGCTAGGATGATGAAAATAGATCAGCCCACAAATCGCGCCACTCTCGATTATGTTTTTCAATCAGGTCAATTTTGGCAGTGCGCGACCATTTCTTAATTTGTTTCTCTCGCAAAATGGCGCTTTCCATCCGTTCATGAACTTCGTACCAGACTAGATCATGTACTTTATAGCGTTTGGTGAAGCCATCCACAAACTCATTGCGATGTTCATAAATTCGCTTGATTAAATCGGAGGTTACGCCGACATACAGCGTTCCTAGGCGGTGGCTGGCTAGAAGATATACGCAGGGTAGTTTTTCCATAATTGCATGTTATCACATCCCCCACGACCCAAGCCGTGGGCTAATTTCAAGGGAAGTTGGGTATTTGGGCATCCCTGCAATCTGGATTCCGGCGATCCATGCCGGAATGACGGTGTTTTCACATTGCTGAGACAATTTGCTAGTTTGTACCAGAAAGACGAGCGTATTGTCATACCCCAAACAACCTCACCTTAGCCTCCCGAAACACCTCAGCCGGTTTGCCCAACGTCCGCAACGCATCGAAACCACCCACCCGGCGAATCTCCGGCACAACCCATAAAAACTCCGATTCCAAGGCTTCGGTTCCGCCCTTGCCGAATTGATGGCCTATGCCCTTCAACACGATGGCGGCTTTGTCGTTCATTCCGGCAAACCACGGGATTTGCTGATCCAAATAAGCCTCCTCGCGTTCAACCCGCTTCAAGGCTCTTTCCCGATAGCCGAAATGGGCGAACAGGTCGAAATGGTCGCACTCGCCCATGTCCATCAGTTCGCGCACGGTGTCAGGTGAATAATGCTCGCCGAGCAAATGGTTGATGAGCTTGCGCCGTTTTTGTTCTTCCACCCACAGGCCGCGAAAATCATGGATGGTTGCCGCTTCGCGCAATACCCGTTCAATCATTTCACGGCGGTATTCCTCCAGCGGAATCGGCACATCCCGCCCTTCACGCCGTTGCAGGATGAACCGGCCTTGCGGGGTGATTCTGACTTTTTCGCCACTCTTTAGCTCTGGCAGTGAGGGCGGTATGGGGGGCGGGTCGCCATCTCCGCCGCCACTACCGGGTTTGTAGGGTTTGGTGATGAAATCCGTGCCAAACAAGGCGGTGACGCCGGTATAGTCGTACAGCCAGAATTTGTATTTCTGGGTTTCTTCGTGGATGCGGGTTCCGCGCCCGACCATCTGATAAAACGTGATGGAAGATTCCAAATAGCGGAAAAACACCACGGCATTCAAGCGTTCGATGTCCACGCCGGTTGCCAGCAGATCAACGGTACAAGCGATAAAACACCGCTCACCGGAACCGCGAAACGTCTCGATATTTTCTGAACCGCCCTCGGCAGTGCATTTGAAGGCGTATTTCTCCTTGGGGGTAATGCCTTTGGCTTTGCACCATTGGGCATAGAGGTTTTGCATCTGCATTTGCACCCGGTCGGCATGAAGGTCGCGGGTGCAGAAGATGATGGCTTTCTGCTCCGGCCCGCCATGTTCGCACAAGCGTTTGAACAAGTCTGCGCACATTGCAGCGATGCGCTCAGGCAGAATCAAGTCATGGTCGTAGCGGTTGGCGGTGTATTGGTCTTTGATTTCTTCTTCGGCAATGTCCTCGCCAGTGCGGACATCAACCGGCTTGGCATCGACCACCTCGGCACGGGTGTAGGTTCTAAAGTCTACGGAAGGCTTGAGGCAGACGATTTCACAAGCCGCCAGATAGCCGTCTTCCTGTGCTTGAATCAGCGTGTATTCATAAACCGGCTCGCCAAAATATTTGAGGTTGTTAGCGGTGATTTCGGCATCGGCGACGGTTTGCTTCTTGGCTTCGCGCAACTGGCGTGGCGTGGCGGTCAGGCCAATCTGGATGGCTTCCGGGTTGCGCCTCAACACTTCCGACCATCGCCCCCAAGCCGAGCGGTGGCATTCGTCGATGATAATCACCGAGAAAGCGTTTTCCGGGTAATACTGGGTCAGGAAACTGGCGTAGTCTTGGGAAGCGTCATCCAGCCCCAAGGTTTGATAGGTGGCAATATGCACCTTGGCGTTTTTGGCGAGATTCCTACCCCGTTCAGCCTCCACGATGCGGACACTGCCTTTCGGGAAAGCATTGGACAACTTATCCAAAGCCTGTGAACGCAATTCGTCACGGTCGCACAGGAACAGCGCGGGTTTGCCTAGTCGCCCTGCTTCGTGCAAACGCCATAACAGATTGGCGGCGATGACAGTCTTGCCCGATCCGGTCGCCATCGACAGCAGCACCCGTGCGGGTTCGCCTTTTTGTTCGCAGCGCAGCACTTTCTCAAACGTGGCACGGATGGCGGCATCTTGATAGTAACGGGGTTTAGAGAAAGTGGCGCTGTCCGCTTGAAACAGCATTGCCGCGCTGCTTTGAGTGAGGTCAATGCCGGTATCCTTGGCATAACGGGCGGTCAGTTCGGCATGAGTGGGGAAATCCGCAAGCGGAAACGGCCCGTTGGCGGTTTGGTGGAATTTATCAAACTCGCCATAGCGGTGGCCGTTGGACGCAAACACATACTGGATATGGAAACGGGAGAAATCCGCGTAGGTCTTAGCCTGTTCCATCCCTTTGAGTGGATTTTTTTCGCTTTCGGCCTTGGCTTCCAGTTCGCCCACTGGCAAAGGATGGGTATGCTCGCCTAGTTTTACGCAGATCAAATAATCCGTCCGTCCCATGCCTTTGCTGCGTCGGCCTTTGTTGCCGGTAGGCTCTACTGGGGCGGGGGTTTCTAGGCGCAATATCCAGCTTTCACCATAGCCTTTCGCCCGTAAAATCGGGTCGATGAGGTGAAAGCGGGTTTCAGCTTCGTTGTAACTCACAGCCACTCCTTGTTTTGTATGGGCTTGTTGTTCTTGGAACCCCTGTAACAAGCATTAAGTTTAATTAAACCAGCCTAGCTAATCAAATGCTTAATTTGTAGTTACCCAGTTGGCGATTTATGCTTTTGTGAGAATTGCAGGTCATTAGTCGGTAATCTCGCGTCGGTCGTGGACTCAGTGCTTAAACAGCAAGGGAGGGTTTCCTCATCCTTGAACTTTCTCACCTTGGCAATAGGTTTGTACCGCCCCACGCTTAACTGTGCGCGGGTTCACGGAACGATTTCAGTAATTGGGAGGTGTTGGAAAGTAGATGTTCCATCGTAGTCGTAGTGAGGTTCAAATAACGATTTTTTGCCTCCATGGCATCCCCAAAAAAAGGTATATCCATCGCAATTAAAATTCGACCCGCCATCTCTGGATGTTTATCGAGCAGCCGTTCAACAACCTGCAAATCATAAACAGCGGTATTTAAGTAAACATTTTTGATATGGTTATCTTGAAGATATTCAGATCTATCAAACAACGCCTTAAGGTTAACTTCTTCGCATTTCTCTCCCCGTTGTTTCATTCCGCCCATATGGGAGATCATAAACTTAAGTTTGCTTCTTTTCTTAGCAATTTCGCATACGTCAATAAAGTCTCGTGATTCGCTTTCTCCAGAGCAATGAATAAGCACTGGCCATTGTAAATCCTGTGCGTGATTGAATAGGGAATCATATCGCTGATCATTAAGTCGTATGGGTCTCGCGGCACCAATTTTAAGTCCATCAAATAAATGCGCATGTCTAGCGATGCTGGGTACGAGTAAATCCGGGAAATGGCCGGCTACCATGCAGTACCAAAGTTCCTCTATTTTTTGATTCGCTAAATCAAGCTTCGCTTGATTACAATATTGAAAAAAAGCATCTGGATCATACTCACCAATACCCCCCCACCCCTGCACCGAGAAATACTCAAATCCCGCGTTAGTCTTACGGAACTGAGTGGACAAGCTGACAACCACATACTGACGTATATCGGCTAATTTTGCGTCTTGCCGTACTTTCTCAATCGAAGGAAAATCCGTAAATTCTGGGAAAGCAAATCCTTTTTCGCGAATGGCTTGGGCATCCGGTTTCAAAGCAGCCAGCTTCTCCAGCCAAGATTTGGGGGCAACGTTTGCGAAGAAAGAATCAGTCCATATTAACTCATTCGTCATTGTGAATAACTCTCGGGTGAATATCGGTTCTAATCATTCGTCTTCGCAGATTTGAATCTGATACACGCGCCCAGCAGCCCGACCACGAAAAAAGCCGTGCCGACAAGAGTGAAGCGCAGATTCGGTTCCTCGATGGTCAAATTGTCAGTCGCATAGAGCATGATGATGACGGCGACAGTCCCCCACCCCAAAAAGCGTAAAGTAACGGATTTCACCAGTTCGCCAAACGTTTCCGAGTCGCTCGTCGGCGCATCCATTTGATAGGCCACAAAGCCGCTGACGAGTGCGGGAAGTATGCCCCACCGCATGTGTTGCATGAAACTTTCCAGAAAATTAAAATGCTCCCTTCGATAAACGGTCAATTCGAGAACAAGCGCCGATACCGTGGTGCTGACAATAAAGCCCATAATCATCATTGCCATGTAAAAGCCATAGTGTCGGTCTGCTTGCTCCCTTTGACGCCTGAAGGAAAGTGTCCGGGATACAAAGACAATCGCTATCGGAAGGACATACATGGGTATGACATAGGCGATCCATCGGAGCGTCGTATAGCTGAAATGCTTCAGCGGTTTATCGGGAAAGAAAAATGCATTGTGCAGCACAACTGAAATCTCACGTCCCAGCATCACGCCGATGGCGGTGGCCGCAGTAAATATCAATACATATTTATAGGTGTGTTTCAGCCGTACCTCGTGGATGTTGCCTCCGAGTTGTTTCACCGTTGCCCAAATATCGGTTTCACTGGTGCTGCCAAACACGATGAGACAAGCAAGCAAACGGCACAGCAACCTTGTCAGTTGATCCAGTTCCTTGAGTAAATTCACTGTCTTGGTATAGTGCGGTTCCGCCTCCTTCCAAACAGCAATCTTTTCCGACATGGCGTTGTAAGAGATGCAGATTGGGCCCCATTTCAAGGAAGGTTCATTAAAAAACCGGCTATACGATGACTGGTTGGCATAATTTTGGATTCGATCGAAAAGAAGGCAATTATGAGCCCATTTATACTCGACCGTAGCGCTTGACTTCTCGTAATCGCCCTGATCAATGCTCGATACCAGCAGGCGGTCAGCGATTCTTTCCTTAAATTTATCGTCAGCGGCTGACAGCCGCGAGGCTATCAACGCGTTATAGACTTCCACCGCTTTGGTTGGAATTGCAAAGGCATCGTGAACACTGTCCCTCAAAATAAGCAGAGGGTTGAACTTGTTTTCCCAAGCGACCAACAAAAGAAACAGCCCTGCGGCAATGAGCGGTATGAGCGTTTTTCCATCCAAACCATTGAGAAGCTGAACCAACTCCCCGGAGCCTACATTCTGTACGATCAAGGTCACCAGTGGTTCCACAGGCAGCCAGTTTTCCGTGAGCCACCAGTAAAGCACGGCCATAAAGGAGCAATACGAAACGATCCCAACCCAGTAGGTATTTTTTCCAACAAAGTATTGTGGCAAGGTCGGTTCATCGCCTAATTGAATGCGGCGTTTTTGGAAGGATCTATAGGCAAGTAATAATACGGCACAGGTTCCAATAAGCTGCACTGCAAAATAGATAGTCGGCTCGACGCTCATTGACCATTTCCCCCTTGTTCTGGTTACAAGTGTTGGTTTAGTTCAAAAACTGGTGATTTCGGTTAACAACATTATCGGCGTTATGATCCGGGTTTGAAAGGGGCAATCCCGTAAATCCACTCTGCACCAAGCACAAATACCCCTAAGCGAGGCGCTAATTGTTGATTAGAACAAGATTATCGTCTCATCAATCACCCCACGTCCCTCTCCCCCTTCGAGGGGGAGGGGTGTGGAATCAATGTCTTGTGAGTAGCGTAAATACTTATGCCACTAGCGGGGTGTCGAACTTATCTTTCCGTGTCAATTTAGTTGAGAACTTGACTTTCTTTAAGCACCCTCAGCATTTCTTTTGCAATAAGTTTGTGTACAGCGCTGGTTGGATGCTCAATATCCCAGAACAAATAATTTAACGAGTCAAAGCTGTTGACATCGGCACACAAATTAGAGCCGAAAATCAGGCAGTTCCCGGCAGGGCCCATTCCTGGGTTTAAAGTCGTTGTCAATGGAACGAGCAAATTGAAGATATCCACCTCGACCACAGTGGCGGACTCATGTGTTTGACGAAATGCCGTCAACGCTTGATCCAATGCGTTGTTGTGTTCCACTGTCAAGCCAGTAAACCAAGCAGATGCCCCCCGCCTGGATGAATTGCATGATCGGCACTATTCCGAGGTCAGGCAAATTAGGCACTAGAAAATGTCTCCCCCCCGCTAAATATAATGCATCCAATGTTTGGATGTTATTGTTTACGACTTGTGAGGTAGGCGGCGTTATCTTTAATCGGCTTGTTTGACGAATTCACTTTTCATCACTGTCTAGTAGTTTATAATGTTTCGCATTTAGTTATACAAGGAATATAAGTAGGAATGTATTTTCCCGTTAAATGGTTTACGCTTATAATAATTTTGCTCCAATCAACCGACTTGATTCATCAAACTTAGGAGGCGCAACCTATGCATCAATCTGCTTTTATCATTTCTGCCTTTGATGTCCGTATCCCTAAAATCATCTACGGAACTGCTTGGAAAGGCGAGCGCACGGCGGGCTTGGTGGAACATGCTGTCAGTTTAGGGTTCCGTGGAGTGGACACGGCATGCCAACCTAAGCATTATCACGAAGCAGGCGTCGGTGAAGGTTTGGCTGCAAGCTTTAAGACAGGATTGGCAAGGTCGGATATTTATCTCCAGACCAAATTCACACCAGTCAATGGTCAAGATCCCAAGCGCATGCCTTATGACCCAAAGGCAGATTTAGCTTTGCAAGTATCGCAATCGTTTGAAACTTCATTACTCAACTTGAAAACCGATTACCTTGATGGTTTGATTCTCCATTCCCCCTATTCGCAGGAACAGCAAACGATGGAGGTCTGGCGGGCGATGGAGGCAATCTTTAACCATAGTGGCACGAGGCAGCTTGGGATTAGCAATTGCCATAGCCTTGAAGTTTTACAATCGCTCTACCAGTACGCTAAAGTAAAACCGGCTATTCTCCAAAATAGATTCTACGCCAACACGCACTATGACCGAGAAATTCGCGAGTATTGCAAACAGCAACATATCCTTTATCAGAGTTTTTGGATATTGTCGGCTAACCCCCATATTTTAGCTCATCCCACCATGATGGGTTTGGCAGTCAAATATGGACGCACACCTGAGCAAATCTTTTTCCATTACTTAACTGAAATTGGTGTAATTCCCTTAACGGGTACCACTCAACAATCCCACATGGTGGATGATTTGGCTATCTTTGATTTCACCTTGACTGAAACCGAATGCATGGCTGTGGCAAGCCTATTAACTTAGTTTTATATAATTTTGATTTGGAATTTAAACCTTTACGCATTTGTCAGCCCCTTCGAATCCAATACCAAACCGACGCATACATGAAAATATTGATCAAATTATCTTTTGTCATCTTTTATGGCTTTTTATTGGCGGGCTGTGCCACACCCTCAGAATCATTAAATGAGGCAAAAACCGGGAAGTTGATTTCAGCACAGGAGCAACCCACCAAAGCCAACATGAAAGACAAAGATATCAACCAAGCGATAATCGAAGAGGCTTTCAGGGGTGACACATTGGCGGTACAAACGTTGATAGCCAAAGGTGCCGACGTAAACGCCAAGAATAAGGCTGGTGCAACAGTGTTGTTAGGACCATCCTATAATGGTCACCTAGAGGTTATTCAGGCATTAATAGCGGCGGGTGCCGATGTCAATGCGAGATCGAATGGCGGCGTAACCCCGTTAATGGCAGCCTCTTTGAATGGTCACGTCAAAGTGATTCAGGCACTGCTTGCCGCCAAGGCCGATGCCAATGCTTCCATAGGCAATGGAGAAACCGCACTGATGGTCGCCGCGATGAGGGGGTTTCCGTCACACGCTGCTGTCGTAAAGACACTGATAGCCGCCAAGGTTGATGTCAACGCGAAGAAGGTGGATGGTACAACGGCGCTGATGCTGGGTTCGTTAAAAGGAAACCTCGACATCGTCCAGACCCTGCTGTCAGCCGGAGCCGATGTGAATGCAAAGGCCAATAATGGAGTCACGGCCTTGATGGGTGCGGCAACCAAGGGACATGCCCCGGTTGTTCGCGCCTTGCTCGCAGCCGGTGCCGATGCCAACGTCAAGGCAAGCAACGGTAAAACGGCATTGCAACTCGCTGCTTCTAGTGGAAATTTGGGCATCGTCCAACTCATC
>CAIWDB010000515.1 GCA_903911305.1 uncultured Methylococcaceae bacterium | reverse complement strand
CGAGCCGGTTTCCCGCTACTGGCCGGAAGTGACTTACGACATGACCTGCGCCCCGCCCAAGCCGCTGACCCGTGGAGACACACCGACCTATGGCAATGAAGGCGGCAGGCATTGGGGGCAATTTGGCGCGATTAATCGTCACGCCAAGGAAATCGGCTGGGATCGGGACAACCAAGGTCCGCCCACCCGCCGCCCGGACATCATAGCCGTCAAAGACCCGTATAAGCTACCGACCCAAGAAAACATAGACCGGATTTATGAGATGAAATTTAAGGGGGATGAGTGGGGGAAGGGGCAGCGGAATTCATACGATAAGATTTCAGGAGACCCAGATAAAATAAAAATCTTAACTGAAGAAAAATGTTGCGGTGAAGGAGATCGCAAAAATTCCCCAGACCCATTGCTGCTCCCTGCTGCGATGAAACGCAATGCCGAGCGCCTCGCCGCAAAGCAAACAGAAAGCCTGATTAATTGGGGGAAAGTAGGCAAGGGCGCGGCTGTCTTGGGTGCCGGTATCGTTATCATCGGTGCGGCTGCTTCTGGAGCGGGGGCTTTTGCGGCTGGATTAATGGGTTTGGGTGCTTTAGCCACTCAAACCCCATAAACTTTTATAGGAGAACCATACATGTCAGAATCACTACATAGCGTAATGGAAGAATTCAATGACAATCCAATAGGCTCGATGCGCAAAGCTGCCGCCTACTTTGAGGAAAATCCAATCATATGGATCGACCCATGGGATAAAAAGCAGGAGGAGATAGCGCGTGTTGGGTTACGCGGTGTCTTTTATCTACCTGCCCGCGAAAGAGAAATCCGGTTGCGTATGTTGCAAGCGATAGAAGCAATTCGGGAAACCTTTGGCGATAAGCTTCAATGGATTGTTTTAGAGGGTGGAAAGGTGAAAACATACAAACCAACTCCCTTAGCTGTAGAATCGCTGCTTGATCAATTTAAAGGCGAATTCGGTGTTTATATGGGTAGTTCCGAACCTGAGAATGCTGAAGGACTCCAAGATTTTCAAGCCTATTTTTTTTGCCAACAATATTTTGGACCTAATATACCCGTAATGGATGCGTTCGAGTTCCATGTACCTCTTTCTTGGTCTATCATTCATGCAGACCAAGGGGGATTTACGGGAATTTCCAGTAAATTAGCCAACATATTACAGCCTGACTGGGCTACAGCAGGTTTTGCTTTGACAATAATAATGGGACACTTGAATCCCGAACCAAAGACGACCTTATATCCGTTGTTGCAAAAATATCCTGGACTAGATTGTGGGGACATAATCACCGATACCAATCAATACCCCGACGGCATGGGCGCGGTGAACTGGCTGACTTGGGTATCTGACAAATTATTGCAACGCATCGGCGGACGCGAGGCGGCGAGGAAAAATCTTCGCGAACAACCCGGTAGCGAACAAGTCAAAGTCGCGGAACTGGATTGGGGCTTGCTGTTTCAAGCTGGAATTTTGCCGGGTTTGGGCGACAACGGTGAACCCGGCACTCTGCCCGCCTATCAAGCCGTGGCCCGTACATTGAAGCCGCTTAGAGCGCCGAATGCTCGTGGATTTGCAAAATCTCCTGAAGCCTTGGAAACCGACGACGATGATAGGGGCAACCGAGAAAAGCGCGCATGGGTAGCGCGGTTTGATTGAAAGCACTATGGCTCAAATCCAACATTTGGAAGAGTTCAACGACAATCCGATAGGCTTGATGCGCAAAGCTGCCGAATATTTTGAGCAGAACCCGGTGATGTACACGCATCCAATTAACAAAAAAACCAAGGCGATAGCCCGTATTGGGCTACGCGCTGTTTATTTTCTTCCTGCCCGTGAACAAGAAGTTCGTTTGCGTATGCTGCAAGCTATGGAGCTAGTTCGGGAAGCATTTGGAGATAAGCTGCGATGGATAGTTTTAGAAGGGGGAAAAGTGAAAGAATACAAACCCACCCCTTTAGCTGTGGAATCTCTGCTTGAACGATACAAAGGCGATTTTGGTGTTTATGTCGGCAGTTCCGACTTGGAGAATGCAGAAGGATTACAAGAATTTCAAGCCAATTTTTTTTGTAGGCAATATTTCGGGCCAAATGTCTCAGTTATGGATGCGTTTGAATTCCATGTTCCTTTATCGTGGTCAATTGATAAAGCCTCACAGGGAGGGTTTACAGGGCTTGCAGGAAAAGTGGCAGAAATCTTGCGCCCACTTTGGGGGAATGCTGGGTATGCATTGACGATTATCATGGGGCACATGAATCCTGAACCAAGTACAAGTTTATATTCAGTGTTACAGAAATATCCTGGATTAGATTGTGGAGAAGCTATTGGTGATGCCAGCCAATACCCCGACGGCATGGGTTCGGTCAACTGGCTGACTTGGGTATCTGACAAGTTATTGCAGCGCATCGGCGGACGCGAGGCGGCGAGGAAAAATCTTCGCGAACAGCCCGGAAGTGAACAAGTCAAGGTGGCGGAATTGG
>CAIWDB010000514.1 GCA_903911305.1 uncultured Methylococcaceae bacterium | reverse complement strand
GAAATCGAATCGGTGATGGAGATCGTCATTGACGGGCTGACCGAGGATGATATAAAAAAATCCATGCGCGTAGGGATACAGGCTGTTTGCGACTTGGGTTCCGCCAATGGTATTCAACGGATCAGCGCTGGCAATTACGGTGGAAAATTGGGTCCGTTCTTATTTCATTTGCAGGAAATCATGGCTTGATGCGAGGAACTCTACATGACTGAATTAACATTTACACTCAAGATTGCCCCACAGCAACGGTTGGATGTCTCCCCGTTGACACCCGATAATCTGAACGGCAAAACCTTGGCTGATATTGCCACCATTGAATTACAAACTGGCAATCGCAAAATCCGTGTTGATGAACTGTTTGCAATATCAGGCGATGATGCGACCAAGATTGTGATTAAGAATGCCTGTAATAAGCTAGACTATATCGGCAAAGGCAATAGCGGTGGTGAAATCCTTGTCGAAGGCGATGCCGGTGCTTATCTCGGATTTCAATTGAAAGGCGGAATCATCAAGGTTTCGGGTAACGTGGGCGCTTATGCCGCTAGCGAACTGAAGAACGGGGAAGTCAATATAGCTGGCAATGCCGGTGATTTTTTAGGTGCTGCGTTACCCGGCAACAAGAAAGGGATGCAAGGGGGGGTTGTCATCGTCAAGGGCAATGCCGGTGACCGGGTTGGCGATCATATGCGACGGGGGGCAATACTGATTGAAGGCAATGCAGGTGCTTATCTGGGTTCGCGAATGACGGCTGGCACTATCGGGGTCTTGGGCGATGTCGGCGCATTCCCCGGCTATGCGATGAAGCGAGGCACTCTCCTATTATTTAAAACACCCGTTACTTTGACAGCCACTTTCAATGATTGTGGCACACATACCTTGGGCTTCTTGCCGTTATTGCTTAAAGGCTTCAAGGGATACCAAACTCAGTTTGGTTTATTAGCCGAGACAATCAATCGTGTGCGCCGATATGCGGGGGATATGTCTGGGTCCGGCAAGGGCGAGATATTAGTGGTGGTGTAATGGCTAATGAGTCGCCAACATCGTCGCTGTTGCGAACCAAGAAAATTAGTCATCCTCACACTTAAAGATAAGCCTTATGAAACGTGTTATTGTGTTTTTTGATTACAGCAATTTCCATCAAACTTTAAGTGCATTGACCAAGGGCGTTTTTCCTGATCAAAAAAAGTTTGATTTTAAAGGATTTGTGGAAACACTTACACTTGGAATGGATTTAATCAAGGTTTACTTTGTTTGTTCAACCGGGCCTACCAGTAGTCCGGGGCAACAGCGTTTTTTCGATTGGCTGGATGGGCAGGAATATTTCTATGTCAAACAATTTGACCGGAAATCCAATAACCAAGGGGAGCAGCGAGAAAAGCAGGTGGATGTGTATCTTGCCACCCAAGTTGTCGCGCTAGCCTATGAAAACGCCTATGACATTGCCATCATTGTCAGTGGTGACGAAGATTATGTGCCGGCGATAGAAATCGTACAGCAAAAAGGCAAAATCGTTCAGGTGGTTTCTGCCTTAACTATATTGAGTGATGTATTGAGAAAAAAAGCAGACCGCGTCTTGTTGATGGATGGTCATGGGGAATTATATTTCGATAATTTTCTCTCATAGATGGTTACTTGAATTAGTAAGAGTAGGTCAAAATCGTGGAATTTCGGGATTATCTGGTTCTATTGGCGCATGGTGATGGTTCGGACTTGTTTTTGACGGCAGGGGCTTCACCGGCCGGCAAGTTTCAAGGGAAGATCATGCCCTTGGAAGTCACGAAACTAACTCCTGGCCGAATCAAGGAAATTGCCTATGGCATCATGAGCGAAAAACAACGGGCTGAGTTTGATGAAAAGCCAGAAATGAACTTGGCCATCACCGAAAGAGGGGTTGGTCGCTTCCGGGTTAATGTTTTCAAACAACGCAACAGCGTTGCGATGGTGGTCAGAAATATTAAAACGGATATTCCTTCTGTCGATACGCTTGGCCTACCTCCGATTTTAAAAGAAGTTATCTTATCCAAACGTGGTTTGGTGCTTTTTGTCGGAGGCACTGGGTCAGGTAAATCAACATCATTGGCTGCGTTGATTGATCATCGCAACAGCACCATGGATGGGCATATTATTACGATTGAAGACCCCATCGAATTTATCCATCCGCACAAAAAATCCCTAGTCAATCAACGCGAAGTGGGGGTCGATACCGATTCCTTTGAGGACGCGCTTAAAAATACTTTGCGTCAAGCCCCAGACGTGATTTTGATCGGCGAAATTAGGGCCAGGGAAACCATGGAACACGCCATTGCATTTGCCGAAACTGGACATTTATGCCTATCGACTCTGCATGCAAACAATTCCAACCAAGCCTTGGATAGAATCATTAACTTTTTCCCCGAAGAGCGCCGCAACCAGCTATTAATGGATTTGTCGTTGAATCTCCGTGCTTTCGTGTCACAGCGTTTGATACCTTCTAGGGAGGGGAAACGTGTCGCCGCGATTGAAATATTATTAGGAAGCCCGCTCGTTACGGATCTGATCAGAAAAGGTGAAGTTCATTTAATCAAGGAAGTCATGGAAAAATCGGAGGAATTGGGTATGCAGACTTTCGATGCCCACTTATTCTATTTGTACAAGCAAGACAAAATCACCCTTGAGGAAGCCCTGCGGAATTCGGATTCACCCAACAACCTGAAGCTTAGGATCAGTTTGAGCGAAAATCGTGGCGTAGATGGGGACGGTGGCCCTGTACATCCGGGTTTAAAAGGCAAAAAACAAGATGGACTTTCTTTGACCCCCATTGCTCAGGAAACCGAACAGAAGTAAATGACCATGGAAGAGCATTCTCGATATGGGCTTCTTTCTTTTATTACTGAAGAATTCAGCTTTGAGCGTGGGCATCCATTGCCTTTAGGGGCTACCGTCCAGCGAGGCGGAATAAATTTTTCCATATTTGCCCGCCATGCCACGGCAGTCACACTCTTATTGTTTGAGCCTGGCGTTTCAGTGGAAATCGCTGCTTTTCCGTTTGACAATAAGTACAATCGCACGGGTGATATATGGCATGCCTTCATTGCAGGACTTGACCATGGAGTTTCTTATGCCTATAAGATTGACGGGCCTAATGGCCCACCTCACAATTATGATTCTAAAGTGGTTTTGGCTGACCCCTGCGCCATTGCATTAAATGGTCGTAGGCAATGGGGGGACAAAGCGATTCAGTGTACAGATTGCTTCCGCCGTGCCTTATTGGTCAATCATGATTATGACTGGGAATTTGACCAACCCATAAACCGTCCTCTTGCCGATTCTGTAATCTATGAACTACATGTTCGGGGATTCACCATGCACCCATCTTCAATGGCGGGAAATCCCGGCACTTTTCGGGGTATCATCGATAAAATTCCTTATTTAAAGGATTTAGGAGTAACAGCGGTAGAACTTTTGCCAGTTACCGAATTCGACGAATTGGAAAGTGACCGAGTGAACCCTGAAAACAACGCCCCACTGTATAATTTTTGGGGATATCACCCCTTGTCATTTTTTGCCCTCAAAGCGGGCTATGCAGCCGACAAAACCCCCGGCAGTGAAGTTAAAGAGTTTAAAGACATGGTGAAGGCCCTGCACAGCGCGGGGATTGAAGTCATTCTAGATGTCGTATACAACCATACAGGCGAGGGAGACCACCGTGGCCCGGCTTATTCATTAAAGGGCATAGATAACAAAGTCTATTACATGCTCAACGCTGACGGTGGTTATATGAATTTTTCCGGTTGCGGCAATACGGTCAATTGCAACCATCCGTTTGTGCGAAGTTTTATCCTTGATAGCTTACGCTATTTCGTAATGGAAATGCATATTGACGGTTTTCGTTTCGACCTGGCTTCAATTTTAGGCCGAGACCAAAACGGCCATGTTTTGACCAGCCCTCCCCTGCTTGAACAAATTGCCGGCGACCCTGTTCTGGCCAATACCAAATTGATTGCCGAGGCATGGGATGCCGCAGGTTTGTACCAAGTAGGCAGCTTTCCAAACTGGGGTCGATGGGCGGAATGGAATGGGCGGTTTCGAGACGACATCCGGTGTTTTGTGCGTGGAGACCCAGGGATGGCTGGCAATCTTGCCACTCGGTTGGCCGGAAGTTCAGATCTTTATCAGCTTGGCCGTGAACCGAGTCATGGCATCAACTTCATCACAAGCCATGATGGTTTCACCTTGCAAGATTTAGTTAGCTTCAGCGAAAAGCATAACTTTTCCAACGGGGAAAATAACGCCGATGGTGACAACAACAACCACTCTTGGAATTGTGGGGCAGAAGGCCATACAGATGACCCGAACATTCTGAAACTAAGAAAGCGCCAAACTCGAAATTTTGCAATCTTGTTGATATTGTCACGCGGCGTACCCATGATTCTCGCCGGTGACGAAATAGGTCGCACTCAACAAGGCAATAATAACGCCTATTGCCAAGATAACGCCATCAGTTGGTTGGATTGGGGGAATCTCTCAATTCAAAATGATTTGCTGCGGTACTTCCGCCTGTTGATACAATTTCGTAAGAATCATGACATATTGCGTTACGACAGTTTTCTGATTCAAAATGGCTATGGCCCCCGAATCACTTGGCACGGATTCAAAGTCGGTCAGCCCGATTGGAGCGAGCAATCTCGCTCGGTGGTGATGCATCTTGCCGGTGCCACGCCCGGCGGACTTGCGGATGACATTTACTTGATAGCCAATAGCCATTCTGAAAGCCATCATTACGAACTGCCTTTGTTAGATAACCGACGTTGGCTACGCTTTGTCGATACGTCAATTGACGGCGAAGATGCCATCATGGAGAGAGATTTTTTGGCTCAACTCGACAACCAACACAACTATAGGGTTGCTGACCACAGTGTTGTGGTATTGATTGCCCCGCAGCAAAGCGTTTGATGTTGAAAAGTTCTGTTATTCAAGGCACAACAGCCAAATGCGCCAGCCTTTGAGAAGACAATCAATAACCTAGCCTTTTTTCAGCATTATTTTTGAGCG
>CAIWDB010000513.1 GCA_903911305.1 uncultured Methylococcaceae bacterium | reverse complement strand
CTCGCTTGGGCCACGCTCGGCATAGGATTGCTGGCGACGGTTTTCGCCAGCCTTCAAGTCAAGCAGGGCATCGAACAAGGTGCGGTGAAACAGTTCGCATTTACCTGCGATCATGTCACCCTCAAAATCCATGAGCGCCTGACTGCCTATGCGCTGATTCTTCGCGGCGGTGCAGCCCTTTTCGCAGCGACAAACAAGGTGGGTCGCAGAGAGTGGCGAACCTACGTCGAGACACTGCGGGCAGATGGAAGTGTCCCCGGCGTACAGGGGATCGGTTTTGCGCAAGTCATCCCCCCGCATCAACTGGCCGCCCACATCGCGCGGATTCGCGGCGAAGGATTCCCCGACTACACCGTGCGCCCGCCCGGCGAGCGCCCCCTCTACACGTCCATTATTTATCTTGAACCCTTCCGTGACCGCAACCTGCGCGCATTTGGTTTCGATATGTTTTCCGAGCCGGTCAGGCGGGCCGCCATGGAACAGGCGCGCGACTCCGGCGTGGCGGCACTGTCCGGCAAAGTCGAACTGGTGCAGGAGACCGGCGTTGAAGTCCAGGCCGGAACCCTGATGTATGTCCCGGTCTATCGCAACGGCGCGGCGGCGGACACGGTTGCGCAGAGACAGGCGGCGCTGCTCGGCTGGGTCTACAGCCCTTACCGTATGAATGACCTTATGACCGGCATACTCGGCGACTGGCAGGGCCGCGAAGGCAATACCGTTGACCTGCAAATCTACGATGGCGGTGAGGCAACGCCTGCCACCCTGCTGCTCGACAACAAACCGGCCAACACACCTGATGTGCATTCGCTGTTCTACCAGCAACGGACGGTCGATTTCAACGGACGGCAGTGGCTGCTGGTGTTTGACCTCGCCTCGACAGCCTCCGGCATCGATTACGCACCGGCATGGGCAGCCCTGGCCGGCGGGCTTACGCTCAGTGGCATGCTGTTCGGGCTGATACTCGCGGTGACCAACACGCGGGCCAGCGCCGTCCGCATCGCCGACAAGCTCACTGAAGAGATCATACGCAGCAAAGAATTATTGCAGGAGAACGAAGCAAAAATCCGTCTTCTAATGAACTCCACCGCCGAAGCGATCTACGGCATTGACATGAACGGCGACTGCACTTTCTGCAATGACACCTGTCTCCGCCTACTGGGATACCAGCATACTGACAATCTGCTCGGCTTGAACATGCATTGGCAGATTCACGGAAAATATGCGGATGGAAGTTGCTTTCCTGTTGAAGAATGCCGTATTTTCCAGGCATTCAACCAAGGGAAATGCATACATGTGGACGACGAAGTGCTGTGGCGTTCTGACGGCACTTCTTTTCCTGCCGAGTATTGGTCGTATCCACAAAGCCAAGACGGCGTGGTCGTAGGGGCCGTGGTTACATTTTTGGACATCACCGAACGCAAACAGGTCGAAGAAAAACTCCATCTCGCTGCCAGCGTCTTCACCCATTCCTGGGAAGGCATCATGATCACCGCCGCCGACTGCACAATCCTTGATGTCAACGATGCCTTCAGCCGCATCACCAGTTATAGCCGCGACGACGTCCTGGGCCAGAACCCGCGCATCCTCAGTTCAGGCCACCAGGAAAATGAGTTCTACGCCGAAATGTGGCGCAGACTGGTCGAGGAAGGCCAATGGCATGGCGAAGTCTGGAACCGGCGCAAGAACGGCGAAGTGTACGCCGTAATGCAAACCGTCAGCGTGGTGCGCGATGGCCAAGGCAACATTAGGCAATATGTGGCACTGTTCTCCGACATCACCTCGATCAAGGAGCACGAAAACCAACTTGAACATATCGCCCACTTCGACGCACTGACCGGCTTGCCCAACCGTGTGCTACTGGCCGACCGCATATACCAGGGAATGGCTCAGGCGCAGCGGAGCGTGCGTTCACTGGCAGTGGCTTATCTCGACCTGGATGGCTTCAAGGCCATCAACGATAACCACGGGCATGAAGCCGGCGACCAGTTGCTGATCACCGCATCTGCCCGCATAAAGCAGACCTTGCGCGAGGGGGACACCTTCGCCCGCATCGGCGGCGACGAGTTTGTTGCCGTGCTGCTTGACTTGGCAGATGTGACCGCCTGTACGCCAACGCTCACCCGCCTACTCACCACCGCTGCCCAGCCGGTACATGTCGGCGACCTCGTACTCCAGGTTTCGGCCAGTCTAGGCGTCACTTTCTACCCGCAAGCGGAAGACATCGATGCGGATCAATTGCTACGCCAGGCCGACCAGGCCATGTATCAGGCCAAGCTGGCCGGCAAGAACCGTTACCATGTATTCGACGCCGAACAGGACAGCAGCATCCGCAGCCACCACGAAAGCCTGGAGCGCATCCGCCGCGCCCTGCTTGATCGCGAATTCGTGCTGTATTACCAGCCCAAGGTGAACATGCGCACAGGGACAGTCATCGGTGCCGAGGCACTGATCCGCTGGCAACATCCGGAAAATGGTCTGCTGCCACCGTCGGCGTTCCTGCCAGTGATCGAGGACCATCCGCTGGCCGTCGAACTGGGGGAGTGGGTGGTTGACAGCGCCCTAGCCCAGATGGAGCTATGGCAGACGGTCGGACTGGACATCCCTGTTAGCGTCAATGTCGGCGCCCACCAGTTGCAGCAGGTTGATTTCGTCGAGCGCCTGGGAGTGTTGCTGGCGGCGCATCCGAACGTCAGGCCGGACAGCCTCGAACTGGAGGTGCTGGAAACCAGCACGCTGGAACTGGTCGGGGCATCCCTGGTCATCGAAGCTTGCCGGGAGATCGGCGTACTGTTTGCCCTGGATGACTTTGGCACCGGCTATTCCTCGCTGACCTACCTGAAACGCCTGCCGGTCGCCCAGATCAAGATCGACCAGAGCTTCGTGCGCGACATGCTCGACGACCCGGATGACCTGGCCATTCTGGAGGGCGTGATCGGTCTGGCCGCCGCCTTCCGCCGCCAAGTCGTCGCCGAAGGGGTGGAGACCGTGGAACACGGCAAAATGCTGCTGCAACTCGGCTGCGAACTAGCCCAAGGCTACGGCATTGCCCGCCCCATGCCGCCAGCCGGCCTGCCAAGCTGGTCGGCCGCATGGCATCCCGACCCGGCCTGGATCAATTGCCGCCCGGTGAGCCGCGACGATTTGCCGCTGCTGTTTGCCAGCGCCGAGCATCGCGCATGGATTGTGGCCGTGGAAAGCTACCTCAAAGGCGAGCGTGAAGCCCCGCCACCATTGGATCACCACCAGTGCCGCTTTGGCAGGTGGCTGGATGCCGATGGCCTGATCCGCCATGGAGCGCAGCCAGCCTTCCCGGCCATCTGGCCGTTGCACAGCCAAGTGCATGCACTGGCGGCAGAGTTGTGTGAATACCATGCACGGGGCGGCGATCAAGCGGCTTTGGCAAGGCTGGGTGAACTCCATGGCCTGTGGGACGCACTGCTAGGACAGTTAAAGAAGTTGGTGCTGGAAATCCGGCAGTACTAGACAAAATGAACGACTAGCCGCAGTCTTAGAGAAATATGTCCCCGTGGACATTGAAGCGACGAGCCAAGCGTTTGGCGGTTTCTTTGCTGATTGACCGTTTACCGGCCAGAATTTCGGATATCCGGCTTTGGGGGGCGCAATCGCTCAAATCTTCTTGATGGAGACCGTGTTGTTCCATTAAGAAACTCAATATGTCGGGCGGTTCCGCATTCGGGATTTTAAAGCGTTCATCCTCGTAGGTTTTGACCTGATCGGCGAGATAGTCGAGCACGTCAGCCAACGGGTGAGTTTCATCGTCGCCGATCTCGTCAAGCAACACATCAATCGTCGCGATTGCCCGTGCGTAGTCCTCTTCGGTATGGACAGAGGTAACGCCTATCGCTTTCTTGAACGGCATCCATGCTTGAAGGATAGCTTGTGGCTTGGGTATTGTCGTGTCTGTCGTATGCATTATGTCCTCCGTTTCCAGCCTTCACGGTCGTATTCCGCATGTGTCAGGACGTTGCGAATATACACTTTGCGGCGGTTATAGTGGATCGAAGCAATCAATCGGTACTTGTTGCCTCCAATGTTGAACACCGTCAGGCCGTCCACGTAATCGGCACTGGCAAACGTTTCGCGCAACTCATTAAAGTCAGAAAAAACTTCTCTTTCCATTACGTGATACCAAACCTGCAACGGTCGCTCGGCATGCTGTCTATGGTCATCAGTGCTTGGCGAGGCCATGAAATTGAACCGGGTTATCCTATTCTACACGGTGCTGCAGCCTTGTTAGGCTCTGCTCTGGTGATCGTTTCTGCATTGGATGGGGATACCCGGCTATATGTAAACATCGGCATGGCCGTGGTTATCATATTATTGGGCGTTGCGATGGGGGTGTTTGCCAAGAAAGGCAAGAAAGCCCCGAAGGGCATTTTGTTTGCCCATGTGGGTCTGGCGGTGGCCTGTTACGGGTTGCTCGGTTTCTTCACGTTTAACCACGGCGTGGCATTGCTCTAAACTTACGCTAAACATTTAACTGTTTGTGGGCGGTGGCATTAACGTGCCATCGCCCATTTTCATTTAGAATTTCACCATCGCGGTGACGCGAAACATTAGCGGCTCGACCGGATGCATGATGACGCCGTTGACCCCGTCGGGGTTGATGTTTTGGTAGACATCGCTTTTGGTGCGGTAGTTGTAATTGTAGGCGATGTCGTAACGTTGAGAGCCAAGCAAGTTGAACGCTTCCAGTTCCAACTTGAAAGCTTCGTTTTGCCAGCCTGTCCCCATGCTGACCAAGGTGGTGTCGCCCGCGTTGTAGGTGTTGGCTTCATTGAGCGGCACATCGCCGAAATGCCGCACCCTTGCCGTACTGAAGAATCCGTTGGTCAAGTCGGCCACCGCGCCGGCGGTGATGACCCGACGCACCGAGTTCGGCACTCGGTTTTCATAATACGGCACGCCAGTGTAATTGGCGGCGGAGAAGGCAAAGTCAGCATCCAAGGTCAGCCAGTCGAGTGGCTTGTAATAATTGGTCCACTCCACACCGTATCTTTCGCTCTTGCCGGTCGGCTCGGTGGTCCCCGCGTCGCCGACGAACACCAGTTCGGAATCCATTTGCAGCCACCACACGGCCAGCGTCGTATTCAAACCCTGCACATATTGGCTGCGCACCCCAATTTCCGCCCCACGCGAGCGAACCAAGGGGGTCACCGACGAAACCGGGTCGCCGGTCAGCGGATCAAATCTCAAGGTCGCGCCACGGGCATCGTTGGAGTGATAGCCATACCCCATATTCAGGAAAAACTCGGTGTCGGCCCAAGGCCCTGCAATTAAACTGAGTTTGGGGCTGAAGATGCCGGAATAGCGGTTGCCCGAATTCAAGGGCTGCAACACGCTGTCCACGTGATAATTGAAAAAATCCCCTCGCACCCCGGCGATGGTGCGGAATTTATCCAGCCAGTGGATTTGACTGCGCAGATAAACCGCGCCTTGGGTTTCATCAACATTGTAGTTAGAAACGGGATTGAACACTTGGCGGTTGACGCTACGGTTCAGCGCCAGACCGCTAATGCCGTCATAGCGAATCAATAAGCCTACGCTGTTGTCGAAGTCGAACCCAAACCAGTGGTTGAACCACGTTTGTTCGCCAGTGGCCCCGCCGATCCAACGGCGTTCTTTTTGGTTAAGCTGGTCGCCCAGTTCGGGGTAGTCCAGATAGCCGGTGAAGTTGGAATAAAGATCCAAATCGGAGTACACACCGTAAGCATTGAATTCGTTTTTCCAGCCGTCGCCCCGGCCCCACACATTGGCGGACAGGCTATAACGATTGGAGAGTCCGCCGTCACTTGGATCGCCCGTTCCGTAGGTGTTGAACTCGCCTGAGTTAACTGCCAGCAAAGGGATTTGGTTGGTGGCGGTCCAACTGTTGTGGTAAGCCTTGCCGTTGACAGACAAGCCCCAGTTGTCCTTGTCGATGGTGTAGCGCAGCATACCGTTGAATTTCTGGGTGTCTTCGGGTTGTTGCCAAACCCCATTGTTGAAAGCTGCCTCGCCGCCATAGATCAACACGCCGTCACCGATTGGGTTGGAGTTGGCCGCAACCACCCGGTAATAATCGTAACTGCCGCCAGTAAACTTCACGAACCCCTTGTCCAGCTTGTGCATCGTGTGCATACGAGCATAACCGGCGGAAGCGAAGTTGCCAACGTCGGCATAATACGGACCCTTGCCGTATTCGATCTTGTCCATCAGTTCGGGGATGAGGCTGTTCAGGTCGAGATAACCCTGACCATGGGCATGGGTGGGGCTGTTCATCGGCACCCCATCCAGAAACACGGCGAAATCCGTGCCGTGATCCAAATTGAAGCCGCGCAGAAAATATTGGTTGGCTTTGCCTGACCCGCTGTGTTGGGTGGCGAGCATGCCGGGAACGACTTCCAATAGTTCGCCAACCCGTTCAAGTGGGCGGTATTTGATGTCATCTTGGCTGACCACGCCTTGCGAAGCAGATGCTGCGACGCCGATCAAGTCGGCCGCCCTGCCTTCCTCCTTCTTGCCTTCCACTTCGACGGTTTCCAGCGTGGCTGGTTCCTCTTCCTCGGTGGCGGGTTTGGGTTGAGGGTGGGAATGGGCGAGCAGACAATTCAAGCTGATGAAAATGCCAAACCCAAAACTTATGCTGCTCCGGTAAATATGCATGGCAGAACCCAATTTCACTATATTATGATTTTTGTTGTATCATCAAATTATGCCCGTTTCTCAAACGCTAGTCGATCCAAATCGAAGACTATTATTGTATTTTGCCAAGTCCATAATTCCAAATTTGAGGTAACGCCTGACAGGGCATCCTTTCCCTGTCAGTCGTAAGAAGGGGTTTAAAACTACCTTGATTTTACCCTATTTTGTTTAATTTATCTTGCGGTCTTTGGATATCTTGCCTTCGCCTTGATAGTATACAATCTCTTCTTCTAACTTCTTTTTGCAATGCTCGAAAAGTGGGGTGGCTTCATCCATATTTCCCGCCTCTAGGGCCGCAATCGCTTTTTTCATATCGGAAGAACCAATTTCCATCGGCATAGTGCTTAGTTCCTTATAAGACTCCAATGCAGTCTTGCGCCCGATTTTTGCCTGTTCCAGAGCTGCTGCCGTGTCTTTCTTTTGGGCGGCTTCTAGCCCTTTGCCGCAAGCATCGGCTACCTCAATAATGCCTTTCGGAGGGTTGGCATACCTTCCACCGGCGTAGCCTAGGCTAGTGACAAAACTTAATGCCATCATACACAGCACACGAAACGAAGTATTCTTCATATAAACCCCATAGATTTTTCAATAGTTATTTTCGGACAAAGCTCCGCCATACTCTAGCTTTAAACTGAGTGCAAACGAAACTAACACCCTTTTCAAGAGTGGATTGCCGGTTCATTGAACAGTGTTCAACTTATTAACTATTGCAACAGGTATGCCAATGCCTATAACAAGACTATAATACTAATAATATCATTTGGTTACAAATTATAATAAGGTATGATATAGCCTGTTTAAGTGGCTTTATATGTGAGTGAAATGCCGCATATTATGCTGGATAAAACACAATTAATTCGGGATTTTCGTTGGATGCCATGCATGTGATGACAATTCAATATTTTAAGAATTGATTGGGCAATCTGTAAATTTTGAGGTAATCTGAAAAGTGTAAACAGGGTCGTGGTGACTGGTCACACGGTGTGGGTTTGCGTGGAAAACAGGGTTGTTTGGCTTATAAGCTTTTGGTTTTCACTTGTCTTTCAAGGAAAAGCACCACCTATCCTTTCTTTTTTTAAAGTGATTCAACAGCGTCAACATCGCCGCCGCCTTGTGAAAACACTCTTGATATTCCCTTTCCTCGTCGGAATCGACCGTAATGCCGCCGCCTGCCCATAGTCTTATCTGCCGGTCGGAATGGACTAGGGTACGGATGGCAATATTACTGTCCATATTGCCGTCGTAACCGATATAGCCAATCGAACCGCAATAGATTCCGCGACGATGGGGTTCCAATTCTTCGATGATTTCCATGGAGCGAATCTTAGGCGCACCCGTGATGGACCCGCCGGGAAAACATCCTCGCAATAAATCCAAGGCATGATGCCCCGCTTTCAACTTGCCGCGCACGGTGCTGACAAGATGATGGACAGTGGCATAGCTTTCAGTGGAAAACAGATGCGGCACATGCACTGAGCCGGGTTGGCAATTCTTGCCGATGTCATTGCGCAACAAATCGACTATCATCAGATTTTCCGCCCTATCCTTTAGGCTTTCTTGCAATGCCTGCAAACTGTACATGTCTTCTTCCGGGTTCGGCGAACGTGGGCGCGTACCCTTGATAGGCTTGGTTTCAACAATTCCATTGGTGACTTTCAAAAAGCGCTCGGGCGACGAACTCAATACCTGCACACCGGGAAAATTTAGAAATGCGCTGAATGGTGCGGGATTGATGTGGCGCAAGGTTTCATAGGCAGTCCAAGGGTTGCCAACACACTTGGCGGAGAAACGTTGAGCCAAATTCACTTGATAGCAATCGCCTTCGTGGATGTAATGTTGAATCCGCCGAAAAGCATCGGAATAGAAGGCTCGACTCATGTTGCACTGGGTTTCCTCCAACACGCCGAAACCTTCATGGGGCCAATTGATAATCGGAATTTGGCTGAAGCCATGACACAAATGCGGCCAGCGAGCCTTGGTTGCCGCATCGCGCCCCAAACCCACCAACCATGAACGGCGCTCCACATGGTCAACCACCACCGCCCAATCGTAAATCCCAACCACCATATCGGGAATGGATTCTTCGTTGCCGGCAATAGACGGCAGTTTTTCCAAACGACGGGCCAAATCATAAGCAAAATAACCAATGGCCCCGCCATTAAAGGGCAATGATGAAACCGTCTCCACGGTGTCTCCCAACGCCTGCTTGACCAGATCAAAGGGATCGTCAGCAGAATGGGTGATGGTTTCCCCATCGTGGATTTCGGTAAGATCGCCACGGGTGATTAATGTGCAGCATGGATCAGCAGTAATGATGTCAAATCGGCCTTGGCGACTATGCGGATAACCGCTGTCAATAAACACGGCCCACTCGCGATCCGCCCAAGGCATGAAGAGCGCTGCGCTGTCTTCAAAATAAGGCAATTCCTCGAATTTTGGAATGTATTCAGGCATGGCTTTGCCTTGCCAAGCAGGCAACCGTCACAGCGGGGGCGCAATCGGCTAGCTGAAATCCAGAATTGGCCGGGCCATTAGGGTACAAAGTTTCGAAATCCACGTAAGTATGTCCGAGTCTTTTTGCTAATTCTTTCACTAGAAAGCGTCCTACGCCAGCACCAATTATCGGCGCCTTGCGGTCAATCAATCCGAGCGAAAATTGCCTGAGGCAGGCATCCGTTAAACACATCAACTGCCTTTCACGAAAAAAAGCAGCAAGCAGTTTCCATGCCTCATCTTGGGCATATTCCATGTCAAGCCCCAACAGCCGTGCAATCCGTCTGGCACTCGCCGTGGCCGTTTTCTCCCCGCCATCTGCCGGTTGTGCTTGATCGGCGTGTTCGGGAAGTTCCCCAGTCAGGCGATAGACATCGGCAGTCGTGGCGAAATGTTCGGCCATCAAATCAATGTGTTCGCCCTCAAAAGGTGCGCTTTTGGCTAAGGACATCAATGATGTGCGAACCACGCCAGAATATAGCAGCTCTCCATGGCGTAGCCGCTCATAATCAGTGTAACCTCGCGCTAAAACCTCACCATGGCGCAAAATCAAAAAATCTGCTGTAGTGCTGCCAAGGTCGATTAACAGCCCGCAATCAAGCTTGGAAGCCGTATAAAGGCCGGTTGCAAGCCAATTTGCAGAAGCGATGGAAGGTATATCTTTGGCACTTACTTGCTTCGCTGGCAAAAATCCACTGAAACCGGCGAAAATTAGAACATCATTCACTGGCACATGCTCGCAGAGGGCATTGATCAGCCCAAACACACCCTCCTCCCGATTGCCGAACAAATCGGCCAATTCGCCAGTCATGGTGACGGCATGCAGGCAATTGTCAGCGGGGTTCAGTTCATCAAGGATGGCGCGTGCCGCAGCATGGAAATGAGCCATGCCCAACCAGAGTGGGCAAGCTTTTTGGGTAACCGCCACGACTTGACCGCTCGCCATAGCCACCGCCTTGAGATGGGCACCGCCAATGTCCCAACCCATAATGTCAATCAGCATACTTCTAACCTAAGTTAATTTCGATTGGCTTGGGCGTTTGCATGTAACAGGTTGGCAATTGACCCGTCCTGTAAAGATTTAGCACCAAACCCGCTGGATTATTACCGGTCGCCACGCGCAAGCCCGCATAAGATGTCGTCAGGCGGGGATTGACCTCAAGAATGACCGGTCCGGTTTCGGTCAACATCAGGTCTATGCCGACATATCCCCACAATTCAGGCATGGCGCAAGCGATGTTTTCGGCCAGCAATTGCCAAGCCCCATTCACATCGGCGATGGCATTGACCACTACCCCTGTTAAGCTAAAGCCATCGCCAACCCATTCAATTTGCTGCCGGTTGCAGCTCAACAGACGCGCCCTGCCAGCGGCACACAAAACGGACAGGCTAAGGGCATCACCCTTCAGCAGAGGCTGGACGATCCACCCCTTTGACGGCATGAATGCAAGCAATTGTCGGTGATCGCGTATGATAACCGCTCCCTCACAGCCCACGCCATCGTCAGGTTTTACCACAACCGCAACACTAATTGGTAATAAGCCTTTGTCTAGGGCTACGGTGTCAACCACTGGCAAACCAGATTCAGCCAGCCGCCGGGCGGTTGCCAACTTGCTGGCGGCAAGGCGGACAGCAACGGAGGGGCAGTTCAATAGTGCCTTGCCAGCCTTTTCCACGTCCATGCAAAGTTGCTCAAGAATACCATCGTTTTCCGGGGCGATAGGCCAGACGGCATCGCATTGATTGACCGACTGCTCCCAGATAGACTGGAATGAGTCGGTGTCACCGATGATAACGGTTTGTACAAGATGATCGTAGCGGTGCGGTTCAAGTCGATCATCCCGCAATACAATCAGTTCCAAAACCAATGTCAAATTAAGAAGATCGCCAACCAAAGCCCCAAGCATTAACTCCCCTTCCCTAGCCAAAGACGGCGGAATGGCTTCCTGACGCATCCCTCCCCCAGTAATATATTCCATCACTAATATTTTCAAGCGAGCATCCCGTGCAAATCATACCCGTGATTGATCTGATGGGCGGTTGCGTCGTCCATGCCAAAAAAGGGCAACGCGATCATTACCGACCCATTCAAACCCCTTTGTGCCAGGGTTCCACCCCTCATGCTGTGATTGACGGGCTGATGAATTTGCATGATTTCAAAACGCTCTACGTGGCCGATCTGGATGCATTGCAAGGAATTGGTGATCACGATGAATTACTAAGCCACTTGCAAGCAGATTATGCCGATTTGCAATTTTGGATAGACCGGGGGATGCCACAGTTCGAGTCACCCAACCCATCGGGTAATCAGATAACTGTCATAGGAAGTGAATCGCTGGTCGATGATCATTGGGGAATCTTGCCACACTTCGGCAAGCAATTCATCCTCTCATTGGATTTCATGGGTGACGCCTTAATAGGAGGCCAGAAATTGTTGGACGATCCAAGCCTATGGCCTGACACGATCATTGTCATGAGCCTTGCCCGTGTCGGTTCCAATGAAGGGCCAGATTTTAAACGATTGAGGGAGTTTCGGGCATGGTGGCCAGAAAAAGTAATGATTGCAGCAGGGGGGGTCAGAAACGCAGACGATTTGAGCGTGCTAGATAGCTTGGGCGTTGCCGGGGTGTTGATTGCCAGTGCCCTGCATTTGGGAACCATAGGATCAAAGATTCTACAAAACTATGGTTAAATCGCATAGCAACTATAACAAAGCTGGAGAGGCAAGGTTGCCCCGTAAAGGGGCAACACTTCCATCTCGCCAATAGCTTTTAGTTTGGGGCGAAGGGGTGCTTGATCGAGCCTTTCTGGGCCACAACCTCAGCAGCCGTCGGCTTGCCTTCAACGGCACGCTTGATTGCTTCGCGAGTGGCTTTGTAATTAAAGTCTTGGATCTTCGCATCGTCTTCGGCCAACCAGTGGATGAAAACGCCTACGCAAATGAAAATATCGTCAGCTTCATCGGCAGGAATAGTGCCATCAGCCACAGAATCAGCCACAGCCAACGCGACACCGCGCTGTGCGGGGCCAAACATTTGCACAGCCTGTTTGCCATTTTTGATAGTCACCTTATTGAAAAGGATGGTGTTTGGCTTGACTGCCAAGTTAGGGGCAACAACGGCCAGCAGAGTGCTGAAACCGTCCTTGTTGTTGACCAAGGCGTTGGCGAATGCCGTTTCAGCGCTGCTGCCACGGGGACCCATGATCAGGTCTATGTGAGCGATTTCATTGCCATCACCCACTAAAGACTCGCCTATCAGCAATTTATTGATTTTCGCCATTTGCTTCTCCTCTTGTAATTTAAAAATGGTCAGGATTTTATAGTCAATGACATTGGCTTGTCTTTAAATAATTTTCAAGAAAAACACAATGTCTAAATTTGGCTTAAAGCTAGACCCGCGAAGCGGATGAATAGCCAGCCTTTATTAGCCTGTCTAGCCTCACCGCGAGAAGGCAGGCCACGGTTAGGTCTGCCGTCGTGCCTGGATTTATTCCGGCTGACTTGAACTCTATATCCACCTTCCGAAGCACCCGCAACGCTTGCTCAGGCTTATCGGGAAAGGTCATTGATTGCTCAACTAGGGTCATTCTTTCCGTCACCATCCTAGTGAATCGGGCTCCAAACTTGCGCTCTATATGGCTATCCGGGAAGGTTCTGAGCAATCCCGTGAACACGCCAACAGTGGCCCATTGCTCATCACCCCATAGACTTAGCCACCTATGATAACTTGGAATTGCGAAATCAAAAACATTTGTGTAGTAATTAGTATATTGCCAAGCGATGCGATCCCACCCTGATGCGATTTTCATGGCATCCAGCAGGGTCACTGTGGGTGAGGAATTGACGTCTTCCGTCTCCGATTCGCCTAGTCCACCGGGAGCAGCCAAGCGAATAGCCTGATACACCCAACTTGCGTCATCCACTGAGCTTGCATCCAGCACCCATCTTAAATTATCAAGCAAATCCATTGACTTTGCGCCATTTAAACAGGCTTCAAGCAACGGGGCCGCCAGTAACACAATGCCTAAATTGGTGTTACAGCCGACAGCCTTCCGGGTTTCGGCAATCGCATGATAGATTTTCTCCCCCAAAGACAGCGCCGGATCACACAGCGGCGGGGCGCTGGCTCGGGCGCTACGGCGGAAATCCCCCACCGTCATGCCGTGACCTTCAGAATGAATACTGACATTGCCAGGCTTGAATGCCTGCAACTCGGCTTCGCAAGCGTCTAAATAAGCCTGTTGCAGCTTTTCAGGAGAAATTGTCATTAACTTGCCAGTGCTTGCAGACGGGGAGCAAGGGCTGTGCAATGGGACAGGAAGTCATCCGCCAACAAATCGGCAATAATCACTTCGGTGACACCTTGCAAACCTTTCCACGCCGGTACGCTGTTGATTTCTATAACCGTATAGCGGTCTTGGACATCGCGTATTATATCCACTCCGGCGTAAGCCATGCCAACCGTTTTCACTGCATCTTCCGCAAGCTTGCACAAATGCAAATCATCCAAGCGCACTGGCTCGCAACGCCCGCCTTGAGCCACATTGTTAAGCCATGTCTTGCCATACCGGCGCATGGCGGCCACTGTTTTTCCATGGATGACAAACACCCGGAAATCATGGGATTGTTCACTGCATTCCACAAAGCGTTGTAAATAGAAGACCCCGTTGCTTTCAGCCAGACACGCTATGTCTTCCAGTTTCTGATGCCGTTGCAAACCTTCGCCTTGGGAGCCGAACAGTGGCTTGCTGACCATTTGGTGACCGCTTTCCAACTCCCGTTTTGCAAGATTGACAGCCTCTTCACGACTGTTGACCACCCAAGCGGGCGGAGTGGGCAACCCCGCATGCCGCAATAAAAAGCTAGTCATGCCCTTGTCCACCGTGCGTTCGATGGCGCGGGCATCATTGTAGACGGGAATGCCGAGCAGTTTAAGCCCATGCAGAATATCGAGATAAAACGTCACTTGCTCCAACGAACCACCTGGAACCCCACGCACAAATGCGCCGGTTGGCAAACCATCATCAAATCCCGGAATGACAATAGGTAAGCCGTTGCCATCCAGATTCAACTGGCATCGAGTCAAAGATACATAACTGGACTCAAAGCCGCGAGCCGCAAGGGCGCGTTTAAGCCTCGCCCCGTGCCAGCCGGGTTCGTCGGTGAAGATGGCGATCTTGTGTGGAAGGGTACAGATGGCTTTCAACTGGGCAGAGGGTAAGTGAATCTTAATTTATTTACTTGACTTAGGATCATCGAAATTGCTTTGTCAGGGTGACATAGCCAAGTCAACCCCGCTTTGAGTAAAGTATACCGTAACCAAGCGATAAAGTACCCTAGCTGCCGTTGAGTGACCGTTATCACCTATTAGCATCAATGCCAGTCGGCAACATCTTACCCTTGTTCAAAATCCCATTAGGATCAAACTGCCGCTTGATGGATCGCATCAAATCCATTGATACGGCATCCAATTCCCTGCCCACATAATCCCGTTTGACCAAACCGATGCCATGTTCGCCGGACAAGGTTCCGCGTAGCCCTAAAACCAAATCGAATACATCGCTTAAGGCTTCCTCGGCTTGTTCTTGTTGACCCGGTTTGTTGGGGTCGAGTAATAGGTTGACATGGATGTTGCCATTGCCGGCATGGCCGAAATTGACGATAGGAATGCCGTGCTGTTTGGATAATGTATTCAGCCCGCTAATGAGGGCGGGCAGTTCGGTGACGGGTACAACCACGTCCTCATTGATTTTGCCGGGTGCGACTTTGCGTAACGCCGGGGATAGCGCCTTGCGGGTTCGCCAAAGCGCCTCGACTTCGGTTGCGTCACGGGCAATGCTGAAATCCAGCAGTCCTTCAACATGGGCAGATTGGGCAACACCCTCCACTGCCGCATCCAAACCGGATAATGGCCCATCCACTTCGATCATCAGTAAAGCACCCGCCCCTGTCGGTAATTCCACATTGGAATATTGGCGTATCATCTCAATGGCATTGGCATCCATGAATTCCAGTGCGCATGGGTTAATCGGTTGGGCCATGATGCGGGCAATGGCGCGGGTGGCGGCATCGACATTTGCGTAGACCGCTCGCATGGTGCGTATGGATTCAGCCAGCGGGGTCAATTTAAGGGTGGCCTCGGTGATGATTGCCAAGGTTCCTTCGCTGCCGACAATCAGCCGAGTCAAATCCAAGCCCACGACGCCTTTGCTAGTGAATACGCCCGTGCTAAGCTCGCGTCCATCGCCTGTCACCGCGCGTAGTCCAAAGATATTATCACGTGGAGTGCCATATTTGACGGCGCGCGGGCCGGCGGAGTTATAGGCTAGGTTGCCGCCAATACTGCAATAGGCCGCGCTGGTTGGGTCAGGAGGCCAGAAGAAGCCCAGAGGTTTTAGCGCATCTTGCAAGGCTTGGTTGGTCAACCCCGGTTCCACCACGGCAAACCGGTTGTCGGGGACCAGTTCGACAATGCGGTTCATGCGTTCCAGCGACATCGTCAAACCACCCTCCAATGGCACGACAGCGCCTGTAGTGCCGGTTCCGCGACCGCGTGGGGTCAGTGGGACACGGAATTCATTGCACAAGCGAACCACTGCCAGAACCTCCCCGTGGGTCACAGGGAAAGCCACCGCCTCGGGCAAAGCGTGTTTTCTTGAATTGTCGTAGCCATAGGCCCAGCAGTCGGCGGGTTCGCTATGAATTGACCCAACAGGCAAGATTTGCCGTAAACGAGACAAAAAGTCGGGGGCAATCGTCATGGTTTATTCGCCAAACAATTGCTGGTCGATGAGGTCGCACAGGCAATGCGAAATAATTAAGTGAGTTTCCTGCACTCTTGCCATGGATGGGTTGGGAATGCGAATTTCAATATCGCTGTCCGTCAATAATGGCGCCAATGCACCGCCGTCACGTCCGGTCAGGGCAATGACGGTCATGTCACGGTCATGGGCGGCGGTGACTGCGCTGAGGATATTGGCTGAATTACCACTGGTTGTAAATGCCAACAAGATGTCATTGGCATGGCCCAAGGCACGAATTTGTTTGGCAAACACCTCTTCGTAGAGATAGTCATTGGTGATGGAGGTGAGTGTGGATGTGTCGCAGGTCAGCGAAATAGCCGGCAGGCTGGGTCGCTCGCGTTCGAAGCGATTGAGCATTTTCGAAGAGAAATGTTGGGCGTGGGCCGCAGAACCGCCATTCCCACAGACCAAGATTTTGCCATCGTTGATTAGAGATTGGGCGATTTTAATGGCCGCAATTTCAATCAGTTCCGACAAATTGGCTTGGGCCTCTTGGCTGGTTTGCAAACTTTCATTGAAATGTTGGTGGATGCGTTCTTGCAGGGTCATGGTCATCAGTGGCTAGTGGTAAGTGGTAGGCTGTGGTTAGTGTAATGGCTGGTCACTAACCACTCGTCTTTCATCCCGCTTGAAAAGCGTCTTTAATCCATTGTATAGCAAGCTTGCCTTGATCGGGCGAAACCGCCGCCACATCGAATCGGGTAGGCCGATCAATGCGCTTCGTCGCCAAAAAATGTGAGGCCGCGTGAATCAGACGTGCTTGTTTGTGAAAGTCAACACTGGCCAACGCACCGCCAAAACGTAGGTCGGACCGGAAGCGGACTTCCACGAACACGATTGTGCCGCCATCGCGCATGATAAGGTCAATTTCCCCGCCTCGACAACGGTAATTTCTCTGCACCAATGCCAAACCCTGGGCTTGAAGATAAGCCAAAACACTATCTTCTGCCTGCTGCCCCGTTGTCAAGCGGTCGGCTTTTGGACCTTTACCGAATAGCATCAGGGTGAAGTCGGCATGGCGTTAGGCTGGAGGTTGGGTGCAATGCCGCGCGGTTGCAGGGTGTTTCCATCGAACTGCGCACAATGCAATTGGCGGTTTATTCGATTGCCCTTTAGGGTCAATACCCCTGTTGCGCCTGAAAACCGGCTTTGCCCCCCATTTTTCATCAGATTCAGCTCTGGGAGTAGTTGATAGGCATCGATCCCCATCGGCAGTAGGCGCAAATAAATTTCGGGGGTTTGTTGCACTGTTGCTTGCATGGTTTGACGGGAAATCACCCCGGCATCGTTACCCAGTAGCCATGGGCTATCGCAAAACGTGACCCCTGACAAATCGGCGTTTTGGGGCGCATTGGGCTGGCCGTTGAAGATCAGGGAGGTCGAGTAGACCGGTATATGAGTGGCTTCTTGGTTTTCGATATGTGGGTTAAGCAGCTTGCCATCCCTTGAATCGGCAATCATGAAAATAAATTCCGGTGGCGGGGCGCTTGCCCCTGCCGATTCTCCACTGACTACACTGGAAACCAAACGTTTTGCCGTGTCAGAATAATCTGCCGCACCCGCCTGATAAGTCTTGACGTTGGCAATTTTGCCACCAAGGCTTTTCCAGTAATTGGTGAAATGGGTGGTCATTCGCTGACCAAAAGCCGACGAGGGGGCTAATAGCAAGGCATTCTGCCGACCATCGAACCATGCCAAGCTGGCTGACTGTTCGACTTCATGCTCAGGGGTCAGGGCGAATTGATAAAGTCCTTCACGGTTGTTGGCTTCGGGGGTTTGATTGAGTGCCAATACCGGAACGGTGAAATCCCCGCTCCTTGCGAGGGCGGCCACTTCTTCTTTAGTTAAAGGGCCAATCACAAATCGTGCGCCATCTGCAACCAACTTCCGGTAGATCACGCCAACATCAGCGCCCTGAGTATCGACGTAACGCAGTTCAGGCCGAGTTGGATTAGTGTCGGCGTTCCATGCTGCCGTCAACCCATTGCGGACGGCTTGGCCCGCTTGGGCATAAGTGCCTGTCAAGGGCAGCATGACACCGATGATGCCGCTGGTCGCCGGGGGAGGCGTAGGCGTCGTGGGTGTCAAGGGGGCAGCGGAAACGGGAGCTGGCGATGGAGGAACCGGGGGGGGAAGCGTGGCTTGTATGGGTGCTGGAGTGATAGGCGGCGCACTCACGGTTGGCTTCAAGGGTGCTATTTCAATGGATTTGCCGGTCTTAGCCGTAAAACCCTCAACAAACGCGCCATTGGCAGGATGGCTGGGATACTTTGCCCGCCAAGCCTGAATTGCCCCTGCCCGGTTTGCCTCAGGACTGCGCAAGGCGATGACCAAAGCCATCCAACCGCCTAGGGTGCCTTGGGTGCTGGGTTGCAAATCGGTCAAGACTCTATAGGGCAAGTGGTTCAGCGCATCGTAAATGGCTTCGTTGTTTTTTTGAATCGCATCGGCGTTATTGGTCAATTGTCCGTAATAAACCCGTTCGCGAGCGCTTTCTAGCATGTTGCCCAACTGATTGTAGGCCGAAGCACGCAGTATGTGATAATGAACCCTTAATGGCGAAGTGAGCAATTGGTAATTGATGCCATCCAGCAGCATCATGGCTTGACGGGCATCCCCTTGGTTCAAGTCAAGCCGGGCGCGCAGCAACGCATAACGTTGCCGGTCGCCTTCCTCCAACTCATCCGACTTGATTGCCCCAAGCAAGGCACGTGCCGCCCGGTCATTGCCCGCCCGCAATTCTGCATCAGCGGCCAGCAGGCGGTAATAATCGGCACCACTACCGGCATGTTCGGCAAGACGTTGATAAATTTGCGAAGCACCGGCGTAATCGCCTTTGCTGAATCGCTCACTTGCCTCGGCTATCAGCGGCGTGTCGCGATACCTCGTCGATTGGCTGGCACAGGCGGCTAGGATAAGGGTGATGCTTAAGGTCAAAACCAGTTTGGCAATAGACATAGGAATTAAATTTAACTTTTCAAGTTTGGGGATAAAAACATGGTGGACAATCCTAAGGGCATACTATACCTAGTTGCGACTCCAATCGGCAATCTGGCTGATGTGACTTTCCGCGCCGTCGAGGTTTTACAAGGGGTCAGTTTGATCGCCTGTGAGGACACTCGCCATAGCCGCCCTTTGTTGGACCGTTATGATATTGACAAACCTCTGACTGCTTTGCACGAACATAATGAAGATGCAGCCTCCGCCAAACTGTTGGAAAAGCTGAAACAAGGCGAATCCATAGCCTTGATTTCCGATGCAGGAACCCCGCTAATCAACGACCCCGGCTTCCCCTTGGTGCGGCAGGCAGTGGCGCATGGCGTGCGCGTCGTGCCGGTTCCGGGTGCTTGTGCCTTGGTTGCGGCATTGTCAGCGAGTGGCTTGTCCACCAACCGCTTTGCCTTTGAAGGCTTTCCTCCGCGCACTTCATCGGCTAGATGCACTATGTTGGAAAAAGTGGTGGATGAGGCGAGGACGTTGATTTTCTATGAATCCAGCCATCGCGTGTTGGATTTTGTCAGAGACATCGCTGCTGTATTCCCTTCGCATCGCAGCATCGTCATTGCCCGTGAGTTAACCAAGCTACATGAAACCATACTAAGTTGCACGGTGGACGAAGCAGTCACCCGCATCGAAGATGACCCGTTCATGGAAAAAGGCGAATTTGTCGTGCTACTCGAAGGCGCATCGCAAAAAAGCAAGACTGAATTGACGGGGGAGCAAATTCGTGTGCTTAAACTATTACTGGAAGAATGCTCGGTCAAAACCGCTTCAACATTGGCGGCCAAAATCACCGGCTCCAGAAAAGAATTACTCTATCAGGCTGCGCTTAGGCTGGCCGATAAAACAGGCTAACAAGTGGCAAAGCTGTGTTTGCCACTTTTCAGTTGGGCTGTTGATGGATAACTACAGTTTTTAAGGTCTGCCAGTGCGTTCGGATTGACGCAAAGGGGGTGGGGGCTGTTGGTTGCCGGGCTTTTTAGGTGCGTCTTCTGCCACTTTTTTGCTTAACATATCCCCCCAAGATGAATATTGCTTGAAGCCTGCTTCACCAGCGGCTATCTTTGCCTCGACTTCCTGCTTGGCAAGTTCTATCACTTCAGTGGGTGATTTCCCGCTGACCGTGTTGGCAAAAGCGTTTTCACCCTCTTGTTCATGGAATTTTTGCAATAACCCTAGGGCAACATCAAACGTATGGCGTTCTTCCGTAGCCATGCTATGCCTTACATCCTTCAACGATTGCATGACTTTTTTGTCGGTCGAGCCATGTATTTCCGTGCTGTTGAAGCGTTTCAATACGGGTGGGGCAAAAAAGATAACCGCCAAAACCGCCATCACGGCGAAGAGTATTTTCATTAGCCATTCTCCAATTTGTTTGCTATTGATGCATTATATAATTTGTGTTCTAAAAGCTTGTTATGATTTTGGACTTCATCAAAGGGGGAAGGTTCTCCTTCGGCTGGTTAATTCATATATTTTCGGCGAACTTCAATCATGAGATTAAATTTCTTTGGGTTATTTTGCTTAATCATGCAACTCGCTTCATGCACCCACGTATCCGACGTATTTATGATGAAACGGGACGAAATCATCAATCGGTATGCTTCGGCGATCCGGTGGGGTGAATTTGAGAAGGCTGCTCAATTTCAAAGCCCTGCCCACCGAACCCGTCTGGACGAAGCTTGGCTAAAAAACATACATATTGCCACCTACAAAACACTCTACGTGAACGAAAACCCAACCAGCAATATTGTGGAGCTAGGCGTGGAAATCCGCTATTTTATAGAGCCGTCGGGTTCCGAAAAAACCATTACCGATCGTCAAATTTGGCGTTTTGAAGACGATCAGGACAAATGGATGCTGGAATCTCCTCTGCCCGCGTTCCGATAAGACAAGCTGCTCTGGCAAAGTTCCCAAGCAAACGGTAAACTAAGCATGGAGTTGGTTGGACAGTCGCTGTCCACGCTAGCGTGGAGGGAGGAAAGTCCGGGCTCCATTGGGTAGGGTGCCAGGTAACGCCTGGGAGGCGCGAGCCTACGGAAAGTGCCACAGAAAATATACCGCCAAGCCACCTTCGGGTTTCTAGGTAAGGGTGAAATGGTGCGGTAAGAGCGCACCGCGCTATCGGCAACGAGAGTGGCAGGGCAAACCCCACCCGGAGCAAGACCAAATAGGGGGGCAATGGGTTCGACCCATACGTGCGGCCCGCACGGTTCCCGGGTAGGTTGCTTGAGGCGCTTGGCGACAGGCGACCCAGATGAATGACTGTCCTAGACAGAACCCGGCTTATAGACCGACTCCACTTTTTCATACCTTCGCCACCCGTTTCAGTGGGTTGTACGTTTCTATTCTTCGAGGCAATCAGGAAAACAGTTTTTTCATGAACACCTTGGAAATTTTTAAGCGCCTTAAAATTGGCCTATCCCTAGTTGTCGGTTTCCTGCTAGGCAAATTGGTCGCTTCGTTCGACATGAACCATTATTCGATGCTATTCAGCGTAGGCTTTCTAGTTGGAGCCATCGGTACGCAGGGGGTTTTCCGATTGCTTGATCTTTGGCGGCAAAATAATTAACTTGGTAGGGCCTTTTAGGGAAGACACAAGTGAATGTGCAACTTTTAATGCTTAAGTCTTATCGGTCGCATACGTCGAATAGCACACCACAAACAGTCTGATGATTAATTGATGTTACGCAGCGGCCTAGGATTGGAGCGTCAGAGCCTGTCCTAAGCGAAGTCGAAGGGCTTGGTTTGACAGGCGAAGCAAGCTTCGCATTTCCAGTCTTGAGTTAAAGCAAGCTTTGACACTCCTGTTTCGCTGGGAAATCAACAACAGTTGCATCCGTGCTTAATATCAGTTGTTAATTGCTTACCGATACATCGGCTCCAAATCCAAGCTTTCTTTGCCTTTTTTAATTTTCCCTTCCTGTAAGGTTTGCACCGCCACCCACAGCCTGTCGCCGTCCCACCTTTCGTCTGCGTGGCTGTAAAGTACACGATTGATATTTCCAATTTCCGAGGCCAACTGTTCTCCTCCTAGGCTGGCTATTTCAGCCAGTGTGGCGGGTTTCCGCTCAGGCCAGTACAAGCCCGCCCATTGCAGCAACGCCGCACGTGCCGCTGTGGGTTCATTTTGGGTACAAGCTGTCCGCAATGCCTTGCGAGCCAGGCTAATGTCTGCGCCTAGGTCTGGTTTAGTTCGTGATACGGAAAGGGATGAGTCCATTGTCCTATGATGAACACCCCACCAGGCTAAACCAGTGGAAAGCCATCCAAAACCAAAAAATAACGCCAACCAAAACCAGATGGATGATGAAAATTTCACTGGCACCGAAACGTCAACGGATTTGGCAGGGGAAGAGTCCGTCAATTCATGAGGAACTGAAGAGGTTGGCGTACTTGGGTTGGTGGCTTCACTCGATGCCTCCACGTCCAGGGTGAATTCGGGAATCCGTGCAATTTCCGTCCGGTCAGTTTTAATGTTCCACCACGGAACTTCAACCGCTGGCATGTTAAATTTCCCTGACTTGGAAGGAATCAACGCGGTTTTTTCTTGACGGGTGCTGGAAATGCCTGTTGAAATGGATTTTTCTTCATTCAAGGCCGGCTGGTCTGGGTATTGCTTTATTGATGGGTCGAGATGAATGTCGGCGCCCAGTTCTGGCAGCAAGCCTTTGGTGATTCCTTTGGCGCTCACCGTCAAAGTCCGGGTCATGGGTTCGCCCACCTTGGCTTGTGGCGGATTTTGCGACCAAGATTGTTCCAATTTCAAATCCATGGCGGGCAACCAATGTTTGCCGGTAAACGAGGCTGGAATAGGGCGCACTTGTAAATTGATAGCGTCCGATTTTACCTGCATGGCGCGGGTGGAACGGCTAAAAAACGATCGTCCACCCACTTCCACTTGTGCCGTCAAGCGCATCGGGTCTATCGTCAATAAACCGCTTTTTTGGGGGAATACTGCAATTTTGCGTTCAAGCACCTTGTAGTCATATCCGTTTCGAGTGGTGTCATAATGACCGTCACCCAAGTTTTCAACCAAGGCATCCTGGACCAATGGTTCGCTTAAATCAGCGCCGACTACATTTATCCGAAATAACACCCTCACGGTGAGCATGACTTGGGCTTGAACATAAGGGTTTTTAGGCGTAGCTTCGACTTCCAGCTTTATCCCTTCGTCATCTGCCGCCCCTCCGGGGGTTTGAGAGGACGGTGCAGCCCCGGAATCCAAAACGTTCACATGGGTGGGTTGGCTGTGGTCTGATCCAAAAGCAATGGCTGGAATTTGGATGGAACCCGTCCGTTTTGGGCTTAAGGTCAGTGTCCATTCCTGTTTCTTGCTCATTTTACCGTTGACAAACGAGACTTGGCTGCCTTGGTTTTGACCGATAATTTCAAAATCCTCTGCCAACGGGCTGAAATCGGGATCACCATCCACGCTATCCTCACTGCTGAACACCACGTTAAACGTTTCATTCATGCGCACTGGGTCGCGGTCGGGAGTGACCCGGATGGTGGAGGCTTGGGATGGGGGGGTAAAGAGGAGCATCAAGCCAAGCATTGCAAACCAAAGCATGACAAGCTTTGGAAAGTTTATGGATGCCAGCCAGCTACCAGTCTCAAAGCGGCATTGCCTTTGGTTGGATGAATTCTTAATTAGGATTATGCCGGAGGGTTTATACGGGCTACTACTGTTTAGATTTACCATATTCATTATGTTTAACGCTCTAACTTTAGTTAGTTGAATGTGTGTCGAATTCAAAAATCTAGGGTTGCCTTGGGCGGTTTTGCCTTTGTTGGTACTGAAGGGCGAACTTACGCCTGAGCAGGCCGCCGGGATCGTCAGGGATGCGCCTCAGCCATTGTTCGACTGCCTGATTGTCTTCTTTCTGATGTGTATCGGTGCTTGTCATGGCCTTTTTCTCTTCCCCTTCCTTGCCTGTAGGCTGCTGGTCAATCGGCTGGGCATCTTGACCCTGTTCTTCCTTTGACTGTTCCTGTGATGGTTTTTGCTCGCCCTGCTGAGACGGCTGTTCTGCCTGATTTTGCTTATCTTGGCTTTCCTGCCGGCCTTGTTGTTCCTCTTGTTGACCCTCTTGACCCTTGGACGGGTTCTGCTGTTTTTGCGGGTCGTCTTGTTGTTGGTCTTGGCCTTGTTGTTGATCGCCTGACTTTTTCTTTTGGTCTTTAATGGGTTCTTGGCCCTTGCCGCCTGATTGTTGCTTGTCCTTGTCTTTTTCTTGTTCTTGCTGTTCCTTCATGGCTTTCTCAACCAATTCTTTGTTATAACGGGCATCCTCATGTTTTGGGTCTAGCTTAAGTGCCTTATCGTAAGCGGCAATGGCTTGAGGGTATTGGCCTTGTTTGGCGAAAGCGTTGCCTAGGTTATAGTTGGCATCGGCGGAATCTTGCCCTTGCAAAGTCTTGGTGACCTCTTCGAATTGCCCTGATTTATACTGGGCCACCGCCTTCCAAGCAGGATTATCAAAGGATTCGGCAGCCTTGGCATGATCTCCTTGTTGAAATGCCTGACTCGCTTGCTGGTCGTGAGTTTGCCACAAATCTTTCCATTCCATGGCTTTGGCCGTTTGTGGAAGCGGCAGCACCACCAGCGCCAACACCGCCAAGTAGCCACGTCGAAACCCAAGGGCTGCAATCGGCAACAAGAGTAATAATAGCCATGCTCCGCGTTCCTCCCATTGTTGGACTAACACACCATTTCCCTCTGCGCCCGGCTGATTGGGGTTTGCCTGTTGGCCTAAAAAGGGCAGTAGCGTGGACAAATCCGAATTGTCGATAGTCAATTTCCTATAAATTCCCCCTCCGTCCTCAGCGAGTTGCCGCAAAGCAGGTTCGGCCAATTTAGAAATGATGATGTTGCCCTTGCTGTCTTGCAAAAACCCCCCTTCAGCCAACGGCACTGGAGCGCCTTCTTCACTGCCTGCCCCTAACACTGAAACCTTGTACCCTTGCGCATTTAGGTCTTTGGCAACATCAAACGCTTTGCCGAGACTGCCGCCATCGGTGACAAGCAATATGTCGCCATGGGTCAATCCCGCTTGTTTGAGCAAACGCCCGGCAAGTTCCAAGGCCAAATCGGCACGACTGCCTTGGGTGGGAAGCAAATCGCTGGATAGGGCGGAAAGCTGAGAAGTGATCGTCCCGCTGTCGTCGGTCAGCGGCGTCACCGTGAAGGCATCCCCCGAGTAGACTAATAGCGCGGTCAAACCATCTTTGCGTTGCTTCAATAAGTCAGCAATTTTAAAACGCGCCCGCCCCAAACGGTTAGGCTTGATATCTGTTGCTTCCATGATATGGGAGAGATCCAAGGCGATGACTAATGCGGCTTCATTGCGAAATGCCGGCACCGGCAACCGTTCCCACACTGGACCCGCCAAAGCAAAAATGGCAAGCATACCGCCTAGTGTAAACAGCCAAGAGGTGCGTCTTGCGGTTTTACCTCCACTGTCATGGACGAGAATGTAAGGCAACAAAGCCGGGTCACAGATGCGCCTCCAATCTCCGCCTTCCCGCCCCATGCGGATGATTTGCCAACTTAAGCCAGCGAGTGGAATGAGGGCGAGTAACCAGAGCGGCCTTAGAAAATGAAATTCTGACATGGTTGTGTGATATGCGATGCCTTATTAAGTGACTGATATATGGAGCATCAACGCTAGCTTTGACTGCAAAAGCAAGCTTTGACCTTCTGCATAGCGTTCCAAACTAGTGAATTAAACAAAAATTCCGTGAATGTTCAAGTGTTGACATGGCAAAATAAGCGTTTATGTTCCATCCTTTCAATCAAAACACAAAATAAAGACATATACCATGAGTAAACCAAAGAAAGTCGCAATCCTCACCGCAGGTGGCTTGGCCCCCTGCCTCAGTTCAGCCGTCGGCGGTCTGATCGAACGCTACACCGAGATTGATCCCAGCATCGAAATCATCTGCTATCGCAGTGGTTACAAAGGCTTGTTGCTGGGCGATTCTTACCCGGTCACCCCGGAAATCCGCGCCAAAGCCAGTTTGATGCACAAGTTTGGCGGTTCGCCCATCGGCAACAGCCGGGTTAAGCTCACCAATGTCAAAGATTGTGTGAAGCGTGGATTGGTCAAGGAAGGCGAAGACCCACAAAAAGTTGCCGCCGACCAATTGATTAAAGACGGCGTGGACATTTTACACACCATCGGCGGGGACGACACCAACATTGCCGCTGCCGATTTGGCCGCATTCCTGCAAAAAAACAATTATGGCTTGACCGTGATTGGCTTGCCGAAGACCGTGGACAACGACGTATTCCCGATCAAGCAGTCCTTGGGCGCTTGGACTGCGGCCGAACAGGGCGCACGGTATTTCCGCAATGCTGTCGCGGAAAACAATTCCAATCCACGCATGTTGATCGTCCATGAAGTCATGGGCCGCAACTGTGGTTGGCTGACCGCTGCCACTGCGTCAGAATACCGCAAGTTGCTAGATCGCGAAGAATGGTTGCCGGGCTTGGGCTTGTCCCGCGAAAGCTATGAAGTCCATGCCGTGTTTGTGCCGGAAATGGAAATCGACCTCGCCGCCGAAGCCGAACGCCTGCGCAAGGTCATGGACACGGTGGACAATGTAAACATCTTCATCTCCGAAGGGGCTGGCGTGGAAGCGATTGTTGCCGAAATGCAAGCCAAAGGACAGGAAGTGCCGCGTGATGCCTTCGGTCACATCAAACTGGATGCCGTCAACCCCGGCAAATGGTTTGGCGAACAGTTCGCGCAAATGCTTGGCGCGGAAAAGACTTTGGTTCAGAAGTCCGGCTACTATGCCCGCGCCTCCGCATCCAATATCGAAGATATCCGCCTGATCAAGTCCTGCACGGATTTGGCGGTGGAATGCGCCCTGCGCCGCGAACCTGGCGTGATCGGTCACGACGAAGACAATGGCAACATTCTCCGCGCCATTGAATTCCCCCGCATCAAGGGCGGCAAGCCGTTCGACATCGACACGCCTTGGTTTGTCGAATTGCTCAAAGCGATTGGACAGAAGAAAGGCGGCAAGGTGGCGGTGAGTCACTGATCCCTACAGCCACCCTCTCCAGTACCGTACACAAGTCCCTCCCCCAATGGGGGAGGGTTAGTTGGGGACGAGTAAAAGCAGTGGCTTCGCCTCCTTTTGATCGTCCCCATCCCAGGCTTTCCCCGTGTGGGGTAAGAGGCGTTAATTCAGCAACATTCGGTATTTATTGTTCAACTTGCTTTTGGCTACGTTGGGCAATATATAACGTAGCCCCGATCACAGCAGCGGGGGGGATAAAGATATTTAATACGGGAATGCCCAAACCAAACATGATGGCAGCGCCAAACCCTAAAGCCACCATGCGGGAAGACTTTGCCAACTCCCTTTGCTCAGGGAATCTCATGCCTTGGGCTTCTAACGGGTAGGCCATGTATTCCAGCGACAAGCTCCAAGCCCCAAACAATATCCATAAAAACCCCGCAATCAAATTGACGCCCGGTATGGCGGTTGCCAACAATAATGGCAACGCACGCAAGGCGAAATAGCGAAGCCGTCTTAACCCGGAGGCGAGGTCAGCCACAATGGTGCTTCCGATACGCTCACCTGCGCCGCCAGGGTTAATCTCAACCCCGACAAGCTGTAGAACTTTTTCAGACAATGGGCCATACAAAGGCGAGGCAATCAGGTTGGCAACTAATGTGAAGGTGAAAAAGGCGAATCCAGTTAGCAGCAACGCGAAAATCGGCCATAACAGCCAATTTAGCCAGTGAAGTGAACTTGGTATCAGCCAGTCCAATGCCATCGCAAAGTAGTGGACACCAAGCCAAGCCGCTAGGGAGTACAGGGCCAAGTTGATGAACAAAGGGCCAAACAGAAACAGCCGCAGTTCCTTTCGTCGCAACATGCTGAGTCCACGAAGTAGGAAAATTGCACCGGCGAATGGGCCGGTGATGAATTTTACGGGTTGTATCATGGAAGCTTAGTGGGTTGAGTGGTGGACAATAGATGCTTAACTGATGTTAAGCAGTGGCCTAGGGTTGGAGCGTCAAAGCAAGCCCTTCGACTTCGCTCAGGACAGGCTTTGACGCTCCAATGGAAGTTCATTCAGGTGGTTTGAAGTCTTCCGGCTTCATGCCGTGCCTGCTTAACAGGCGATAAAATTCGGTGCGGTTGCGCTTGGCGAGCTTGGAGGCTTGAGTCACACTTCCGGCTGTCATTTGCAATAGACGGATCAAATAATCGCGTTCAAATTTATTCCGGGCATCTTGAAGTGACATGAATTGAGTCGGTTCGTCCCTGACTGCGCGTTGCACCAAAGACAGTGGAATCAAAGGCGTGTGGGACAGTGCAATGCATTGCTCCACCACGTTGCGTAGCTGACGCACATTGCCCGGCCATTCCGAATTCACCATGCATTCCATTGCCTCGGGAGAAAATCCCTTCACCCTGTCACCATAGGTTTCCGAAAGATTGCGCAAAAAATGATTCGCGAGCAGGGGAATGTCCTCTGGGCGCTCGGATAAGGAGGGGAGTTTGAATGTCACTACATTCAAGCGGTAATACAAATCGTCACGAAAATTTCCTTCTTTCATGGCGGTTTCCAAGTCAGTGTGGGTGGCGGAAACCATCCTGACATCAATCGGGTCATCCTTGGTGCCGCCCACGGAGCGGACTTTCATTTCTTGCAAGACTCGAAGTAATTTGACTTGAATCGATTTTGGCATGTCGCCAATTTCATCCAAGAACAGCGTGCCGCCATTTGCCTCGCGGAATAAGCCATTGTGGTCACGAATCGCACCAGTGAACGAACCCTTTTTATGTCCAAACAATTCGGACTCGAACAAGTTTTCAGGGATGGCGCTACAGTTGACCGCGACAAAAGGCCCTTCATTTCGGCTGCTGGCCTCGTGAATGGCTCTAGCCAACAGTTCTTTGCCCGTGCCACTGTCGCCGCCGATGAAAATGCTGGCTTTATTTTGGGCGACCCGTTGGGCCTGGTTTAACAACTCCTCCATCAAAGGGCTTTGAGTAATGATTTTTTCGCGCCAAATACCGCTAGACTGCGATTCGATGTTGGTGACACCGATCCTCATGGCATCTTCCACTTGTTTGATCAATTCATTCTTATCCACAGGTTTAGTCAGGAAACCAAACACGCCTCGCTTGGTGGCCGTTACCGCGTCACTGATCGTTCCGTGAGCGGTCAGGATGATGACTGGCAAGGTTGAATATTGAGAATGCAAGGCTTCGAACAGGGCCATGCCGTCCATGCCTTCCATGCGTAGGTCAGTAATCACGACATGCGGACGGGCATTTGACAGACGAGACAAAGCCTCCACCCCACTACTGGCAGTAGTCAGCTCATAGCCTGCCGAGGTGAGGCGCAAGCCCAATAATCGGAGTAGGTCCGGGTCGTCATCCACTAAAAGGATGCGTTTGCTCAATTCGCTCATGTGTTGTTTGAACCTTGGTTTTCTTCGGTTGATTTTCGATAAGTTGAAGATTGCACAGGAATCAGCACTTTGATCCTTGCACCCGCATGATCCTCATGCGATTCCAGCACCTCGATTTTGCCATGGTGGCTGGCGACACATTCGGCAACGATGGCAAGCCCAAAACCAGTCCCTTTGACACCCAAAGCACGGGATGCCCTCCCTTGGAAAAAAGGCTCGAACACTTTTTGCCGTTCGTCAGGGTCGATTCCTGGCCCTTCGTCTTGAATTTCCAAGACCATGTGACCACCCTCCCGCTTCATTGACAGTTGTATTTCGCCTCCTACGGGGGAGTACTTGAGCGCGTTCGACAAAAGATTGTCGAAAATGGTTCGTAGTTGTTCATTATCCCCCATGATTTCCATAGGCTCGATATGCTGAACCACATTGATTGACTTGTTCCGTAACTGTAAGCGATAGTCTTCAAGTAGCGACACTAGCAACTGCTGTATATCGACGAGAACGAGCTTTTTGTATGTCCTGCGTGCGGATACTTGGCTGTAATTGATGAGTTCGGCAATCATTTTGTCCATTTTATCAGCGTTGGCGAGCAATATCTCGGCTATGTCCTTTTGTTCGCGATTTAACTCGCCCACCACTTCGTCCGAGAGTAGGTCCGCCCCTTCGCGTATGGTCGCCAAGGGGGTTTTTATTTCATGGGAGACATTGCGCACAAACCTTTGCTTGGCCATTTCCAAGTCGTTTAGATGGGTGCGCAGCCATTCTAAACGCTCGCCGAGAAATTCCACGTCGGCAGTTCCGACAACCCGTATCGGCTGGGTGAAATTTCCCGCCCCCAAAGTCCTGATGAAGAAATCTATCTGGCGGATAGGGTTGCGCATTAGATAAACTAGAAGAACCAACACAATGAATGAGATGGATAAAAGCAACACGATGTGTAAAATAAGTTCCTGCTTGGCTTTTCGTGACATTGCAGCAAGGTTTTTGGATTCTGTCTCAATATGTGCGACATAATCAAAGGCTAGGTTGCGTGCCTTATCCTTGAGAGATTGAAATAAGTCAGATTCAGGCATGGGTTCGTTATAGGCAGACCCCCATCGATCAGTGGCTGAATTGGGCCTCGCCGATGACTGCCTCACGGGATAGCGTGAAACAATTGTGTCAAATACAATCTTTTCTTCCATGGCAAGCGCTTCCAAGCCGATTGCCAATGAATCGTTTGATTTTTTTTCCGATGTAAGCGAAGCTTGAACATCATTTCCGAATTGTTCATGAATAATGTTAAAATCGGCTAATGAATCTGCATTCCTCAACAATAAATAGTTCATGCCCCTTCGTTCAAGATCAATCAGTTGATCTTGCAGTTCTTGGCCGTTTTTCGCTTCAGCCGCTGCATGGTGGATTGCGTGTTGTGACTGCAAAGACAATTGCCCTATGGCAAAAAAAGCTGATACTAAACCCGCCGACATGGGCAGCAGGGTAAAGCCGAAGCTCAGCAGTAGCAGTGTTTTCATGGACAGTAGGCGCAATACCCGTGTCATAAATTTCATAGCCAATCCATAAACTTTGAGGAGATGTTTCCAATTATCCCATGTATGCCAGCATTTCTCATTACTTCCAATTCATCTTCAACCTTTTTTGACTTTTAAACACTCTTATGGAAAGCAAAGATAAAATCTTAAGTATTCCAGTCTGCCCGGGTTCTTTGGTGGCATCCATTTGCTTGGGCTTAAGTTTGGGCCTGAGTAGTTTTACATTGTATGCAAATGACTGGTCGCGCGCTCAAACGCCATCGTCAGGCTCGCCACGATCCGTGGGGGAAACCAATAGCGGTTGTATCGCCGGTGCAGTTGCCTTGCCATTGGAGGGCAAAGGGTATCAAGTCATGCATATTGAGCGTGGCCGCTATTACGGTCACCCTGACTTGGTAAAGGCGCTCAAACTGTTGGGCCAAAAAGCAGAGCAGCGCGACTTAGGTCTAATGCAAATCGGAGACTTGGGCCAACCACGAGGAGGCCCTTTGCCGTTTGGACATCGCAGCCATCAAAGCGGTTTGGATGTGGATATTTGGTTTAACCTCAACCCTCGAATCCTCGCTGAGTCCAATTCAACACGCAGTAACATTGGCGCCCCATCCATGCTCAACGATTCAAAGACAGGGCTGGATCGTGAAAAGTGGACGTCAGATCAGGTGAAAATGTTGGAATTGGCGGCAAACTTGCCAGGCGTTGACCGGATTTTTGTCAATCCCTACATCAAGAAAGAACTTTGCGATGTTGTGGCAGGCAACCGGGCTTGGCTGAGGGTGATACGCCCTTGGTACAATCACGACGACCATTTTCACATGCGCATGTCCTGCCCGATGGATAGTACCAGTTGCCGTGAGCAAGATCCGGTCCCCGTGGGCGAGGGGTGTGATTCCAGTTTGGATTGGTGGTTCCACCATGACACCACGCCAACGCCCAAACCTCATGCTGCACCCAAGCCGCAATTGCCAGACGAGTGCTTGGATATTTTGGCGGAGCCTTAATAGCTGATGTTAAGCACGGACGTGACAGTTGCTTATTTTCTAGCGAAACGGGAGCGTAAAATCAGTTTTTAGTCAGCGGGTTCAAATGGGTTAGGCTGGGGCTGGAACTCAATGCGCTCATACAGTTCAATGAGCGGCAATTGACAGTCTATGGACGGCAAATATAATCGACCATCCAACTCTGCCATCGCCGAGTACAGCCAAAATCCATTGGCTTGGCGCTGATACAGTTCGACCAAAGGGTAAAGGGAAGAAACCAACAGAAAATCTTGCAAGGAATCTAAGTATTGGCGATAACGCTGAAACTTCTCCCCGCGATCAAACAACTCTGTACCCGGCGATAGCACCTCGACGATCAAGGCCGGGTTAGTCAACACATCGCGCCGCTCGTCATGGAATGTTGGCTCGCCGCAGACCACGGTGGCATCGGGATAGGAGAACAGACCGCGAGTTTGTCCACGCATGGTGTGGCCGCTTAAAACTTTCATGTTGGGCGAAAGCGTCCGGCAGGGTTTGCCTCTTAGTTGTCCATGCAAAATTCCTATTAAGTTGGCGCTTATCGTACTATGCTCCAGGCTCTCCCCGGCCATCGCATAGATTAGACCGTCGAAATATTCGTGGCGATGCTCCTCTTCCCGTTCAAAGGCGAGGTAATCATCAACGTTTAAAATTGGATTGGTTTGTGGTAGTCCCATGTCATTTCCCCCTTTACTCACGCCCCGTCATTGTAACTTAAATGATTCAATGCCCGCTGGTCTTAGACTGTAAAATTTTCTGACAGTGTAAGTTTTGGGTAGCCAAACCGATGGCTTCTCACCAAGATTTTAACTGCTTTATCTCCATGCAAATGACTGATACAAAAAAACCCGCTATGAAAGCGGGCTTTTGTTGGCCTAGGTAATTGCCATTTAACCGTCAGTTATTAACTTAATGTGTTTCGCATTACATTTTGTCAGAATTCAATCCGAATAACAGTCAAAAAATTTTACAACTCCAACAGCTTGTTTCGCCTTCTGGCAAATGCCAAGGCGGCTAAACCTAAGCCCATCAACGGCAAGGAAGACGGTTCGGGGATCAGTTGAACCAAAGCTTTTATGTCGTAACTATAAATTTGAGCATCAACCGGTTGAATGATATCCTGAGGCTGTAGCAAGGTTATGAGTAGGGAGTCGAATCCGTATGGAATTCTGAAAGGTGACGGTAGAAAGGATGAGACCACTTGGGTTCCCCCATTCGGCGAGTCTGAAGGATTGCACGCGGTTCCCGTTGCTCCGTTGTTAAAAGAAAGGCATGCGTCTTGCCTCAATGGGCCTAAGTCTGGATCAATGAACCAACTCGTGTCCCACGTGAATGTGAGGTCAACGACTTGCGCTTTGCCGGTACCAAAAACAGAAAATTGCAGGGTCTTAACGACAGGCCCTGAGCATCCGGCACTTCCGCAATTACCCTGATCAGCAGCAAAAGTCAGTTGGCCTAAGGTGATTGACTGTGCCAGGTTTGGGTTTGGTACAAGATCAGGGGTTAGGTTTACGGTTGAACTGCCATGGCCAAAATCGACTATGTCAAATTGCGACTCAGCTAAGTTACCGATAGCTGTGATATTGTCGACAGCATCACTCGTGGTGACGGTCACACTTCTCGCTTCCACTGGCAGACTGAAGAAATTGCCAAATAACAAGCCAAATGTAGCAGGCAACCAGATTTTTTTCATGCCTTTCATGACTTCTCCGAAATTCTTTGATGTAGCAGCGTTTTTTTAACTTTCTGATATGGCTAAGCAAACAATTAAAACAAAATATGTAAGCAATTTATGCGCCATGGCAAGCATATCAGTGACTTATAATTAAATTGTGTTGCCATAATTGGCAACTGTAAAATTAATTGACGTTTGGCGACCTAGCCGAGCGCTGGTGTTAAACAAATCCATTCAATCCTTGCCTGACGGATCAAGCTCACACCCCTTTCCCGGCATTCGCACTAAATTCCGTTGTACTCATATCTTTAATACTACCCACCGTAAATGATAACATCATGAGCGGGTTTATTGAAATTACTTTTTTCGCTTTTACCGACTGCGGCTAACAATCCATCCATTCTGTTCAAAACATTTTTCAACAGATCGGGTTCTTCGCTAGAAAAATGTATGGACGATTCTTCCTTACGCAGCCATGTGAATTGCCGTTTGGCAAATTGACGGGTGGCGATGATGGCGCGATCCACCATTTCAGTATAATCCATTTTTCCACTGAGGTATGCCCAAACTTGCCGATAACCTACCGCACGGATGGCTGGCAAGTCTTCGTGCAGATCACCGCGCAGAAACAAGGCATTGACTTCATCCACCAATCCCTGCCCTAACATGGATAAGAAGCGCAAGCGAATCGTTTCGTGCAATGTTTGTCGCTGGCTGGGCGCTATGATGAGCCTAGTGATGTTGAAGGGTGGAGGCATGGATCGCCCTAGTGCGCATAACTCGCTTATGGGTACACCTGTCAGCCGGTAAACTTCCAATGCCCGTTGAATTCGCTGAGGGTCGTTGGGATGGATGCGGGCAGCGGATAAGGGATCGACACGCGCCAATTCATCATGCAAAGCTAGCCAACCAAAGCTTGCCGCTTCTTTATCAATGTGTCGCCGAATTGTTTCATCCGCTTCTGGAAGGTTCGCCAGCCCATTGAACAATGCGTTGAAATACAGCATGGTGCCACCCACAAGCAAAGGCAACCGTCCACGCGTGGTGATCTCTTCCATCAATTGCAAAGCCTGTTGCCTAAATTGTCCGGTCGAGAAGGATTCGGCAGGGTCGAGAATGTCAATCAGGTGATGCGGCACCCCTTCCCTTTCTTCAAGGCTGGGTTTGGCTGTGCCGATGTCCATGCCTTGGTAAACCAAGGCCGAATCCACACTGATGATCTCGCCGTTCAATTCATGGGCAAGCTGGATCGCCAGCCGGGTCTTGCCCGAAGCGGTCGGGCCCATCAGGGCTATGGCGGGGGGTAGGTGGTCTTGAGGCAATGAAGTTGAATTAACAGCCTCCCCCTTTGATAAAGGGGGATTGAGGGGGATTTTAGATTCTGGCGGAGAATCCTCAGTCCTTAAAATCCCCCCTAACCCCCCTTTTGCAAAGGGGGGAACCGAAACTTCGGTGCTTAATTCAACAGCATTGCCGTTGAGAATGCGGGTAGGCAACACGTTACTGGCCACGGAGAAAAAACCTATCCAAGTCCTTGCCGCTCAGCTCAACCCAAGTGGGCCGTCCATGATTGCATTGTCCGCTGTTTTCGGTGGTTTCCATCTCGCGCAGCAGGGCGTTCATTTCGGGTATGGTCAAACGCCTATGCGCCCGGATCGAACCATGGCAGGCCATGGTCGCCAAGACTCCGTTGACGGCTTGTTCCAAGCGTAGGCTGCGACCGTGCTGATTAAGGTCGGCCAAGGCATCGCGTAACAACTTTTCAGCGTCTACACCCGCTAACAAAGCTGGCATGGAACGCACTCGCACGGTGTCAGGACCGGAACGAGTCAGATCCATGCCCAAACTGGCAAAGGAATGGGCAAATTCCTCGGTCAAATCAGCTTCAGCCTCACTAAGCTTGATACTGACGGGCAAAAGCAAGGGTTGGCTGGCGACCCCCCCCGCCAATTGCTGATGCTTTAACTTTTCATAGGTCACCCGTTCGTGGGCTGCATGGGCGTCAACCAGAATCAAACTGGTCGCGGTTTCTGCCAATATATAAATATTATGCAAATGGGCGATGGCAAAACCCAAGGGTGGGTGGGTGGGTTCATTGGGTTGAGAAATTTGCGGTGGCTTGCTGGATGCCGGTGTGTAAAGTTCATTCAGATTGAGCAAGGTTTCCCGTACTTGCAGGGGTAAAGACGTTTGCCTAGCCGCATGAGATAGGCTGGAACCCAAACGCCCAAAGTAAGCTGGGCTAGGCCGGTCGGTGCTTGGCATAGTAGGCATCTCGCCCGAAATGGTCGGAGCTAAAGCGGATGCCGTGGGCCGGTCATCGGCAATGGCACGGTGCAAAGCACGGAATAGAAAATCATGCACTAAGCGGCTGTCACGGAAACGGACTTCTAGCTTGGCAGGATGGGCATTGACATCCACCATTGCCGGGTCAAGCGCCAGATACAAAACATACACAGGCTGGCGGCCATGGTACATCACATCTTGGTAGGCTTGGCGGACGGCATGGGTGACCAGTTTGTCGCGCACCAGTCTGCCATTGACATAAAAAAATTGCATGTCCGCTTGGCTGCGTGAAAATGTGGGCAAGCCGACCCAACCGGAAAGCCTTAGCCCGGATGACTCGAAATCCACCGCAAGAGCGCTGTCTAAGAAGGTTTCCCCACACAGCAAGGCCACTCGGCCCTCGCGTTCGGTTTGGGTTGTGGCGGGTTTGAGCTTAAGCACGTCACGCTGATTGTGGCGTAAGACAAATCCTGTCTCAAAGCGACTTAAAGCCATGCGCTTAATCAGGGTTTCGATATGGGAAAATTCGGTTTTTTCCGAACGCAGGAATTTGCGCCGGGCTGGGGTGTTATAGAACAGGTCGCGCACCTCGACGCAGGTTCCTTTAGGGTGTGAGGCTGGTAGGATTTCATAGCCCTCTTCCTTGCCATCTGCCAGAATGCGCCAAGCGTTATGGGTGTCTTGCGTCCGGGAGGTCAGTGCCAGTCTTGCCACTGAACTGATGCTGGGCAAGGCTTCGCCGCGAAAACCCATGCTGGAAACCCGCTCCAGGTCGGCCAAACTGGCAATCTTGCTGGTGGCATGGCGGGACAGCGCCAGTGGCAATTCGTCTTGCCCCATGCCGATGCCATCATCTCGAATTCGGATGAGGCGCAACCCGCCCATTTCGATGTCCACTTCCACTTGGCAGGCACCCGCATCAAAAGCATTCTCCACCAGTTCCTTAACCACGGAAGCAGGTCGTTCGACGACTTCACCGGCGGCAATTTGGTTGATTAACTGGGGGGGGAGGAGGCGGATGGGCATGAGGTGTAAAGCAGTCAAAAGCCTATTATACCAAGTGAGGGGGTATGACTTGTATTAAGCGTGGGCAAATCAGAATGTTTGATACGTTTCGTTATCACGCATCCCTTCGCAACCGTGCCACCTCTTCCTCAGATAAATCTGTGGCGGCGGCGATGGCTACATCGTCCAGCATCAATAATAGGTTCCTTGCCACAGCTAGTGCTTTTGCGTGTTCGCCCTCTGCCCGACCCTCCTCCCGTCCTTTAACTTCGCCCGCAGCTTTCCCATCATCAAATGCTTTCTCCTGCGCACCACGTTGCAGCCTAATGAAATCGTGTCGCCGTTCTTGCTGTTCCAGTTCTTCCGCCGACAGTGCGGCAGTATTGGCTATTTCGAAAGCCTCCCGAATCGGGGCTTCGTCCAATGTTTGCGGAACCATGTTTAAACGTCCAGCATTTTTGACAAAATAGAGCCATTTGTCCTGTATCGTCGCCAATTGAACTTCTTCCAAAGTGAATTTGGGCAATTCAAAAAAGATCAGTTCGATGTCGTCACGGTATTGGATGAAGCGTTCTTTTTCCAGCAACAAAAAACGGCTGCACACGGCATCAGTCTCGAATAATGTGAAATCGGTCAAGGTCAATGCGATGACTGGATTCAATAAGGTATAGTCCTCGCCTTCCTGCAATTGCCGAGAATAGCTCTTCGCAGCGTTGTAGAGAATGCGCTGCTCAAAACCTTTAACATTCAGCACTTGCATTTCGACGATGACCTCCCGCCCATCGGCCAACGTGGCTTTGACATCCACATAAGTGTCCTTCATGCCTTGCAGCATGGGGATTTGGTAGGGATCGACAATGACCAGGTCGGTCACTTCCCGGCCCTTGGGAAAGCCAATTAAGGCATTCAGAAAGCTGATGAGAATCGGCTTGCTCTCGGCACTGCCAAAAACCTTTTTGAAGGCATAGTCTGTTTTAACGTCTAGGAAGCGCATGGGGATTCATACATGTGTAGTCACTTAGAGGGTGATTCTTATCATCTACGCTGCAAAATGCAAGCCGAACACTCTACTCTATTTTAAGCTTCAATGTTTTTGATGTCTGGATGTGAGAAAAATGGGTAGAATTACGGTCATAAAGATACCGTTTGTAACTTACGATTGGGAGATCGCCATGGCCACTGTAAAAGAATCCATCCCTTTAAACCTATTGCTTTCACCCGAGCTTAATGAGCGTTTGGAACAACTGGCAACCGCTAATAACGTAACCAAAATCGAAATTCTACAAAAATCCATTGCCTTGTTTGATGTGGTTTCTGAGGCCAAAGCCGGGAATAAGCGAATTGGCATCCTTAATCAAGACAAACAACTCGAAACTGAGATAGTGGGGATTTGATGTCTGAGCCACAGCTAAACCTAAACCAACTGACTGGGCAAGGCTTGTCCAATCACAAGTATGATATTCGGGCGAACAACGAAACTCCCGAAGACGCAGAAGCACGAAGAGCACAGGAAGCAAAAGATGCCGATTTGCGGAGACGAATAGAATTTATCTTGTTCCTCGCTGCTTTATTGTTTGTCTTTATCGTTTTCTTAAGCTGCATGTTTGTGTTTTGGAATGGCGGTTCAGACGATAAAAAATGGGCGGCTGGTATTGTCAGTGCGATTGCCTCTGGGTTAGTCGGTTATCTAGTCGGACAGGGCAAGAAATAGTAGAGTAGCGTTTTTAGCCGTTACTGCCTAGAAGCCATCATCATATGCTTAGACCGGGCTGGTTTTGCCGATTTGGGTCTGGCTGTTCGTGCATAAGCCTGAATGCCGTGGTAAATGGAACGGGCAATTCGTTGTTGATGGGCGGGGTTGGCGAGTTTCTTTTCCTCTTGGGGATTGGTGATGAATCCTGTTTCAATCAGCATGGCGGGAATACCGTGGGTTTTCAACACCGAGTAACGCGCTCTTTTCACTTG
>CAIWDB010000512.1 GCA_903911305.1 uncultured Methylococcaceae bacterium | reverse complement strand
GTAATTGGTATTGGGTTGACGACCGCGACTTCCATTCAAAATTTTTGTTTTCCTTCCTGATGGTCGTCATGCAATTAGTCGATACCGGGGAAGCACCCGGTAGCCCGTCACTCGTGCTGCCGGCAGGGGGTTAGCCTCCAGCGTTGAACCTTGTGCCAGGCCTTCCCAAACGGGCTCCCGTGCGACCCGCCCTAGGTCTGGCATCCCACTCTGGCCCCACCAGATCAAAGCGCAGGGCATCTGTTCGATAAAGTCAAATATAGCCAATATCGCGGCATCACAATTCTTATGAATACTAACATTCTTTGGCATCAAGCCAATGTGACCCGGCAAATGCGCGAGCAGCGGAACGGGCACAAGAGCTTCGTTCTCTGGTTCACGGGGCTTTCCGGGTCCGGCAAATCGACGCTTGCCCACAGTGTCGAGGAGGCATTGTTTCTCCGCAGTTGCCGGACTTATGTGCTGGACGGTGACAATGTGCGGCACGGGCTTTGCGCCGACCTAGGTTTCAGTGATGCAGATCGCACCGAAAACATTCGCCGGGTGGGTGAAGTGAGCAAATTGATTGTCGATGTCGGGTGCATCGCCCTCGTGGCCTTCATTTCACCGTTCCGAAGCGGTCGGGACAGTGTCCGGGCATCAATGGGTGCGGGCGATTTCATTGAGGTGTTCTGCCAAGCGCCTCTAGGTGTATGCGAGCAGCGGGATGTGAAGGGCCTTTATAGCAAAGCGAGACGGGGCGAGATTAGCGAATTCACCGGCATATCGTCCCCTTATGAAGCCCCGGGAACCCCCGAAATAATCGTCATGACAGGGGAATACAGCGTGGGGGAATGCACTAGGCAGATCATCCGATACCTTGAACAAAACGATAAAATCGCCCTATCCGATTAAATCTCATCAACGTATTGATAGACTTTGAAAATTGTAGGAAAATGCCACCTTATAATTTGGTGGGCGACGCACCGGGGCGCATACCGAATCACCGTCAATTACGCTAAGCATGCTTGCAAGCGCATTAGCCCAAGAGGGTTGATACTTACCGCTTCAGCTGGCTTTTTTTATCAATGAGGACAAACATGTACGAAACAACGAGTAACAATGACAATACCGAATTGGATGTGTCGGCGTTTATTGACCAGCGTAACCAAGCATTTATCGATAATGCAAAGGCGCAACTTAAAAACTTGGATCAATATTCCACAGAAGCCTTAGAATGGCTGATGATGGAACATTACCAGTTCTCCTTTCGGAATACCAAGTTTCTGGCGGATGCCGCTGAATTAACAGGTTCCTTCGACACCGATGCCGTCCAGAAAGAACTCATCCGTAACCACGCGGAAGAAAACGGACACGCTGCTATTTACAAGAAGGCGCTAAATAAAATAGGCATCGATATCGATACCCGGACGGAGTTTCCTTCCACTACCCATTTCCTTGATACGATTGGCGAAATAGTGGGCCGCGAACCTTCGACCGTCTTGGGTGCGATGTTCGCCACGGAAACGGCTGCCATCTTCGAGCATGAAGTGTTTTTGGACATTTCCAACGAAGTCCTTAAGCGGCGCAAGTTGGAAGAAGAAGGCAAGAAGCTTGTTTGGTTCCATGAAATGCATTTGAGTGGTGTCGAGCAAAGTCACAGGGACGAGCTAGGCGTATTTCTGCAAGGTTTGCCCCTCGACAAAACCGTAGTCGAAAAGGATGGGGAGCGGCCAACCATTAACACCCAACAGGCGGTCACGGGGGCCGAACTCGCCATTGAGGCCATGACTAAATGGTGGGCCGATCTATTGGACCAGATTCGGGCGGCCAGCAAAACCCAAGATTTTGCCACGGCCTGATGAAATGGGAATTCCGCTCGCAAGCGGCCATGGATGCGAGGATACCTCAGTGCCTTGGCTTTTACGCTTTGGTTTCAAACCCGTATTCCCTTACAGTATCTATCAAATCGATCCTCCTTCGCTAGCCGGATGAACGGTATTCGTCCGGTCAGGCCAAGTTCCGATCCGTCAAAACCCGTCGTCGTCGTGGGAGCTGGGGCGGCGGGCATCAGTTGCGCCCTGTCTGCGGCGGAAGCAGGGTCCAGCGTCGTTTTGCTGGAGAAATCAGCGGAACTTGGCGGCACGGTTAGTCAGGCGCTTATCCACACGTTGGGGGGGTTGTTTGACGACCAAGGCAATCTGCTCAATACCGGCCTGCCGGCTGAGCTTGCCGAACGCTTGAGCCAAGCGTGTCCGTATACAAAACAACGGCGCATTGGCAAAACTTGGGTGTTGGATGTCGATCCGGCAAAATACGCAAACGTCATCACCGACTGGGTGGCAAGCAAACCCAACATTGACATCGTTTTTCACGCCAGTGTCACTAAGCTGTCCATCCATGCAGGCCAGATTGGGCAGATCACTATCTCCTCCAACGGCAATTTCGACAGTGTACAACCTGCGGCTGTGGTCGATGCCACGGGTGATGCCAATGTCGTCCGTTTGGTTGATGCGGAGCGGGTGGCAAACGGCGCGGCCTTGGGAGGGGTCATCCTACAATTGCGAGGTGTTGCCACTGACGCCCTTCGCTTTCCCAATGGCGTCGCCCTGTTAATGGATATCCGCAAGGCGGCGGAGTCCCATCAATTACCACCGGAGTGCCTGACCCTGTGGCTCGATACAGGCGTTTACCCTGACGAGGCTTACGCAAAATTCAATGTAACGCCAGACAATTATGATGCCACAGCCATGCAAGCCGCCGCAGAACGGCTGCTGGCTTTTCTCCAAACCAAGCCAGCTTTCTGCCAGGCATTCATCAACGCGCAGGGTCGATTGGGTATCCGTGATGGCGGGCGGATCAAGGGGGATTATTGCCTGACGGAAGCGGACATTAAGTCAGGCAAGCAATTTACGGACAGGGCTTGCCGCGCCTGCTGGCCGATTGAGCATTGGCATCCGGGCAAGGGATTGAATTTGGAATACCTGCCGGCGGGCAGCACTTACGACATACCGCTGCGCAGTCTGAAAGTCGCGGGCTTCACCAATCTGTGGGCGGTCGGAAAATGCCTGTCTGCGGAGCCACGCGCACAGGCGTCCGCTCGCGTTGTCGGAACCTGCTGGGCCATGGGTGAGGCCGTGGGCAAATACTTGGGCGGAAATTGGCAATGAACCTAAATTTGGCGGAATGTTTTTTTCAACAAGCGGAGCAACAACCCGGTAACCCGCTGATACTGGGCCAGGAACTGGAGGATAAAACCAGCTATGCGGAATTTCAGGCAAAAGTTGAATCCCTGAGTGGGAAACTTAGAGATGCCGGGGTCAATCCGGGCGACAATATCGGGCTACATTATCAGAGCGGGCGCGACTATATCGCCTTCGTGTATGCGATATGGAATTGCCGTGCCTGTGTCACCCCCTTGCCATTTGAATTGACTGCCACGGAAAAACAGCAGATATTTCAATACATTCACATAGACGCAGCCATATCCAGTGTAAGGCTACTAGATCAGCTTCTTGACGCTACCACCACAGAACAGGAGACTTTTCCTCTCACCGAGCAAGCCGTTTACCTCAAGCTCAATCCCCAATGCGAGGCACCGCCCCAATTGGTCGGGATCAATGCCGCGTTCATCCGATTCACCTCCGGCACCACGGGCGATGCCAAGGGAGTGGTGCTGTCGCATGAATCCATTTTTGAACGAATCCACGCAGCCAATCAAATTATGGATATCAGCGCAAAGGATCGCATCTTATGGCTACTGTCTATGGATTATCATTTTGCGGTTTCCATTGTCGCCTATCTGACGTTTGGGGCCAGTATCATCCTGCCCAAAAATGGTTTTGGCATTACCTTGCTCACGGCGGCGTCGCGCCACCGGGCTACGCTAATCTATGGCTCGCCCACCCATTATGCGATGATGACGCAAGACGACAGCAATGCCAGCCTGCCCTCCGAATTGCGGCTAGCCATTGTGACCACCACCGCCCTGCGCGAAGACGCCGCCGCCCATTTTTACCAGCGGTTCGGGCGCGTCCTCAATGAAACTTACGGTATCATCGAATTGGGCTTGCCAGCGATTAATGTCAGCCAGTCGAGGGACAAGCAGGGTTCTGTCGGCAGAATGTTGCCTGACTATGCCCTGCGGCTCGATTGCCCCCCGGGCCAGCAGCAAGGGGAAATCACCATAAAGGGCAAAGGGATGCTGGATGCCTATTATTCGCCTTGGCGATCACGC
>CAIWDB010000511.1 GCA_903911305.1 uncultured Methylococcaceae bacterium | reverse complement strand
GCAAGTCGTTGTTTTTGCTCCCCTCCCCCTCGCAGGGGGAGGGGTTGGGGGAGAGGGTCTTGGGAGGGTTGACGAGACGACAAAGTCCTTGTAATCAACTAGATACCCCTCTCCCTAAATCCCTCCCCCCAAGGGGGGAGGTACTTGTGTGCATACACTCGCCCCAGAGGGGAGAGGGGTTGGGGAGAGGGGCTAATAGGGCTGTAAGATCTAATGGAACTTATTACTCTTAAAATCCAGCAATACTCCCTAACCCCACTTGCATCAACAAATCCTTACGCCATTCTCGATACTGACTGTCATTGGGATGACTATCAATAAGGCGCATCAGATTTTCCATCGCATCATACCAATATCCCGAGTGTGACTGTAGCACAATCAACTCATCTTGTTTCAATTTATTCCAAGCAAGCCTATCATTATCCGATAAGCCATTATAAATAATACCGCCCTTCGCCACTTGGTCTGCCCTTTCCTCCTTTTCATCAAAGCTTAGGCTAATCGACCACAGGTATTCAACCCCAGGCTCCAGCCGATACCCGGTTAATGGATAACCTTGGATGCCCGGATTATTCGGCATCGGAAAGGAAACCTCACATAGCGGTTTAGATGAGGAAGCCTTACTGAGCGAAAATGTCAGCTTGCCTTGTTTAGGAATCGCCGAGATGTACCAGTAAAACTGAGGCTGGTCTTGGCTGGCCCAACTGGATTGTTTGGGAGCCACCACTGACAAAACCAAGGTTCCGCCTCGCGTCCCCCCGCCTACGCGCCGGTCAGGCGCACCGCGCAAAGGCGGCTGGTAGACGGGATTAGCTGGCAACGATGGCGATGCAGAAATTTCCGCCATGGTCAACCCAACAGGCCAAAACCAAGCAAAACAGGAAATCAACAAGACCGACAGGGCTTTGCGGAACATGGCGATGCCTCATAAAGTTAACTTTTATGCTTGCCTATCATCCTCCAACTCATCCCAATCCACAAGGCTAGAGCGCCCCCATTGCGCATTAGCATGGCTGAAAAAATAAATCTTAGCTGTGACCTAGGTCACAGACGAAGGCTATGGGGCAGTGGTCTACTACACCCACGATGAAAATTAATTGTGTAAGAACTAGGCGCACTAAGCAGGAGTTTACCCATGTACCCCCTTAAACCAGCACAGTATTGCGCGTCCCTGACGATAGGATTCGCCTTGTTATTAAGCTTATGGCTAGTCCCGGTTTTGGCGGGCATTCCATCGAATACGCCGTCGCCAAGTGCTTGGGTGACAGGTGGGTCTGTCAACGCCATCGTCATTGATGGTGCGACGACCTACATCGGAGGCAGTTTTTCCTATGTCGGTCCTAATACTGGTCATGGGGCACAGATGGATACCAAAACCGGCGCATTGTTTCCAGCTTTATCCAAAGTGACTATGACAATTAATGTTGTGGTAGCGGATGGGGCGGGTGGTTGGTTCATAGGCGGAAGCGCCTTGGCGCATGTCAATGCAGATGGCAGCCAAGATGGTAATTGGCCCACAATCGCTATCAGCAATGGGAGCCTTCATCAAATCAATGCCTTGACAGTGGATGGAGGAAAGGTCTATGTCGGCGGACTTTTCACCAGCATTGGTGGCATGTCCCGCAATAACATCGCGGCAGTGGATAAGGCAACTGGCAAGGTCACAGATTGGAATCCTAATGTGGGCGGTGAGGGGTGGTATGATGGTCAAGTCAATGCCTTAGCCGTCAACGGTTCGACGGTGTTTGTTGGCGGGGAGTTTACCAGTATTGGCGGGCAGGCTCGCCATTGCCTTGCCGCGGTGGATGCGGCTACAGGTTTAGCCTTGCCGTGGGACCCTAACCCAAGAAGGGATCCAAATCCATTAATAGATATTGGAACAGCCGTTACAAGTTTAGCCTTTAGCGGCATGACGGTGTATGTCGGAGGAACTTTTACCACTATTGGCGGAGCGAGCCGCACCAATTTAGCCGCGATTGATGCTTCAAGCGGCTTGGCGACTGCTTGGAAAGCCGGCGCTGACAGTTCCGTAAGCACTTTAACGGTGAGTGCCAATAGGGTTTATGCCACAGGATATTTCAGCACGGGCCAGTCCCAACAATATCAATATATAGCGGCCTTTGATGTTTCAACAGGCGCATTAATAAATTGGAATCCTAAACCAGATAGCCATAATATTTATGCTTTATCAGTGGTTGGAACGACCGTATATGTCGTGGGTTCGTTCGCCAATATTGGTGGACGGCCTCGCAACCACCTTGCCGCGCTTGATGCCAATACAGGGTTGGCAACCGATTGGAACCCCATAAATGAAGACAATGGGCAGATTTATGCCATAGCCGCAAGTGACACGAAGGTGTATGTTGGTGGCTATTTTTCCCACTTTGGTCAACAACAACGCAATAATCTTGCCGCCGTGGACACTGCCACAGGGATAGTCAAGCCGTGGAACCCCGGCGCAAATAATTGGGTGGTGACCTTGGCTATCAACGGTAAAACCCTCTATGCTGGCGGAATGTTTACCCAGATCGGTGGGCTGACTCGAAACCGCATTGCCGCGATTGATACTGCCACCGGTATTCCTACCAGTTGGAATCCCAATGCATCCGGTCAAGTAGGCTTTTCGTCAGGCGTCCTTGCCATTGCCGTCAATAACGGGATGGTTTACGCCGGTGGGGATTTCACCAATATCGGCGGTCAGGCACGCAATTTTATTGCCGCACTGGATGCCAACACAGGCAATGCGATAACCACTTGGGACCAAGCCAATAATACGGTCAATGCCATCGCAGTCAAAGGCGGCACAATATACCTAGGTGGTGCTTTCACGCAAATCGGCAACCAAGCCCGCTCCGCCCTTGGCGCTATTGATGCCAACAGCGGCAAAGTGAACAATTGGAACCCGGATGCCCGATTGGTTTTTTGGGGACTCGATAAAAGTTGGGGAACCTCTATCGTTTCGGCTTTGCTGGTGGGTGACTCAACCGTCTACATCGGCGGCGACTTCAATACCGTCAACGGGACTTATCAAGGTCAATATGCCACCAGTGGGATATTCAGATACGGCCTTGCCGAGGTTGATGCGTCAACAGGCGCTGCAACAACCTGGAATCCTGATTTACTAGGCAAGGTATTTGCTTTAACAAAAAGTGCGGCCACGCTTTACGTTGCTGGGACATTTTCTAAAGTAGGCCAGTCGCCGCGCAATCATCTTGCGTCCATTGATACTGACACGGGTGTCGCCACGAATTGGATACCCTATATTGGCAATCAAATTCCCTATACTAACGCTTTGGCGTTACAAGGCCCAACACTTTTTGTGGGGGGTGGTGACGACCCCGCTCTTGCCCGTTTCGATGTCACCCTTTCGAGCAATGCGGATTTGAGCGGTATTGCAAACGATAGCGGCGGCAAGCTGACATCTGTTCCGGGTTCCAGTACGGGCTTTACCCTAGACTTACCCAATGCCAAGACAAGCTTTCGCCTGTTAGTGGCATTCTCTGATGGTAACTCCAGTGCAAGCATTTCGATCAATGGCGGAACGGCCAACGCATTAATCAATAACCAGATTTATGGTCCGCTCAGTCTAAATGTCGGTTCCAATACGATTAAGATTACCGTCACCGCCGAGGACGGCACGACCCAGAAGACTTACAGCATCAGCGCGAACCGCGCCGACAAACCAGCCAGTACAACTTCGCTGCAAAGTTCGCTCAATCCATCGAACTATGGTCAAAGCGTGACCTTTACCGCCACCGTATCAGGTAGTGGTACAACGCCGAATGGCAGCGTCAGCTTCAAGTCCGATGGTGTTGCCGTCACGAATTGCGGAACAGGTGGCCTAGTGAGCCTGAACGCGGGCAGTGCCGTCTGCGCCGTTTCGTCGCTCACGGCCGCCGGCTCACCGCATATCATCACCGCCGACTACAGTGGCGATTCGGCGTATGCCGCCAGCAGTGCAGCACTCAACGGTGGGCAGACGGTCAACAAAGTCGGCCAGATAATCATCTTCGGCCAAGCTCCCACGCTTGCCATCGGCGGTGTTGGAAATCTTGTCGCTTCCGGCGGCGGCTCCGGCAATCCGATATCGTTCTCATCACAAACCACAGGTGTTTGCACGGTCAGCGGTAGCACCGTCACTGGCAAGGAGGCTGGCACATGCTCAATTGCCGCCGACCAAGCGGGAAATGACAATTACGCTGCCGCAACCCAAGCGACCCAGACATTTAGCATTGGTAAGGGTAGCCAAGTCATAGCCTTCGGAACAGCCCCTACGGTAGTGGTTGGCAGTTCTGGCACGGTCTCGGCGACGGGCGGCGCATCAAATTATCCAGTGACATTCACTTCGACAACCACCGGTATCTGCACGGTCAGCGGCAGCACCGTCACCGGCAAGGTGGCTGGCACATGCACGATAGCCGCCGATCAAGCGGGAAATGACAATTACGCTGCCGCAACCCAAGCGACCCAGACATTCACCATTGGTAAGGGTAGCCAAGCTATCTCTTTTGGGACAGCCCCAACGTTAGTGGTTGGCGGTTCCGGCACGGTGACTGCGTCGGGCGGTGCGTCAAATGATCCAGTGACTTTCACTTCAACGACCACCGGTATTTGCACGGTTATTGGCAACACCGTAACCGGTCTGGCAGTGGGTAATTGCGTTATCGCCGCCAACCAAGCAGGCAATGCCAACTACAACGCCGCACCGCCAGTGACGCAGACCATCAGCATCGCCAAGGCCAATCAGACCATAGCTTTCGGAACCTCGCCCTCTGTCATTGTTGGCCGCACGGGCACGGTCTCGGCGACGGGCAGCAGTTCTGGCAATCCAGTGACATTCACTTCGACAACCACCGGCATTTGCACGGTTAGCGGCAGCACCGTGACTGGTGTGGCGGCTGGCGCATGTACGATTGCCGCCAATCAAGAGGGCAATGCCAACTACAACCCGGCAGCGCAAGTGACTCAAACATTCAGTGTTGGCAAGGGCAGCCAGATCATTAACTTCGGAACCGCACCTTCCGTGACTGTTGGCGACATTGGTACGGTTTCGGCGACGGGCGGTAGTTCCGGCAACCCAGTGATTTTCACCTCGACAACCACTAGCATTTGCAAAGTCAGCGGCAATACTGTGACCGGTTTGGCGGCTGGCAGTTGCACTATTGCCGCCAACCAGTCCGGCAATGCCAACTACAACGCCGCACCGCAAGCGACACAACAATTTAATGTGACCGCCGGACTTGCACTGACCGTCAGTAATGGCAAACCAAGCGGCGGGATCGTCACCAGCAATGAGGGCGGCATAGTTTGCGGCACGACATGCAATGCTACTTTCGCCGCCGGGGGGGCAGTCAAGCTCACCGCCACCCCTTCCTCCGGCTATCAGTTCTCAGGCTGGGGCGGGGCTTGCACGGGTTATGGCAATACTTGCACCGTGACCATGGACGCTTCCAATACCGTCACCGCGAATTTTGATGTGTTCAAAAAGAAGCACCGCTCGGCTTGGCGGATGTTGTTGGGGAAATGACCGAATTGTAATCTCAATGTTGTTTAACCGTTTTTCGTCGCGGGTTCGCGCCCGCTTTGAGTTTTATTTCACAGGAGACATGAGCATGAAGAACATACACAAATCCGTTTTGACTTCCGCCTTTATTCTAGGTACCGCGTTGGCGTTACCGACAACGGCCCACGCAGTCATAGGCGGGGTGATGGTCCCAAGGATAGTGGAAATTTTGGTGACCTCGGAAAGTAATCCGGGTGGCAGTGGCCTGTCTTACGGGGGTTGCATGGCAGGCTTGTCCGTCCCGGTCAACACTGCCGCCCCTGCGCCCGACTGTCCGTATAATTGGGTGTCATTCAGTTGCGACGGGACTTATGCGTCCAAAGAGGTTGCCCAGTTAATGCTGGACCAGGCTCAATTGGCCTTGGCGACCAAGTCACCTATATTTATAGCCGTTGACGATTCCAAAAAGCACAATGGCTATTGCACGGTTATCCGCATGGATATCATGTCAAATTGACTAGTGATATTGAGCAGTATGCGGTTAGGGTCACCTTGCATGATGCTATCAAGAACCCAGGAGTGCAAGGCTTGCATGGGTGGGCCTGTTGGCACTACAAAGCAGCCTTGCATTCCAAAGTATGGCTAAGCCATTCCAGTTCTGATTTGAAGTATCAACGCTGAAGCGGCTTTAGCCGAATATGGGGGGAATGCGTGTTTCTGCTTTTATAATTCATCGATCACTTGAGAGCGATACAACTATGAATATCCGGTATGGCATTATTGGCATTTTGATAATTACTGCATTTTTGGTTGGTCGATGGCAGTCGGGTAATCAATTAGCCCAATCGAATGTGCCAGACACATTACAAACTCAACCCCAAAAACTGCCAAATTTGCATGGGCGGTCGAATCATACCGAACCTTCTCCTGAGTCAGATTTATCATCTGACGGGCCATTGAATGGTTCTAGAATGATTGAGTTACCGCCCTTATCTCAAACGGCTAGCGTCCCCCGTGATACCGGTCCTTTCATTGATGCCACACCCGGCAAAATAACCCAAAGATCAGATTCTTCACCTCCCCGAGACACCGGCCCGTTTCTCGATGCGGGCGACCCTACCGCCAATGCCAATTGAAAAATTACATTGACATTTATATGAACTTTTCGTCGATGGATTGTAGGATCACTGCTATGAACAAACTCTAGTCCTCTTAAGCCTTAAATGGTCGAGCAAAACCAGACACTTGTGCCGACAAGGTACTTATAAGGCGAGTTATTTCCTATTCAGAAAAGAGTCTGAAGAGAGCATGTAAACGATAGTCTTAGTCTGATATTGGTTAATGGGTTGGAAAAATACTTTGCGTTCAATGTTTAGTTTGCGGGCTGACTTATTATCTGTTTCTTTCATTGCGATTTCATCCAATTGTTCGGCTGAGTTCCAACGCTCCAGTTTCAAAGCCATTAACTTAACGATTTTTCCGTTCGCCCTGAGCCTGTCGAAGGGTGGGCGGAAAAATTCAAATCATTGACGTTTAGGCCGTTCATGGTTCGACAGGCTCACCACGAACGGTTTAAGTTAATGGCTTTGAGCCTGAACTTGGGAACCAGTTAATAACAACATTCCCACGGAGACCGTCGCTGCCATTAAGTTAAGGATTTTGAACATGGCCAAACCGTTTGTAGTTCCGGCTTTAGCCGGTCTTTTCGGGGTTGTCCCGCCTAAAGGCGGGACTACGAACGCTAACTGAATGGCATTGACAGTGACCGTAGGAACGATCAATTCATAGAGTGACTCATTAGGTGAGGCAGTTGTTTGACTTCCGCTTCAAACCCTAGCGTGACTTTGTTTTCTGCAATACGCATTCACCTTGAGTATTCTCGCATTACTTATGTCATGCGCAGATGAAAATGAAGGCACTCCAACAAAAGCCCTAACGATTAACTTCCTAAAACAAACACCCCCTTTACCCACTCGAACCCCGACACGTCGGCTTTCGGCTTGAAGGTCGGGGCTTGTTCAAGGTTATCCGCCGTCTTGGCCCTGAGGAAGCCACTTCTTCCCTGGTCCTTGGCAAATCAGCCAAAAAATAATGTCAACGCGATTGCATGAATGCTTCAAATGCAACGGCGCGGTCGGCGGCGACTTTTTGCACATGCGGACGGCTTTCCATCAATGCGATAAAGCTTGCAACGCCGGGGATGTGCTTTGCGATTAAGTCCTCGCCATAGACTTTCTGCAATGCCAAGCCGAAGGTGCCAAAATGCACCCAAGCCAAGAAATCTGCCGTAGTCAATTCGCTGCCTAAAATATAAGGGGAAAATTTTGCCAACTGGGCCAAGCCTTTCAAGCCTATTTCCACCCTTTCTTTCACCTCTTGCTTGGTTTCCTCCGACACCACGCCGCCAAAAAATGCTTCTTTGTACAGGCGTCTGGCAATCAGTTCGACATTCAACTCCAAATGTTGGATTAACTCCCGATTGCGAGCCCGCTCGAATTGATTGGTCGGATACAGGGGCTTTTCAGGATAAACCTCTTCCAAGTATTCCAAAATGGCTTGTGACTCAGACAGGCAGCCGTGTTCGGTTTCGATGAAGGGGATTTTGCCCAATGGGGAACGTTTTAGAAAAGCCTCGTCCTGTGATGGGTAGGCGAGCTCTTCACGAAATGGAATGCCCTTTTCCAATAGCACCAGTTTGATTTTATTATGGTAGTTGCTGATGGCGAAGCCATGGAGTGTGATCATATTTTATTTCCTAGTGAGTTGTGGACGAAAACTGAAAGACATGCCAAGCATCATTGTTATAACCGAGTCGTGGTGATTGTCGGCTTGCTCCGACAGGAATGAATGCAAGTTCGCTCTGGTTACTTGCTTTACTCTATGTTTTAACATGACAATTATCAAGCCGAAATATTTCAGGCGTACTAATATAGGAAAACCATCGCCGTCATGCCCAAAGTCACTGATACTTACGAACGCGCCTATGAAGCCTGTAGCGTACTCGCTACACGGGGAATCAACCCCACAGTCAAGACCGTGGCCGAATACATCGGCACGAATTCGCCGGCGATTATTTCACCGGCGATCAAAGACTGGAAGCAGTCTTTGGCTGCGGAATCGTTCCGCCGATTGGACATCCCTGAAGTGCCTGAACGATTGGTGGAGTCTACCATCGCATTGTGGCGGCTGGCCGTTGAGGAAGCCCAGTTAACCCTAGCCAAGGAGAAGGCGGCATTGGCTGAGGACAGGGTGCAGCTTAATGCTCTGGTTGGAAAATCGGAGGCTGCCTACCAAGCCGTGCAACAAGAATATACGCTTTATAAGGAAAGGTCCGAACAGGATTTAATGGAATTGCGCGCCACACTGCAACTACGTGAGGAGGAAAGAAAGCAACTGGATTTAGAGCATACCCATACCCTGCAAGCTTTGGCCGTGGCACGTGAAGCCAATGCCAGTTTGGCTGGGAATTTGGAGGAGTCCCAACGTACCCAACAACGCCAGCAGTCAGAGTGGGAAGAGAAATACGACCGCGACCATGCTTGGCATTTGACTCGGATAAGCGAAGAACGGGAACGGGCAAAACAGGAGGAACAAGGGAAAATCACCCGCTTGGAAGAGGCTCTGGCCTTATCGCGCCAGCATGTATCCACCTTGAATGGTTATCTGGATACCGCTGCCACTGCGACTGGCGAACTGCGTGGCGAACTCAAGGCGGTGAAAGCGGAAAAAGAACGCTTGCTAAAAGAACTCGGCAGCTTGCGTAACCAATTGTCGGAGAGTGTTCAACAGGGTTTTGAGAAGGATAAGGAGTTGACTGCATTGCGCACCGATTTGGAAAATCTAAGAGCGGAGCATGGCAACTTGCAAAGCATCCTTGGCAAGAAGCTCGAAGAAATGAAGCATTTGAAAGCCAAGCAAACTAAATCCAAGTAAAATTATATAGCGTAAACTTCCTGAATTTACATTATTTTTATATCCGCACTCACATTTTATACAGTACTTTTGCGAGGTTTCGTTTAACCTACCTTTAATCAGTTATTAAATAAATAATTTTTGATTTGCCTCTGACTAATAAATGTCGTAAGAATGCATTGGAGAACACTATGAGTTGGTTATATCTGCTCAGCGGCCTATTGGCACTTGGAATTTTTATTTATTTACTGGTCGCGCTATTCTACCCGGAGAAATTCTAATGACCGGAAATGCCTTGACACAGATTGCTGTTTATATGCTTACGCTGTTGTTGATTGCAAAACCGCTTGGCTGGTATATGGCCTGCATCTACCAAGGCGAACCCGTTGGCCTTAATCAATGGCTAAAACCAGTGGAAGATTTAATTTACCGGCTTTCCCACGTTGACCCTAAGCAGGAAATGCGCTGGACGGATTATGCTTATGCGGTTTTGGCCTTAAATTTATTTGGCATTCTGGTCGTTTTCGCACTGCAACGAATACAACACCTATTGCCGTTCAATCCTCAACATTTATCTGGGGTCAGTCCTGATTTGGCTTTCAACACAGCGGTAAGCTTTGCCACCAATACTAATTGGCAGGCTTATAGTGGAGAGGCAAGCATGAGCTATTTGACCCAAATGCTGGGTTTGACTGTGCAGAATTTCCTTTCCGCAGCGACTGGCATGGCAGTGCTGGTGGCATTCAGCCGTGGGTTTATCCGGCGCAACGCACAAACCATTGGCAATTTCTGGGTGGACCTGACACGTGGCACCCTCTACATACTGCTACCTTTAAGCTTAATAGGGGGTTTGGCGCTCGTGGAACAAGGTGTAGTGCAGACTTTTAGCCAATATCAAACGATACCCTTAATGGAGAAACTCAATTATACCCAACCCAAGTTTGATGCAAGCGGGCAGACAATCACGGACGCAGAGGGTCATACGCTCATGCTTAATCTGAATGCGAGTGAGCAGATTCTGGCTTTAGGCCCGGCAGCCTCTCAGATTGCCATCAAACAACTCGGCACCAATGGCGGTGGGTTTTTCAACGTCAACTCCGCCCACCCCTTTGAGAACCCAACACCGCTTTCTAATTTTCTGGAAATGCTGGCCATTCTGTTGATACCCGCTGCCCTATGCCATACCTTCGGAACCCTAGTGGGCGATAACCGGCAAGGATGGGCCATATTTGCGGCAATGGGCTTGGTCTTTGTCGCGCTGGTTTTTATCGCAGTACATGCCGAACAAGCCGGGAATCCCATGTTGTCTGGGTTGGGCATAGACCAGTCCGCATCCGACTTTCAGCCGGGCGGAAATCTGGAAGGCAAAGAGATACGCTTTGGAGCCACCAATTCGGCACTTTGGGCTGTGGCGACCACTGCGGCTTCCAACGGTTCTGTCAACGCCATGCTTGATTCCTTTACCCCAATAGGGGGCTTGGTTCCAATGTGGTTGATGCAATTGGGTGAGGTGATTTTTGGCGGAGTCGGCTCTGGTCTTTACGGCATGATCGTGTTTGCCATTGTAGCAGTGTTTGTGGCCGGCTTAATGATAGGCAGGACACCGGAATACTTGGGGAAAAAGATCGAAGCTTACGAAATGAAAATGGCTGCCATCGTCATCCTCATCCCACCATTTTTGGTTTTGGGTGGAACGGCGATTGCGGTGCTTGCCGACGTTGGCAAACAAGCAGTCTTCAACCCCGGTGTGCATGGTTTTAGTGAAATTCTGTACGCCTTTTCATCAGTGGGTAACAATAACGGCAGCGCTTTTGGCGGATTGTCGGCGAACTCGCCTTTCTATAACCTATTGTTGGGTTTGAGTATGTTGATTTCACGCTATGGCTTGATTGTACCTGTGCTTGCCATTGCCGGATCTTTGGCGGGGAAAAAAATTGTACCCGTCGGTCCCGGCACATTGCCGACCCACACGCCCTTATTCGTCGCGATGCTGATTGCGACTGTACTATTAGTGGGTGCGCTAACCTTCGTTCCTGCCCTCGCCTTGGGGCCGATTGTCGAGCATCTGCTTTCGGTTAGATTCACTTAGCCGGTAAATATCAGCATTTGGCACACATTATGATCACATCCGATTCAATCCTAAACGGGAAACTGTTGCAGGTGGCGGCAATCGAGTCACTCCGCAAGCTTTCCCCAAGACAGCAATTGAAAAATCCGGTGATGTTCGTGGTTTACTGCGGCAGCCTGTTGACGACGATATTATGGATTCAATCCTTATTTGGCGATGGCGAGGCACAGCCACGCTTTACTCTTGCAATCACAATATGGTTATGGTTCACCGTATTCTTCGCAAACTTCGCCGAAGCCATGGCTGAAGGGCGCAGCAAAGCGCAAGCAGCGTTTCTGCGTCGGGCCAAGCGTGACATTTCCGCAAAAAAATTGACCGAACCGCGCTATGGCAGTCCT
>CAIWDB010000510.1 GCA_903911305.1 uncultured Methylococcaceae bacterium | reverse complement strand
TCGGCAGCGCCGCCTCGCAATGCGGCTACCTGATGACAGGTTTGCAAGGCATCCTCGATGCCGCGTTTGCCGGTTCCCGCATTGGCGTTCCCCGAATTGATCAACAGCCAGCGAGGAGCATGAGCCAAATGCTTACGCCCCACCGTCACCGGGGCGGCGCAAAAGGCGTTGCGAGTGAACACAGCAGCACAATTCGAACCGGGATTCAGTTCTATCAATAACAGGTCATCCCGGTCAGTATGCTTGATGCCCGCCCCGGTTGAGCCTAATTTCAAACCGGCAATTTTAGGTATATGGCTAGCGTTGTCCAATGTCATAATCTTGCTACCGGGAGATCAATCCAGTTTTCCGTGGCATTGTTTGTACTTCTTGCCCGAACCGCACGGGCAAGGGTCGTTCCTGCCTACTTTCGCACCGTCACGCACAAACGGTTTGACGGGTTCTGCCTTTCTTTCTTGCTCTGGCGGGGCTTCAGGGTCGTCTTCCATGCTGGCGGCATCGGCGTGTTGGAACTGTAATTCCTGTTCACGCTGTTTCTGCCGGGCCTCTTCCTCCATTACCCGAACTTCTTCGTCAGTACGCACCTGCACCTTCGATACAATGGATATCACTTCCTGTTTGACGTTATCTAACATGCCAGTGAACATTTCAAAGGCTTCGCGTTTGTATTCCTGTTTGGGGTCTTTCTGGGCGTAACCGCGCAAATGTATGCCCATTCGTAAATGATCCATCGCCGCCAAATGTTCTTTCCATGCGTTGTCCAATACTTGCAGCATGACTGATTTTTCAAAATGATGCATGACGGATGAACCGATGGACGTGGATTTGGCATCATAATCTTCCTGCACACGCTCGGTGATCAGCTTCTTAAGCTTTTCGTCGTGCAGATAGTGGTCTTCTTCCAGCCATTGGGAAACGGGGATGGCGACATTCAGGTCATGAGCCAAGGTTTCCTCCAAACCTTTCACGTCCCATTGTTCTTCCATGGTATGGGTAGGGATAAACTGTTGGAACATCATGTTCACCACGTCTACCCGAATATCCGTGATGGTTTCGGAAATGTCCTCGGCCTCCATTAATGCATCGCGTTGGTAGTAAATCACTTTGCGTTGGTCATTCGCCACATTATCGTATTCCAGCAATTGCTTACGGATGTCGAAGTTGCGGGCTTCCACTTTGCGCTGGGCATTCTCAATGGCTTTGGTGACCCAAGGATGTTCAATGGCCTCACCTTCTCTCATGCCAAGCTTTTGCATAATGGCAGCGACACGATCCGATGCGAATATACGCATCAAACTGTCTGCCAACGATAGATAAAACCGGGTGGAGCCGGGGTCGCCTTGGCGACCGCAACGACCGCGCAACTGGTTGTCGATGCGGCGCGATTCATGCCGTTCGGAACCTATCACATGGAGACCGCCGCTGTTAACCACCGCTTCATGACGTTGCTGCCAGTCTATTTTGGCCTGTTCGATGTCGGCAGGATCGGTCAAACCCCGTCGGGTGATTTCCTCTTTAAGGTTGCCGCCCAAAATGATGTCCGTGCCTCGGCCCGCCATGTTGGTGGCTATGGTCACTGCGCTGGGTCGTCCGGCTTCGGCAACGATATGGGCTTCGCGTTCATGGTGTTTGGCATTCAACACCTCATGCACGATACCGGCTTTCTTTAACATGCCGGATAATAGTTCGGAATTTTCGATGGATGTCGTGCCCACTAGTACTGGTTGGCCCCGCTCCACACATCCTTGAATGTCCTCCATGATGGCCTTGTATTTTTCCGGCACTGACAGATACACCAAATCGCCAAAGTCTTTACGGATGTTGGGTACATTCGACGGGATAACGACGACTTCCAGATTGTAAATTTGCTGGAATTCAAACGCTTCAGTGTCTGCTGTGCCGGTCATGCCGGAAAGCTTATTGTAAAGGCGGAAATAGTTCTGGAAGGTGATCGATGCCAAGGTTTGGTTTTCATTTTGCACCGTCACCCCTTCCTTGGCTTCCATCGCTTGGTGCAAACCCTCTGACCAACGTCTGCCGGTCATTGCACGTCCAGTGAATTCATCGACGATAATGATCTGATTGTCACGCACAATGTAGTCCACATCTTTTTGGAACAACACATTGGCGCGCAAGCAAGCATTGATATAGTGCATCAAGCGGATATTCACCGCGTCATAAAGGCTTTGACCCGGTTTGATCAGTTCATGCTCCTCCATCATCTGCTCAATCCGTTCATGTCCCTTATCAGTCAGATAAACTTGCTTGGACTTTTCGTCAACGCTGTAATCGCCAGGCCCGTTTTCCTTTTCTTGCTTGACTAGCCTTGGGATCAGACGGTTGACTTGATGGTATAAGTCGCTCCGGTCTTCGGTTGGGCCGGAAATGATCAGCGGGGTGCGCGCTTCGTCAACTAAAATAGAGTCCACTTCGTCGACAATGGCGAAATAACGGCCTCGCTGCACCCGATCCTCCGGGGTGAAAGCCATATTGTCACGCAGATAATCGAAGCCGTATTCGTTGTTCGTGCCGTAGGTGATGTCGGCAGCGTAAGCCTCACGGCGTTCGGCATTGTCCATGCCGCTGACGATCACGCCCGTAGTCAGCCCCAAGAATCCATATATTTCGCCCATCCATTCGGCATCACGGCGGGCCAAATAATCGTTCACCGTGACCACGTGCACACCCAAGCCGGGCAGGGCGTTGAGGTAAGCCGCCAGCGTGGCGACTAGGGTTTTACCTTCGCCCGTCTTCATTTCAGCGATTTTGCCGTCATGCAGCACCATGCCGCCGATCAATTGCACATCGTAATGGCGCATTTTCAACACGCGCTGCGACGCTTCGCGGACCACGGCAAACGCTTCCGGTAGCAGGGCTTCCAATTTCTCCCCTTTGCTCAGGCGTTCCCTGAGCTCCGGCGTCTTGGCCTGTAGCTCTGCATCCGTCAATTTTTGGATTTGCGGTTCCAGTGCATTGATCTTCTTGACGATTTTCTTTTTTTTCTTAACCAGCCGATCATTTCGGCTGCCGATGATTGTTTTGACCAGCTTACCCAGCATTGTGATTCAATTCCGACCTATGTAAAAAACTCAACGATGATACCGCAAAATGGCACATTTTTATATTTAAACTAGACAGATTCGGCTAGAAAAACCAAGTCAGCCTTATCTTACTAGGCCGTTCTTATGGTATTGACGCTCAGTGTGGAAAAAAATGATGATAGGAAAACCGTCCCCGTGCCTGCGGATTAGGTAGCCAGCGATAGGGAGAACGGTCTCCGAGTCACGGAGAAGTGTCTTTGAATGTCGCAGAGCGGCAAACCTTTGTCTCCTATCCATCTACTCAATTTATGACGAACCCCCCGTTAAATTAGGAAATTCCTGAGATTCGGGAATATCTATGCAGGGGTGTGGTGGATGACGAGGAAACCGGCCTACCTAGTCTGATTGCCGAAGCTATGGTGGCGAAGTAGACAAGCCAGGAAAGTATAAGCTGGCATTGGAGTGCAAGGCTTGCTTTGCGAAAAAAATAAAACATAAGCAAGGCAAGCCTCGCACTCCAAATGTTATTATATTTTACTTGAGACATTGACATAGAAGCTCTAATCATGCTTAGGCATCATCCCAACACCCCCGCCCATCTATTTCTTGGACGATACGCCTTATTTCATCACCGGGGCCATTTACAACCGTCGGCATTTGCTAGAGCTAGATGCGCTAAAGCAGGAATTGTTAATGTGCATGAGGAAAGTCTTTTCCTCTTATCACTGGGACTTGCAACACTGGGTTATTCTCGACAACCATTATCATCTGTTGGCTAACAGTCGGCTAGGCAAGGACATGCCCTCCATCATTGGCGAATTGCATAGCCGCTCGGCGCATTTCATCCGGCAAGCCACAGCCTGTGAACTACCCGTCTGGTGGAATTATTGGGATTACTGCCCATGGGACGAGCAGGATTATTACCGCCATCTAAACTATTTGCTTTATAACCCCATCAAGCATGGCTATGTGACCGATCTAAAACAGTATACCTATTCCAGTTTCCATGAGTTGTTTGATCGACTGGGCAGGGAGGAACTAGCCCGACAGTTCCATGCTTACCCCGATTACCGCTCGCTGGATTTGTCGGATGACTTCTAGGAAATAACTATCTGGAGTGCAAGGCTTGCCTTGCGAAAAAAAAATATAAGCAAGGCAAGCCCCTTGACCTCCCGCAGCATCAAGGCAAGCCTTGCACTCCAAGATTTCATGTAGCGCGTATGAAGCCAGTCTGAGCGAAGTCGAAGGGCGAAGCGAAATTTGGGTTTCGGGCCATGACCATCTGGAAAGAAATTCAAATGGGAATCGCGTAAGCTAAGCAGAGATTGAGAGAGGGTTCAGTGGATTTAATATAGTGCGATTAGTCGCTCAAACCGCTAATCTGATGTTTGTTTCGATCTGGCCTAGCATCGTAACCCGCCAATCTTCATCTTCAATTAACCACCACTTTTCAGCAGTTCATTAATTTCTTTCAGATATTTGATTTCTTGTTGGTTCATTGCAATTTCCAAGTCTTTATTGGAGCAGACGAGTTTCTGCTTTTCCAATTCCAGTTTCAATTCGGAATATTCGGGGGAAATAGCATTAATAACACCACGATTTAGATTAACTGTCCCAGTATTATTTGTACCTAACAAATTCAATGTGATTTTACTGCCATCCTCAAACAGTTCGGGAAGTTCCACATCCAGCAATTCGGCGATTTGTTCCAATCGGGACAGTTTTATATCGCTCAGACCGCGTTCGATGTCGCCATAACCATTCACTGACATTTCCAGCTTTTCGGCCAGTTCCTCCTGCGTCAAGCCTTTTTCGCGTATTATCGTCCGAATTTTATCATGCACTGACATAATACCCACTCCCACTCCATACGAAACCAAGCCACACTTGGTGGATTGACATTAAAGATTCCATTGTAATTTGATTTTGCAGTATTTGCCAAGCAAAAAACAAAAGTTGTAGCTGCGTAAACCAAAAGCTTCCACTTTTACTCATGAGCCGGGGCGAACGCAATCACAATATCAGTACATTTATACCAACTTCAGGAATATATCATGTCATCAATCAGCAAAATAATCGTTATTTCTGCAACCATTATCACTTATCAGTTTGGGGGAACGGCACTCGCAACACCGTTCCTGTGGGATAAATCTGCTGGAGGAAATGGTCATTACTATGAGTTGGTGGACTCGCAAATTCTCTGGGATCAGGCCAAAGCAAACGCAGAATCAATGACGTTTTTGGGCGTTCATGGTTATTTGGCTACCATAACCTCGGCAACGGAAAATAATTTTGTCGCATCAACTTTTGCGCCTATTTTGGCCCAGTTGCCTTCAGCACCAATTATCGCATGGCTTGGCGGTTATCAACCCACAGGAAGTTCTGAGCCAGCCGGAGGGTGGAGCTGGATAACTGGAGAACCTTGGGCCTATAGCAATTGGAACCCAGTCGAACCTAATAACGCATTTGGATGTAGTGGTTGCAAACCGGAAAACCAATTAGCTTTTGTTATTAAACCAGTTTCAAATTTTACTATTGGACAGTGGTCGGACGCTGATGGAGTTGACACAACTGATATTAATGTGAATCAAGCCTACTATATTGTTGAATACGCTACTTCCATTCCTGAACCCGCCACCATTTCCCTTTTCAGCCTTGGCTTGGCTGGACTCTATTTGGGCAAGCGTCGCAACCAAAGTAGCAACTAAACCAGCGTAGCCCGAATTTTCTCATTCCCAATCTATCGGGTGCTCATCGTTATACACAAGTCCCGCCGGGCCAAAAATGCCGATCTATAGAAACCCGGAGGGTTGCCAGCTATTAGCCGGGGGTTGAGCGAAGCGACACCCCCGGATAACGTGGAAAAAGACCCACGACCCCGGAGGGGTCGCAGCAATCGGCCCATGAACCTAGGATATCTTCAAAAAACGCTGTAAATGCTAGGTTCAAACTGACGATATCCTAAGACCGCGCAGGAAATACTGCGACCCCTCCGGGGTCGATATTTTATTCGTTTTGCCGTCCGGGGGTGTCGCTTCGCTCAACCCCCGGCTAATTGCTTGAACCCCTTCGGGGTTCTGCTGCTCCCGCAATGACTT
>CAIWDB010000509.1 GCA_903911305.1 uncultured Methylococcaceae bacterium | reverse complement strand
GTTTAGCGGTATGTGCCGGGTTTTGCCTGATTTGGCGGTGTCGCCGTTCACGGTCACTAGAGCGCGGGTCAAGTCGATGTCTGCCCATTCCAGCGTTAGCAGTTCACCGCGTCTCATTCCGGTATTTAGGGCCAGTATGACCAATGGTTTAAGGTGGTCGATATGCCCCCCTGTTAGGCTCGGCTTGAGTTCGTAACCCCTTGCCTGTCGCCATTGGTTGGCGGTGTCTCGCTCGGTGCGCTTGCCTTCCTCCCTCTCGTCTAAAGCTTGCATCAGTCGGCATTCTTCGTCGTCACTGAGAAAGCGCACCTTTCCGGCGTTGTCCACTTTGGAGGGTTTAAGATCGGCTAGGGGGTGGACCGGGATAAATCGCCATTCAACAGCCTTGGATAATGCGGCCTTGATTGCGGTAATGTCGCGGTTCACAGTGGCGGGGCGTATGCCTGATTTCAGCCGGTTGGAACGCCATTTTTCAAGTATCCATGCGTTTAACTCGCTTAATTTCTTGTCGCCAAATTCGGGGACAAAGCAAGCGGTTAAACGGGCAAGCGTTGCCTTTCCGTCCTTTCGGTGGGCTTCAACCCATGGGCCGTACTCGTGGGCCATGTACGCTTTGAGGGTGTCCACCTTGGCGGCTTTCTTTTCGGCTAAGGGGTCTCCGCCTTTCACCACGTCGGCTAGGATGTCGGTCGCCATGTCTCGCGCTTGGGCGGGGGTAAGTATGCTTGTCGTCCCCAAGGTAACGCGCTTGCCTCTGGCATATTCAACGATGTAGGACATTGAGCCGCTAGGCTGTACGCGCACTATGAAGCCCTTTAGCTTGGTGTCGCGGATTTCATAAGGTTTTGGGTCTGGCTTGAGTGAAGCTATCAGCTTATTGCCGATAAGTGCTTGCATCGTTTTTGCTCCCGTAAATGTAAGTGCTCGGCATGAATTTAGCCGTAAGTGCTGTGTAAGTGCAAAACGATTATAAACCAGTAAATTTGAGTCAACAATGATAAATAAATGGTATTTTTTATATCATTGTTTTTATGATATGTTTTGTTTACATTTGTTGACTATTATTTGTGGGTATTGGGTTATAAATTGCCTTCGGGAGGCAGTGGCCGGAGGTTCGAATCCTCTCACCCCGACCAATAAAATCAGAAGCTTAAGTTAAGTTTTCGAGCTAGAGTGATTCGTCAATGTGACCGAATCGTGACTGATTTCCAAAGCCTTTACAGCGGCTCTCACATTATCAGGCGACAGATGAGCATATCTCATGGTAACCCGTATGTCTGAGTGCCTGAGAAGTTCAGCAACTTCTCTTATGAGGTATCCTGACTTACATGGACACTTCCGATTGGTACACTAACCCAAAGAGGAGAAAACAATGGAAAATCCACAAAGCTACACACATGAATTTAAGGCGGAGGCAGTCAAGCTGGTATTGAACCAGGGGCTTTCGTTGAGGGATGCGGCGAAACGGCTGTCCATCCCAAAGGGGACGCTGACGAACTGGGTGTCCAACGCCAAGGGGGGCGTGGTGGCATCGGCCCCCGGGGCTCGCTCAGTGCCGGAACTGGAGGCCGAGGTGAGGCAGATGCGAAGGGACTTGACCGAGGCCCGAATGGAGCGCGACATCTTAAAAAAAGCGATGGCGTACTTTGCAAGGGAGTCGCTGCAAGGTACGCGTTCATGAGGGAATGGCGACTCGAATACCCGGTGGAAGTCATGGCGCGGGTTCTGGACGTTTCCTGCAGCGGTTTCTACGCTTGGCTGGACCGCCCGCCGTCCCCCCACGCCCTTGAGGACGAACGGCTGAAAGTGGCGATTGCCGCAGCCCATGTGAAAACCCGCGAGACTTACGGGGTAAGGCGGATGCAGGCGGAACTCAACGAAGAAGGCTTTGCCGTTGGGCGGGACCGGGTTGCCCGGCTGCGGCGCGACATGGGGATTCGCTGCCGCCAGAAGCGCAAGTTCAAGGCGACCACGAACTCGAACCATGAGTTTCCGGTGGCGGACAACCTGTTGGGGCAGGACTTCACCACCCAAGGGCCAAATGAGGTCTGGCACACGGACATCACCTACATCCCGACAGGCGAGGGCTGGCTCTATCTGGCGGGGGTCAAGGATCAGTTCACCTGCGAGATCGTGGGTTACGCCATGGGTGGGCGCATGACACAAGACCTCACGCTATCGGCATTGTCACGGGCGATCAGCCACCGGATGCCTGTTTGCGGGCTAATCCACCACTCGGATCGGGGGAGCCAATACTGCGCACTGGATTACCGCAAGCTTCTGGATCAACACGGTCTGGTGGCCTCCATGTCGAGGAAAGCGACAATGCCCCCATTGAGAGCTTCTGGGGGAGCCTGAAGAATGAACTGGTGCATCACCGGCACTATGCCACGCGAGCCGAGGCCGAGGCATCAATACGGGAATACATCGAAATCTTTTACAACCGCCAACGCCGCCACTCGCGCCTAGGCAATCTGGCACCTGCCGTGTATGCACAAAATTATCGCAAACAGCAGAAGGCCGCTTGAAACAGGAGTGTCCACTATTGGCAGGACACATCACTCGCCCTTGTTGGATAGGCAAAAACCAAACGGCGTTGATTGAAGTTTGCATTGGAGCAAACAGGGCTGATTCATTACGATTGGTCGATGGCTGGGATTACCCTAGATCGGCAGCTTGGTTCTTTCGCCCAATGAATAT
>CAIWDB010000508.1 GCA_903911305.1 uncultured Methylococcaceae bacterium | reverse complement strand
GTGTCCATTTATCCATCTAGGAGACTTGCTCAAACAAGTTGATCGTTTTGAAGCAGTAAATGCGGCAAGCGAATATCGGTTGTTAGGTGTGCGGCTAGAAGGTGCCGGCCCGTTTCTAAGAGAAACCGTAACCGGGACAGAAACCTCGGCAAATCGCCTAAATCAAGTCAAGACAGGCGATTTCATTTATAGCCGATTATTTGCTTGGCGGGGTGCTTTTGGTGTTATTCCTGACGAGTTGAAGGATTGTTTTGTATCCAACGAGTTTCCCATTTTTAATGTGGATGAAAATCGAATGGATACAAGTTTCATAAATTATTGGTTTCGCTTGCCCACCGTTTGGAAAAGGGTCGAAGACGATTGTACTGGAAGTACGCCTTTAACTCGAAATAGGTATAAAGAAAATTTTTTCTTTGAATTGAAAATCCCGCTTCCCTCACTTGACGAACAACGCGCCATTGTCACCCGCTTGGATGCCGTCGCCGACAAAGTGCGGCAAGTAGAGGCCAAGCTGGATGAAATCGAAGCGGATGCCGCCGCGCTAGTTATCAGCTTGCATCATAAACTGGCAGACGGTCGCACTGTGCGATTAGGCGATATACTTGAGCTAGTCGAAGAAACTGAACCCGTCTTGCCAGATATTGAATACCCACAAGTTGGTGTACGTGGATTTGGGGGCGGTTTATTTGCAAAACCCGCAACACGCGGCACGGATACAACTTACAGGGCGTTCAACCGACTATACCCGGATGCTATTGTTTTAAGCCAAGTAAAAGGTTGGGAAGGCGCTGTTGCCCGATGTCCCGAATTTTTAGCCGATTTCTATGTTTCTCCCGAGTACCGCACCTTCCGCTGCATTCCTAATCAAGCTAGTCCAGCCTACTTGGGAGAATTGATAAAAACACCTTGGTTTTGGAGCTTACTACAGAACGCAACTCGCGGAGTGGGAGCGCGTCGTGAACGCACACGACCCAAACAGTTCTTAACTATTGAACTGCCAATGCCGCTGTTTCAAGACCAAGTAAAAGGAATAGAGGTTGTTGAGCGGCTTGAGAAGACGAAAGCCAAACACACCGAAACCCGACAAGCTCTAAAAGCCCTGCTGCCGTCCATGCTGGAACAGATTTTTAATTAGGGCCAAAGTTATGATCTTGTGCAGAATCGCCAAAATTCAAACAAGTTAAATAAGAAGAAAATACATAATATCAAGGCTACAAAGTCGAGGATCATTCTAACCTGATCTACCGCTGTGACCAAAATAGCCATAAAGTCATTATTTGGCACTTGCTGAGGAAGGAATATCCAGCTAACTATCAATACGAACAAAGCACCGACTGCTGATGCAACCATTCGACGCTGATAGCCACGATATTCGTTTATAATTGGCTCATAAGAACGTGTATTTATCTCGCTAAGCCAAACAATGATATTTAGGATTTTATCAAGCATTTAATGTATGCTCTTTCCAAGGTATTTGTGATATGTGCAGGGCCATAGGGTGCGCTGACGAAGGAAGCGCATCAATCGGGCATTCCGCATGATGATGATTGGCACATCTTATCGCGTTTATCCGAACAGTTCGCTGTGGGAACCTAGCCTTGCCAGCTTTAATAGGTCATCGCCCGATTTCCGGTAGACCAGCAACAAATCCGGCTTGAGGTGGCACTCGCGGTATCCGGCCCAATCGCCTGCAAGCGGGTGGTCACGATTGCCCTCCGGCAACGGCTGATCCGCTGCCAACAATCTGGCCGCAGCAAGAACCAACCCGTCCACCTCGCGGGCATGGCGTGGAGTCGCCTTGACCCGCTTGAAATCCCGTTTGAATGCGGACGAGCGTTCAATCCTCCGCATTCAGGTCGGCCATCAGATCTTCCACGGTGTCGAAACGCTTTCCTAAGCCCTCGTCAAGCTCCCTCATCGCCGCGACCGTTTCCGCATTCGGCACACGGATTTCAAACGGCAATGCTTTCTCCGCTGCCACTCGAACCAGCATCATCCGCACCGCGTCGGACACTGAAAGCCCCATGGAAGCCAAAGCCTCCGCCGCTTGCGCCTTCACTTGCTCGTCAACTCTGATATGAACCATTGTTGTTGCCATCTGCCACCCCCTAAAAATACATGAGATACATTGTATATCAGAATAAGCCGTTGGATAATGGCGCTATGAATTTATGCTTTGCTTGAGGATTGTCTGATGAATACCGTAATGCTTGAATTGCCTATCGACGCATTGGCGTTGCCCGGTGTCCCGCCTGAAGAACTGGCGCGTGAAGCGAAATTCATGTTGGCGCTCAAATTGT